>DAOLCW010000167.1:0-5422 GCA_035327665.1 Kiritimatiellia bacterium
GGGGGGGGGGGGGGGGGGGGGGGGGGGGGGGGGGGGGGGGGGGGGGGGGGGGGGAGGGGGGGGGGGGGGGGGGGGGGGGGGGGGGGGGATTGCATGGATTGGATGAAGCGGGGGAAGAGGTACATGGAGTCGTGGGGGCCGGGGGCGGCTTCGGGATGGTATTGGACGGAGAAGAGGGGTTTGGTTTTGTGGCGGAGGCCGGCGCAGGTGTTGTCGTTGAGGTTGACGTGGGTGACTTCGACGTCGGGGGGGAGGGTTTGGGGATCGACGCAGAAGCCGTGGTTCTGGGAGGTGATTTCGACTTTTCCGGTGGTGTGGTCTTTGATGGGCTGGTTGCCGCCGCGATGGCCGAATTTCATTTTGTAGGTGGCGCCGCCGAGGGCGAGGGCGATGAGCTGGTGGCCGAAGCAGATGCCGAAGGTGGGGATGCCGCTGTCGATGATGGCTTTGACGAAGGCTTGGGCGGCGGCGGCGCCGTCGGGGTCGCCGGGGCCGTTGGAGATGAAGAAGCCGTGGGGGCGGGTGGCGATGACGGAGGCGGGGTCGGTGCCGATGGGGACGACGGTGACGTGGCAGCCGAGTTGGTTGAGGATGCGGAGCTGGTTGGTTTTGATGCCGCAGTCGAGGGCGATGACGCGGTAGAGGGTGTGGCCTTGGGGGGGCCATTCGGCGGGTTGGGGTTGGGTGACTTCGGAGGCGAGGTCGCGGCCGAGGAGTCCGGGGGAGGCTTTGGCTTGGGCGACGAGGCTTTGGGGGTCGAGGTCTTGGGTGGACATGACACATTTCATGGCGCCACGGGAGCGGATGTGGAAGGTAACGGCGCGGGTGTCGACGCGATGGATGCCGAGGAGGTTGTGCTGGCGGAGGTAGTCGGGGAGGGATTGGGTGCTGCGCCAGTTGCTGGGGATGCGGCTGCATTCGCCGACGACGAAGCCGGCGACGTGGGGGCGTGTGGATTCGACGTCGTGGGGGTTGATGCCGTAGTTGCCGATGAGGGGGTAGGTCATGGTGACGATCTGGCCGTGGTAGGAGGGATCGGTGAGGATTTCCTGGTAGCCGGTCATGGAGGTGTTGAAGACGAGTTCGCCGTAGGCGGTGCCGGGTCCGGTGAAGGATTCGCCGTGGAATAGGGTGCCGTCTTCGAGGGCGATGATTGCGGGAAGGTTCTGGCTCAAGGGGGGGATCTCCGGGAAGGGGTGTGGCTAGATGTTTTCGGTTACAAATTTTGATCCGGCGCGGCAAATCCAATCGGTGGCGGCGCCGATGAAGTCACGGAAGAGGGGGTGGGGGGCGAGGGGCTGGGATTTGAGTTCGGGGTGGAATTGGCAGGCGACGAACCAGGGGTGGCTGGTGATTTCGACCATTTCGACGAGGTGGCCGTCGGGGGAGAGTCCGGAGAGGGTGAGGCCGGCTTGTTCGAGGCGTTCGCGGTAGGCGTTGTTGACTTCGTAGCGGTGGCGGTGGCGCTCGGAGATGGTTTCGGAGCCGTAGCAGAGGCGGGCGCGGGTTTCGGTTTTGAGTTTGCAGGGCCAGGCGCCGAGGCGCATGGAGGCGCCGAGGTCGATGACGTGTTCCTGTTCTTCCATGAGGCAGACGACGGGGTCGGCGGTCTTGGGATTGATTTCGGTGGAGTTGGCGCCGGGGATGGCGCAGACGTGGCGGGCGTATTCGATGACGGCGCATTGGAGGCCGAGGCAGATGCCGAGGAAGGGAACGCCGTTTTCGCGGGCGTAGCGGATGGCTTGGATTTTGCCTTCGATGCCGCGGGAGCCGAAGCCGCCGGGGATGAGGATGCCGTGGACGTCGGCGAGGGCATCGAGGCCGGTGCCGTCTTCGATGTCTTCGGCGGCGATTTTGACGATTTTGACGCGGACTTGGTGGGCGATGCCGCCGTGGTCGATGGCTTCGTAGAGGGATTTGTAGGCGTCCTGGAGTTCGGAGTATTTGCCGACGACGCCGATGCGGACTTCGTCGCGGGGGTTTTTGATGGCGTCGATCATGCGGCGCCATTCGAGCATGCGGGCGGGGGGGCGGGCGAGGCGGAAGTGGACCATGATGATTTCGTCGAGGCCTTGCTCGGAGAGGACGAGGGGGACTTCGTAGATGCTGTGTTGGACGTCCTGCTCTTCGATGACGGCGTCGTGGGAGACGTTGCAGAAGAGGGAGAGTTTGCGGCGGACGTCGTCGCTGAGGGCGACTTCGGAGCGGCAGATGAGGGCGTCGGGGAGGATGCCGATTTCGCGGAGTTTGGCGACGGATTGCTGGCTGGGTTTGGTTTTGACTTCGCCGGCGGCTTTGATGAAGGGGACGTAGGTCATGTGGACATACATGACGTTTTCGCGTCCGTCTTCGAGTCCGATCTGGCGGATGGCTTCCATGAAGGTGAGGCCTTCGATGTCGCCGACGGTGCCGCCGATTTCGGCGACGACGATGTCGACGCGGGGTTCGGCGACGGCGCGGATGTTGGCGATGATGGCATCGGTGATGTGGGGGATCATCTGGATGGTGTGGCCGAGGTAGTCGCCGCGGCGTTCTTTGCGGAGGACGTCCCAGTAGATGCGTCCGGCGGTGAAGTTGGAGTTCCGGGAGGTGGGTTGGCCGGTGAAGCGTTCGTAGTGGCCGAGGTCGAGGTCGGTTTCGGCGCCGTCGTCGGTGACGTAGACTTCGCCGTGCTGGTAGGGGCTCATGGTGCCGGGGTCGACGTTGAGGTAGGGGTCCATCTTGAGCATGCGGACGGCGAGGCCCCGGTTGATGAGGAGGCGTCCGATGGAGGCGGCGGTGATGCCTTTGCCGAGGGAGGAAACAACGCCGCCGGTGATGAAGATGTATTTGGCCATAATGGTCTCAGTAGCTGATGGGGCAAAAAGATACCCGAGCATATCGAGGAAGGGGAGATCGCCAAGCCAAAATTGGGGCGGGAGTTTTTCTTTTCACGGAGGGGCGGTCGTGGTAGGACATCGCGCGCGCCGGAGGGTGGCCTTCCGGCGGATGGTTTATGTCTTCGATCCAAGCATATGATGAGCGTTTGTCGGTGGTGATCCCGGTGTTGAATGCGGCGGGGTACCTTCCGAAGTTGTTGGATGCGATTTTTTCGCAGCGTCCGGTGTGTCCGGGTGAGGTGGTGCTGGTGGATTCGGATTCGACGGACGGGACGCGGGAGATCGCGGGGCGCTATGACCGGGTGCGGGTGATTCCGGCGGGGAGGTTTTCGCATGGAGGGGCGCGGAATTTGGGGGCGAGGGAGGCGAAGGGGGAGGTGGTGATCCTGATGACGCAGGATGCGCTGCCGCGTGACGAGGACTGGTTGAGCGCGCTTTTGGCTCCGTTTGAGGATGAGGAGGTGGCGGCGGTGTATTCGCGACAGGTTCCTTATCCGGAGGCGAACCCGATGGAGCGGTATTTTTTGGAGACACATTTTCCGGGGGGGTTGGCGGAGCGGCGGGCGAAGGAGCACCGGAAGCCGTTGACGCTGGAGCAGGTGTTTTTCTCGAACGTGAGCGCGGCGATTCGGCGGGAGGTGTTGCTGGAGCATCCGTTTGATGAGTCGTTGATTATGAGCGAGGACCAGCAATTTTCGCGGGATGTGATGAATGCGGGGTATGCGGTGGTGTATCAGCCGGCGTCGGTGGTGATTCATTCGCATAACTACACGTTGCGGGTGGTGTTCCGCCGCTATTTCGACAGCATTTATTCGCTGACGGTGATTTTTCCGCGTCATGATATGGGGACGAGTGCATCGATGGGCTTTTCGTACCTGTGGAAGGAATTCGTGCATATGTTGACCAAGCATCCGTTTTGGTTGCCTTATTATGGTCTCTACACGTTGGCCAAGGCGGGGGGGACGCTGGCCGGGCATTTTGCGGAGAAGATGCCGAAGCGGTGGGCGAGGAAGTTGAGCCTGCACCGTTACCACTGGAGTTAAGCTTCAAGGCGGCGCTTGGCGCCTTGCCATGGGCAAAAATCCCTGCCGGAGTTTCATCTATGCGAAACCGGTTTGTCATATTTTGGTCTTGGTGGGTGATTTGGGGGGAGGCGGGCAAGGGAGAGTGGGCAGAGTTCGATGAGGGCTCATTTCTGAATGCCAGCGGGTGGTTTTGTTCATAAATGACCTTGAAGTATGGACTTTAGCGGAATCTGCGAGGGTTGGTTGAGGGAGAAAAGGTTTCCTGCTCGTCTTTTTTGGGCGAATTGATTACATTTTTTAGAGGGATTCGTGTTGTTTATGGCTTGGTGGATGGATGAGTAGGGTTTTACCCGAGCTTTTGGCATACGGATTGCTGTTTTGTGGATGGTTATGCCCTTTTTTCCCAAAATGGTCGGTGTCTTGGCAGGGTTGAGTGATTTCCGGCTTGGATTTCGCCCGGCACGCTGGTTGGGAGTCGCCTGCGTTTTGGCGGCGGGGGCGGGGGTACTTGATGCACGGGGGCAGGGGTATGTTTACAAGCCGTTGTATTTGAGTCCGCCGGGTCAGGGGATGGACCGGCTGGATCCGGTGGCTTTGGGTGAGACAAATACGCTACGAACGGCGCCGTTGGCGGGGTCGGGATTTCAGTCGATTACGGTGGTGGGGTCGGCGGTTTCGTCGAACGCGTCGGCGTCGGCGAGTTCGCATTCGTTTTCGTATAACTCCGGGGTGCAGGGGAACAGCCGGGTGTTGATGGTGGGGATCAGCTACCGGAACCAGAACAATCAGACGGTCAATACGGTGACCTATGGTGGTCAGGCGATGGAATTGGTGGGGACGCGGGCGAGGGCGACGACGTATGGATCTACGACGTATCATCATACCCGGGTGTATATCTACCGTTTGGTGAATCCTCCGACGGGAGCGAACACGTTGAGTGTGACGTGGAGCGGGAATCTGACCCAGGGGGCGGTGGTGGGGGCGGTCACGTTTGACGGGGTTTCACAGACCACGCCAACGGGAGTGTTTGCGGGCAACGACGGGCATTCGGCGACGTCGGGGGTGACGGTTGCGGGAACGGCGGAACGTCTGATGTTCGGGGTGGTTTCGGGTCGGTCGGTCACCAATTACGCGGGGACGGCGGGTGGGACGATGCGGTGGAGCAACCGGGTGTCGCCGTATGCACCGGGGGCGGCGCCAGCGGCGGTGGGGTCGGGAACGGGGGGAGCGATTTCCCAGATGGATATCAACGGGACGAATTATTACGTGCATGTCTTTACGAATGTCGGATCGGCGACGTTTACCCCACCGGTGGGGGTGACCAATGTCGAGGTTCTGGTGGTTGCGGGAGGGGGAGGCGGCGCGGGTTCGTCGGGGAATGCGGGTCGCGGCGGGGGGGGTGCGGGGGGCTTGGTGCATCGTTCGGGGTTTGGGGGGAAGGGGGGGAACGGGATTACGGTGAAGGAGGGGGGGGGGGGGAGGGGAAGGGCAAATAGCCGCCCGTAAGGGGTTGGCCGG
>DAOLCW010000168.1:0-5404 GCA_035327665.1 Kiritimatiellia bacterium
GGCCACCAACTCCGCGTTGCACACCAATACGACCTGGACGCTGGTCGGGGGCGATACCTACCTGATCGTCATGAGCTACGACTTCGACGAGCAAGTACTTAAAGGACGAGCCTATGCCGAGAATCAACTCCTGCATACCGATCCCGACCGGGAATTGGCTTGGACCACGGTGCTGACCAACGTGAACATTTCCCAGATCACCGGCATCCGGCTCGCCGGGCAAAACGTCGATGACTTGATCTTCGACCACATTCGGATCTCTCCGAGTTGGGAGCAGACGATGTGGAGCCTGCCCGACCAATGGCACGAGAATTTCGGCCCGGTACCCTCGTTGGTCTACATCGGCACCAACTACAATCCCGCGTTCTACGGGCAGGTTGTCACCAACCTCAGCGATGCCGAACTGCGATCGGTGGGGCTGATCGACTTCGCGGTGCGGTGGGATGCCCCCAGCGGATTCGGGATGTTCCTTACCAACAACAATTCGTCGGTAACGAATATCGGATCGCCTCAAGGCCGGATCAATCCCAACTGGGATCCCTTGGCCATCGGCGCCGCAACCAACGAGTTCAACCTCGACCGGTTCTTCGACTACCGGTTTGGCTTCAACGGGGCCTCGGTGGTCACCACCTATCAAGTGTCCGCCTTCAACATCACCAACATCAACTTCGAGGAACAGTACTTCGTGACCGTATCCGCCGAGGCGGCCACGGCCGGGTCGGGGACTGTTGCCGCGCCCAACAGTGGAAACGCTGTGCCCACCAACCGGGCCGTCACCATCAACTGGCCTCTCCGGTTCTATGTATACGACGACGATCCCGATCCCCCGGTGCGTGGCGAAGGCGGGATGAATGTCCTCGTCAACCAAAGCGCGGCGGGCTCCCAGTCGGTGACGATCGAGGAAGACGGGGATGAAGTCGAATTGCGCCGGTTCTTTGTAACTGACCGCGAACTCGCCACCTACGGGATGGACGTGATCATCAAGGCGTTCGATGAATACACCGGCTTGCAGCGGGCCAGCGCCGGCGATCCTTCGACCAACGTGAACATCACCATTCCTGAATTGGTGACCAGCAACATTTCCCACTTTGTCGCCGCCCGGAGTACCCCGGATGCCCTCACCACCAATGAGGCGGCCACCAATGTCTGGTCGTTCTCAAGTTCCCTCTTCACCTTCGACCGGATCTCCGATATGTGGGGTGGCGACGGCACCTCCTTCCAGGGTCAGGATCTCCCCGTCTCCGCCTTCCTCGCCGACAGCGACGACGACCGTGTGGATGACCAAGCCTTTATCGACGATGTCCTCAAGGGCTGGATCCGGGTGATCGACAACGATTCCACCCCTCCCGAAGTCGGAGCCAATGGACTTCGTGTCCTCGCCGGGAACAACGTCATATCCTCGACGTCACCAACCGTGTTGCTTGCCGGGTGGAACTTTAACGATAGCGGGAACCGGCTTGGGGTTAGCCACGGGTCGGGTACCTTCATCAACAACCTGCCCGGTTCGATCAATTACTTTGCAGGGACGACCCTCAATGCGGTGGGTTCGGACGCATCCGGAGAGGCATTCAGTCCGGGCGCCTCACCCAACAATGGAAGTAATTTCCAGTTCCTCATCAACATGAGCCACTATCAGAGTCTGGTCATGACCTTCGCCACTTGGCGCGCGGCCACCGGATACGACAGTGTTCAGGTTGCATGGTCTACCGATGGAACGACGTTTACCGACTTTGGCGGAGTGATCAATCCTCCCACCTCGGGAACCGCCTGGTCGAACGGCGAAATCATTACCCGCGACTTTTCCGCTGTAACCGCTCTCAACAATGCCGCGACGGTGTACATCCGTGTCACCATCAACGGTAGTTCCGGTGGCGCAACCCGCTTTGAAAACGTCCAGTTCAACGCCCAGCCCATCACCTACTTCGAGGTGACCGACCGGATGCTGGCCCAGGCCTCGGCCACCAATCCCGTCGCCTTCTCATTCAATGTGTTCGATGAAATCAGCGGTCTGGTCCGGGGCAACACCGAAAACCAGACCAACATGCACATCACCATCGATGGCTGGACCACTGCCGACAGCGCAAACTACTCGGCAAGCCGGAGTACCGCCGACAGCACCCTGTCCACTGCGACCAGCGTGTGGGCGTTTACCTCCTTCACTTACAATGAGGTCGGCGATCTGTTTGCCAACGGCCTCAGCAACCGGCCGATCCGGGCCACCATGACCGACGCCGACTTCGACCGGGTCAACGATAACCTGTGGGTCAGTAACCGGTTCTTCGGATTGGTGCGGGTAGTCGACAACGACACCAATGCTCCGTTTGCGCCGAACATGAACATACCGGGCGCATTGGTGAATATGCCCTTTGCCATCACCACCAATGGAAGTGCGATTCAAGGAACTGTCCGCAACATCAGTCGGCGCGGAGGCGGTGATGACGCAAATAATTCATCGAATGTTGTGCACTTTGTGACCGATCGCGAATTGGCCAATGCCGCCGCGCTTGGGCTTGAATTCAGATTCAGTGCCCGTGATGTCCATTCAGGCATTTCCCGTGGCACCAGTGGCACCACCAACGACGTTATGAGTTTCAGCGTCGGAAGTGTGATGATCGGAAACATCTCTGACTTTAATTCCACGTTGTCTACACCCCAGACCGCGACCAACCAATTGCTTACCAACGTCTGGACTTTCTCAAACTTTGACGGAAACCTGATCAATCAACTTATGGGTGCAGGCACCACGGGTCGACCGATCCGGGTCACCATACCCGACACCGATAACGACCGTCCGAATGATCGCTCGGTTGTGTACAGTCTTCGTGTCGGACATCTTCGAGTTGAAGACAATGACATCCGGGGTCCGACCATCGATTCGGTGATGATCAAGAACGCCGTTGGAGTTGGATATTCCGAAGGGTTCGAGGCCGCTCAAGGTTGGCCCGTTTTCGGCACAATTACCGGAGCTTGGACCTATGTTTCAAACAACGGAACGAACATTACCGAAGGCAATGTCCATTGGACGGCGTTGCCTCCAATCTTTGCCGGCGTCAATCGTCTTGGCTTCTTTGCCAACAGCAGTCCGCTATCGTCGTTCCGGCTTCCGCCTCAGGAGGATCCGGGCACTCTGTCCTTGTTCGCCGGTCGGTTCGCGGGAGACAATGTGACCCTGCGCCTTGAGTATTTCGACACAGACACCACCTCCTGGCTCAGCCTCGGCGACCGGGTGGTAACCAACATCAATCCCGAATACGAAATGCTTTCGTGGGGCGTCGGCATCGAGGGAATCGTCGATCTTCGGGTGGTCCGGGTTGATACCACCGGCCCCCAAGTTTTTGTCGATTCGATCGTGCTCCAACCGTTGTCCGAATGGATCAGCACCAATCAACTCAACATCATGTGGGCGGAAGCCTACGACGATCTCTCGGGCGTCGATGAGTACCGGATTGTTGTTCCCGGCATCAACACCTCTGTTCCCGCTTCGACCAATGCGGGCGTCCGCCGGGCCTTTGGTTTGACCAACGATGTGTTCAGCATCCTCGGTCATCAAGGGGTGATCACCGGATTCGTGTTCGCCATCGACGACGACAACGACCGGCCCGACGACCGCTCGCGGGGTAACATCAAGCCGATCGTGGTCCGGGTCGACACCAATCCGCCGGTCCAAGTTGCCAACATCCGGGCCACCGATGCCATTGTCGGCAATGTGTTTGACTCCACCATTGACGAGACAGAAGAAATCAAGGTTGAGTGGGCTCCGGGTGGAGCCACCGAGGCCGAAGCGGCGGGCTGGCGGCAAAGCGACAGCTCAGAGCTATCCCCTTGGGATTCGTATCTGGTGGAATACTACCCCATCGACGAAGGCAGTGGCGACTCCCTCGCCGGGGCGGTCACCAATACGCTCTCCCGGATGACCCCGGGATGGACCAATGTCCTCCATACCTTTGCCTTCACCAACCTGGTGATCTCCAATCTCGACTTTGATACCTTCTACCGGGTTTACATCCGGGGCCGGGATGAGGCGGGTAATGTTGGGATTCCCACCATCGTCACCGGCAGCACCGACCGGTTCAGTGTGACCCAGGGGGTGAACCGGGTGGATCTGGATCTGGAAGTCTTCTGGACCGGTCAGGAAGACCGTGACTACGACGTGTTGCATGTCGACACCGCCGCCGGTTTCGTGAACGCGTTGTCGAACGCCTGGCAGTTCATGCTCTACACCAACCGTCCGGCGATGTTCGACGTTGGTGGCGCGTCGCGGGTTCGTCCCGGCGAGTTAACGAGCACGACCTACCGGTTCTACCGGATTGCCCGCCCGGGTCGTTGGCAAATCACCAACACGGTTCGCCGGGCCAGTCAGGAAATCTATGTGACCAAGGCTCTGCCGCTGAATCCGGGGGAGAACTGGCACTCGTTGTTCTTTGTCCCCGACACCAACACGATTGCCTATGTGTTCGGGACGAATATCCTGGACGGGGCAGACAACTTTGTGGATGCGCCGAAGATCTCTTGGTACAACTCCACCATCATGGCCGGAGAAGTCGTCAATGTGGCGACCATGCAGGTCTGGTTGCGCGATGACAACACCTGGCGTTATCTATTGGGCGGACCTACGCT
Source organism: Kiritimatiellia bacterium (assembly GCA_035327665.1). Taxonomy (GTDB): domain Bacteria; phylum Verrucomicrobiota; class Kiritimatiellia; order CAIVKH01; family CAIVKH01; genus DAOLCW01. The sequence goes on from DAOLCW010000168.1 coordinate 4,618, forward strand.
CGATGCTCCCGCCAACGAGGTACCGGTGCCGCTTCGCCAGACCTTTAACCTTGAGCTTCCGTCAACCGCAGATCCCCGAAGCCTCGTGCTGATCGGTCAGGTCCCGACGAACAGCTTTGTAATTGGCCCCCTGGCTGGCGCTGTTGGCACCACCAACTATCACCTGGTCAGTCATGGCCTGCCTTCGCGGACCCAACTTGCCAGTATGAACTTTGCGCATAGCGGCCTCCGGCCAAATACCAATAGCGCATCGGTGATGATTTCCCCGTTCCATCATCCCCCGGATGAAATCCGCATCCTCAACAACACGCCCAATGGCGGCGGATTTGGAGTTGGCTCGCAAATCTCCCCGGCCCGCCGGTATTACATGCATACCAACGGCAACTTCTACCGATGGGTGGGTGGGGCCTTGGCGAATACCGATGTGATCGATCCGTCGGATTCGTTGGTAATCATCCAGCGAAATCACAATGGAACGATTACCTGGACCAACCGGATGCTGTATTCGCCGCCGGGAAGGAATATGAATCCGTAGTCCGCGTTCGCAAGAACGCGGACTCCGGAACCCCCTCAACGACGAGGCGCTGCTGCGGGACCTCCGCGTTGTCACCAACGCGGCTAGAGCGGTTTGAGGAATGTCGTGGCGGTTGGGTTGGGGTGGCGGCGCGGGGACGGAACTTTCGCTCCGGCCGGGCAAGCCGGCCGGGGGCGTGGGCTTGGGGTGTGGGGCGGGGCGGGGACGAAACTTTCGCTCCGGCCGGGCAAGCCGGCCGGGGGCGTGGGCTTG
>DAOLCW010000169.1:0-5373 GCA_035327665.1 Kiritimatiellia bacterium
GCGTGGTGAGCGACGAGTGGGTGAGCGCGAAACTGGAGATGGGCAGCCGCAGCAACATCCACCGGGCGGTCAAAGCGTATCGGGCACCCCGAGATCGAGTTCGGTAGCGATTAAAATCCGAGTTGCAACTATGTGCGGACTGACCCGTACATTCTCTGACCCGTACATTCTGACCCGTACATTCCCGTACATTCGTACATTCCGGTTTTCAGTGGCAATCAACGCATCACAACATCAAAATGGTGCAACCACCATAGATTCAAGGGGTTTAATGCAAAATGCCCTAACATCTTCGGATCGAATCCGGCGATCATCTCCAAGATACGAGTCTGTGACGAAAGAGCGTTCAATATTGTTTGCAATTTCATTCAGGGCCTCAATCGATTCTGGTGTCCGATAATCAACAAGTGCTTCACACAGCGCATATGCCGCCGATGCACTTTTTTCGTGCTTTAATTGCTCAATCATCTCACTTAAATATTGAGGCCCCATATTTTTTAATGCGCGCGCCGAACGAGTTCGTAAAGCCGCATGCGAAGACTCCTTCAACAAGGCGAGCAGAAATTTCTCGACCTCTTGATCATCTTCAGCCCATTCATAATAAGCGATTCCCGCCAACTCGGCGACACGCTCGTTCGGATCATGAAGTACCGCTTCTAGATAGTCATATTTAAACTGAGACAGACTGCGATCTGTTAAAAGCTGAATAATTTCTACACGTGCTTCAGCACGAAGCAAGCGATTCGTTATGATATCAGAAATGCTTTCCTCAGGGACTGCCGCGATACTCCGGGTACTTAATTCCTTAGCCGCAGCAATCGCATCGGCTCTTGTTGAACGGGGGTTACGAACAACCTCAACCAAACTCAGTGTGCCATAACTGTCAGGTTCATAAGAAAGGAAACGGGGACAGGTTGTTTGTGGTCGGCTGGGAAAATCCCGCGCTTTGAATTCCTCACTTCGCGGCATGGCCAGGAATTTCCGGCTTCCCGGTTCGATTGTTTCGGCTTCCGGGCCGGATTTGGCTCTCATATATGGGTTGGCCTGGCCTCTCGAAGCCCATTTTTCAGGGCGTTGGCAGACCGCTTCTATCCTCGCTCTCTCTCGAGGCGATGCGCTTAAACGTTGATAGTGACGTGGCCGGATCTACGAGGCCGCGACGTCCCTTACCCGTCGCCACGCGCAGAGTTCGCCGTGGTTCTTTTTACCGGTCTTGGCGAGACGGTGGCGTTCTGCTACAGGCTGCGGCCGGTGCTTGGCCATCACCTCGCACAGAAACACCCTTGAGCCGATGACCAGACCGTCGGTCCAGTGACGGACCCGGCGTCCCACCTGAGTCGTAAAGCCTGAGGACTCCACCCCGGTTCCGGCCTCGTCGGCGAGGATCGCATCCATGTGCGCTTTGAGCTCGTCGAGGCTCTTGAAGCCAAACAAATGAGATAACATGGGCAGGGCCCGGTTGATCAGGTTGTCGGCGAAGGGGTGGCGTCCCGACTGGCACCATGCGCCATGGGAGCAGAACCGGTAATCGGCGACGCTGCGGGTCATGCCTGCGCGGACGGGATTGTTTTCGATGTAGGCCCAGCATCGCCACACCGCGAGACCGGTTTCGAGCACGGTATGTTTGAAGCGACCGGCCCACAACGCGCCACGACGACGCACCTTGCGGGTGCGATTAAACCAGCAGGTGAAGAGTTGTTGGAGGTGTCGCATGAACCAACTGATATCACGGCACCGGGCCTGCCATTGCCGACAGAGCTTGCTCCCCGGCTTCAGGGCGCGCTTGCCGTGGTGAAAGGCCTCGTAGCGGCGGCACGTCTCCTCCGGATCAGCCATCTCCACCGGGGCATGAACGAGGAGGTGATAATGGTTGGACATGACCTGGTAGGCCACGACTTCAACCGTGTAGAGTTCGCACACCCGGCGGAGGAGGCGGACAAACTGTTCCTTCTCCACCTCGCCGAAGGGTAGATCGCGGGATGTCCCGGCGATCCGGTTGTAGCAATGGTACCAGGCGGGTTGGTTATCGAGCTTGATTCGGGGCTGTCTCATCGTGGTTTTCCTTTCGCGGGACACCGCGTCCCACTTACCTAAGGAAACGAGAGGCATATTTTTCCAAAAATAAATTCCCTTAGCGGCCAAGGATTGTCATTACCACTTGATCATGAACATGATGCACGGGACAAAAAGTTTGCCTGTCCCCGATAATTCCGATAATTATCAAGCCCCGGCAAAAGCAGGTCGTTGAAGGGTATCCACTGAAGGGTTGCGCTTAAGTGTCGTTCCCCGCCCTCCCGCTTCTCAACCAAGTACCAAGCGCGAAACACGAGATTGCCATTCCACCCTCAATATCGCAGGATAATGTTGGCTGAGACATCGGGAGGTGTGTGGATGCAGTACATCATGCGGCGGTGCAAAAATTTTTCTATTTGGATGCTTGGTCTAACGATTCTGGTCTCCGGTCTCTACGGCGCGGAGCCGGACGAGTACCGGATGGTGACCGGCCCTCGGTTTGAGGCGCTTTCCCCCGATCACGCCTCGCGCCCGGCGTGGCTGTTTGCCACGGCCCGCGGCTTGGCTCGCTCCGCCGACGGCACGCAGGACTGGGTCCTCTTTGAGTGGGCACTGGACCGCACCCTCCCCTTTCATCACCTGTTGATCGAAATCCTGATTTCCGGCGAGCTCTCCGACCTCTTCATCCGCTTGCTCGATGACCAACGGCAGGTCATTTCCGAGGATTTCATGGGCAACATCGCCGACCGGATCGCCGGACCCGGACATGTTTTCCTCGATCTACCGCTGGCCGACCAACCCCGGGCCTCGGTGGTCCAGCTCGTGCTGCCTGCCGACGAGGAGCCTGCGCTGCATCATCTTTCCGTTGTCCCCGCCTCCTACGAAATCTTGATGAAAACCGCCGGCGATTTTGTCCGCGGCGCTCAAGCGTGGATCCGGACGCCGGTCTACGATCCCAAAAACCTCGATGTATTGGCCGATCTTGTTTTACTGGACGATGGTCGCCTCGGGGACATGACATCCCCGGTCTCCACGTTTACCGCGTATGGCGTGGATGCCCGGCCCGCCGAGCCGCTCGACGACCGCAGGGTTCACGACGATGAACGTGGGTACCTCACCACGGGCTTTGCCCTCGACGCCCTTCCCGCGCTCGCCCGCATCAATGTCACAGTGCGCCATGTCAACCCGTTGGCCCCGGTGGAGGTCTGGGTCAATCAGCAGCGGGCAGGGAGACTTTCCTTGAACCTTCCCGATCTCGAAGAACCCGCCTATTGGCCGAGCGATGATCCGGGGACATGGACGGTCGGACGATGGACGCGGGGGTGGTTTTTTATCGATCACGACCTCCTGCGCCGGGGCGACAATACGATCCGAATCGGCCAGCGCTCTCTCGATCCGGAGGCCCCCGCCCTCGAAATCATCGCTCCCTCGCTGCAATTCAAATACCCCTGGGAAGAAATCGCCACCTATCCCCTCCTCCAGATCAGCCGTGAATTTAGTCCGGACCGGATTGTCGAAGGCATCGATGGCGCGCCATGGGGAACCGCGCAACAAGAAGACGATGTTTTTATTGTTCGCGCGGATGAGGCCTTCCGCTCCATCGGGCACGGCACCCCGACGCCGGCCTGGCTGGACGCGGTCGAACGGGAGCAGACATCGAACCGGCATCGCTATATCTTTCGTCTTCATCCCGACCAGACACCCCATCAGCTCGGGTTGGACGTCATTTACATTCGCGGGCGTCATGCCCGGGTGCAGGTCGATTTGCGCCGGGGTGATGAGGAGGTTGCCCGCGACATCTTCGGGGAACTCCGGCTCGATTCGCCCTATGTGCAAGTGACCCTACCCCTGCTCATTCCTCTCCATGACTATGGAGCGGACACCGTAGTGCTGGATGTGGCAACTCCCCCGGGGCGCCCACTTTCACTCTCGCGGTTTCAACTCAAGGCGGGCTGGCCGAGCGCGGTTCTCGCCAAAGGCCATTTTGAAACCGGAGGCTCCTTGATCGACCTTCCCTATGAATACCGCAGCGCTTATCTCCCGGGTGAGGTCGTGTTGCCGGTCGCCCGGAGCGGGGAAGCGCCCGATGCTGAAACCGCCAGCCGATGGGTGCGCCATATCCCTCTCCAGGAAACGGGAACCTGGTACGGTGTGGAAACCCGGATTCTCACCCACCAGACCTATTTCCTCGGCGACACCCGCAATCTGTATTTTGCCGAATGGCAGGTGGACCTTGACGATCTCCCCCGGTTGGCTCGCATGGATCTTCTCGTTCAGCATGTGAATGTCATTGAAGGCCTCGAGGTGCGCATCAACGGCGATCTGGCCGGACATCTATCCCTTCATTTACCCAGTCTTCATGACGCCAACTACATGCTGTTCCGGGTCAACCGCCTTGCCGGAGACGGCCAGTCCCTAACCTCGGCCCAGCGGTATGCCATCGATTTCGGTCCCTTCGCCCGGGCTTCACTGGTTTTCGACGGACGCCTCTTTCGACCCGGCAAAAACACCGTCACCATCGGCAAACCACCCCGGCTCAAAGGCACCAACGACCATTACGCGATGAAGGAAATCAGGCTCCAACTCAAATTTCCTTGGGCGAAGGATCTGTAGCGCTTGCCAGCACGGTCGTTCGCCGGGGGAAACAACCCGGATCAATTCGGAGGGAAAACGGGGACAGACACCTTTAGCCGATAGGGGGTTGGTCGGACGCTTACGCTGGACCAATTTCGTTTTCGCATTTCACGACCGGGAAGAAGTAGGTTCTCGCATGTTGGCCCGGATCTCAAAACGTACTGGCATAACTCCGGACGACCTGAAATAATTGCCGAACCTTGCCTTATATAAGACGATGAATCTGACACTAGAGGAAGATCGACGAGCAAACAGGGCGGCAGTATTTTCAATGCTGTTTGCGGTGATGTTGGTCATCATTGCCCTGAGAGCAGATGTTTCGTGGCTTGCTGCCCTGTGGATGTTGCTTGGCGGCTTTGCGTTGCATGGCGGAAGTAATTTGCTCTGCTTGGCTGTTGCAAAGCCCGCGCTCCAACGGAAGCCATGGGCCGTCTTCGTGATTCGCTGTCTCTGGCCCCTCGTTCCTGTAGCCATCTCCCTCTACATGGCGGGTGGCGTCACACTCATCATTCAAGGATGCAGGGCCGGATTATCAGGGTTGTTTGGATGAAGGGAGCGCCACCGTAATGCCAAAAGCTGCGCTTCGCGCGGTTGTGGGGTCGGTTGTGGGGTCGGTCCGTCGGTTGTGGGGTCGGTCCGCACATAGTTGCAACTCGTCGGTTGTGGGGTCGGTCCGCACATAGTTGCAACTCGGATTTTAATCGCGACCGAACTCGATCTCGGGGT
>DAOLCW010000170.1:0-5347 GCA_035327665.1 Kiritimatiellia bacterium
CGGCGCAGATGATGTTGTTGTCGGTGGAGGCGCCGAGGACGATGTCGCGTCCGGCGCGTTCGAGGTCGGCGGTTTCATCGACGACGACGGGGGGATTTCCGGGTCCGGCGCAGATGGCGCGTTTGCCGGAGGTCATGGCGGCTTTGACCACGGCTCCGCCGCCGGTGACGACGACGAGGCGGATGTGGGGATGCTTCATGGTCTGGCCGGCGCTCTCGATGGTGGGATTGGAGACGCAGGTGATGACGTTGGGGGGTCCGCCGGCGCCGATGATGGTTTTGTTGATGAGGGCGACGGTCTGGATGGAGCAGTTTTTGGCGGTGGGATGGACGTTGAAGACGACGGTGTTGCCGGCGGCGATCATGCCGATGGTGTTGCAGATGATGGTGGAGGTGGGGTTGGTGCAGGGGGTGATGGCGCCGATGACGCCGAAGGGGGCGGGCTCGATGAGGGTGAGGCCGTGGTCGCCGGTCATGGATTCGGGGTAGAGGTGTTCGAGGCCGGGGGTTTTTTCGGTGACGAGGATGTTTTTGGTGATTTTGTCTTCGAAGCGTCCGAGTTTGGTTTCTTCGTGGGCGGCCTTGGCGAGGGGGGCGGCGTTTTCGAGCATGACGCGGCGGATGGCGGCGATGATGTCGGCGCGTTTTTTGAGGGGGAGGGCGACGTAGACGGGCTGGGCGGCGCGGGCGGCGGCGACGGCTTCGTCCACGGTGGGGTAGATGCCAAGGCCGGCTTCGCTGCCGGGGGCTCCGTAGCCCGCTCCGGCCGATTTGGCGGGGGCGGGATCTCCGTTCATGCCCGCCGCGATTTGGCGGGCGATGGCTTCAATTTCCTGATCGGATAGACGGGCCATGGCAGCTCAATCCTCCTCGTGCGGGGGGAAGGCCCTCCCGCACGAATGCTTATTTTTTGTAGGTGGTTTGCCCGTTTTCGCTGACCATGTCGACAATCGCCATGACCACCGCATCGACGGGGCGGTTGTTGGTTTCTTCGGTTTGACGGGCGGAGCTTCCGGCGGCGATCAAGACGATCTCGCCGGGTCCTGCGCCCATCGCGTCGGCGGCGATGACATGGCCGCCTGTTTCTTTGCCGGCGGCGTCGACGGCCCGCACAAAGAGGAAGCGCAATCCTTCAAGGGATGGCTCCTTGCGGGTGGCGACGACGGTACCGACCACTTTGGCAAGTATCATGCCGTGATCTCCCGGGCCGCCGCCCGGGGAGGGAGGCGGCCCCAGTTGGGTTGGTTATTTCTTGGCTTTGGCGGTATCGGCCCCGCGTCCAAGGGGCAGAACCGTATCCACGTTGGCGTGGGGACGGGCGATGACGTGGACGGCGACGACTTCGCCGACGCGCCCGGCGGCGATCTGTGCGGCGTCGACGGCGGCCTTCACGGCGGCGACGTCACCCCGGACGATGACGGAGGTGAATCCCCCCCCGGTTTTTTCGTAGGAAACCAATTCGACTTTGGCTGCCTTGACGGCGGCGTCCGCTGCTTCGACCACGGCGGGAAAGGACCGTGTTTCAATCATGCCTAATGCTTCTGTCATGACCTGCTTCTCCGTTTGTTGCTTGCTGCTTTATGTCGTGCCGGATGCTTCCGGCGTAAAGGGTTGGGGTTGAGGGTTAGCCGCGGCCTTTGGAGGGGCGTCCGGAGACGGCCTCGATGGCTTTTTCAGCGGCGCGGTAGCCGACGTCGATGTCGCGTTCCTCGCCGCCGAGGTAGAGGCGTCCGACGGCGCCGACGGCGCGTACTTCGAGGATGTTGACGTTGGCGGCTTTTTCGGCTTCGTTGGCGGCGATGGTGGCATAGCCAGCGGGTGCGCACTCCATGACGTAGAGGGAATGTCCGGGGAGGATCATGTCGCCGTGACGGGTGCGGTTGATGAGCTGGGTGTGGTAGTCGGAGATGTTGCGAATGACTTCGCTGGTGTAGATCTCGGGCTTGATGCGGTCTTCCTCTTTGAGTCCGAGGTGCTCAAGGATGGCGCGTCCGGCTTCGCGGACTTCGGACTGTTCATTGGAATGGAGTTCGAGCATGCCGAATTGGCGTTCGACGATGAGCATGCCGGGGGTGACGTTGGTGGCCTTGAGGGCGACGTCGGTCATGCGCATGATGTCCATGCCGGGGTTGATTTCGACGAACAAGGCGGCTTGTCCGGGGGTGGGCAGGAAGCCTTGGGCAACGGTGCCGAGGAAGGAGGCGAACTGCGGTTGCAAGCTATCGATGAACACGTAACAACGTAACTCTGCCATGGGATACTCCTGGGTTTATTTACCGGCCAATGCTTTTGCTTCTTCAAGGATCGCCACGCTGCTGCTGCATCCGACGCGGGTGGCGCCGTTTCGGACCATGGTGACGACATCTTGATAGGATTTGACCCCGCCGGAGGCTTTGACGCCGAGTTTTTTGGGGGCGACGACGCGGGCCATGAGGGCGATGTCCTCGGCGGTGGCGCCGCTCTTGGAAAATCCGGTGGAGGTTTTGACGTAGTCGGCGCGGGCTTTCATGCTGAGTTCGCAGGCGCGGACTTTTTCTTCGTCGGTGAGGAGGGCGTTTTCGAGGATGACCTTGCTGAGGACGCGGGCATCGCGGCATTCTTCGGCGACGGCGCGGATGTCTTTGTAGACGAGGTCGTTGTCGCCGCTTTTGAGGGCGCCGATGTTGATGACCATGTCGATTTCCCTGGCGCCTTCACGGATAGCGCGGCGGGTTTCGAGGGCTTTGATCTGGGTGGCCTGGGCGCCGAGGGGGAAGCCGACGACGGCACAGATTTTGACCGGGGAATTTTTGAGGAGTTTTTTGCAGAGGCTGACGTTTGCGGGGTTCACGCAGACGGAGAAGAAGCCAAACTTGAGGGCTTCGGCGCAAAGTTTTTCGACGTCGGCGTTGGTGGCGTCGGGGCGGAGGATGGTGTGGTCGATGAGTTTGGGGAGTTGGTCGAGGGGGATGGGGAGGGAGCCGCCAGCGGAGGGAGAGGATTTTCCGGCGAGGAGTTCCTGGACGCGTTTTGCGATACGTTGAAGATCTTCGGGGGCTACATCGTTTCCTAGGTTTGGCTGGGCCATTGCGCGTTTCTCCATGTCCTTGATCATGCTTACCCGGGCGACGTGGCGGGGAACCCCGTGGTCGGTGGTTAGAAAAGCATGAGCAATCTGTTTGATTTCGGTTAAGTTGTTCTGTCCGGCGCCGAGAGTCAAGACATTCGCGCCGTTGTGTTCGCGGCTGTTGCGGGCGAGGGCTTCGTTGTAGCAGGCGGCGGCGAGGACGCCGGGGGTTTTGTTGGCGGCCATGGCGGAGCCGATGCCTGCTCCATCGATGACGATGCCGAAGTCGGCGCGGGCGGAAGCGACGCGGTTGGCGACGTCGGCGGCGATTTTGGGATAGTCGACGGCGGGTTCCTTGGCGTGGGTACCTAGATCCTCGACGGTGTGGCCGAGTTCCTTAAGGTAGGGAATGAGGCCTTGTTTGGTTTCAAATCCGCCATGGTCGGAGCCGATGGCCACTCTAAAGGAGCGCGACATGGACTACACAATGGACCACCACAAGGGAGGTTGGCAACAAGAAAAGATTGTGGGATAGCTTGTAGGCTATTTAAGGGGTTCAGGAGGTTCAGGCGTTCAGGATAGGAATCCGCTCTGTTGCCAGAGCGGCTACGGTCGGGGTTCAGCAGCCAGTGGCGGGCCATGGAGGATGGAATTTATGACCCCCCGCAAGTTGGTTTCCAAACCGGCGGATTCAGGGAGTTGCGCTTCACTCCCGCCTGCTTCAACCCGTCCCAAGAATTTCTTCAATGAAGAATTGCGTTTTGGCCGGCACCACTCGTTTCGGATAATACACGGCGATGATCCGGAAGACGTCCTCCGCGTTTTTAACCCCAGATGCTTGATCAGGAAACGAACATCATCCGCATCATCACGCCCTGTTTCGGTAGGTGCAGTGCTTGTGCCCCACGCCGCAGACTCCCCACCCGCCAATTATGGCCATCCCTCTCCATCCGCTGTACACAGCCAAAGGAGAGACCCGACATGGCGGCCAGGGCTCTTTGCGAAAAACCCCGCTTCTCCCTGATTTCCTTGATCACGTCCTACACGCGAGATGTTTCACCCATAAATGCCCATAAATATCCTTTACGTATGGATATTTATGGGTATATATGGGTATATGAACGAATATCCTTACGGGTTTTTACCCGAGCATCTGAAGATGGTCGGGGAGATAGACGAGTTCAAAGGCCGCTGGAACGCCATCGCCAATCTCTCCCCCGAACAATTGAGCGAGCTGAAAAGCGTGGCGACCATTCAGTCGATCGGGTCTTCAACGCGCATCGAGGGGTCCAAGTTGTCGGACCTGGAAATCAAGAACCTTCTCTCCGGCCTCAGCCTGAAGAGACCCAGGAACCGCGACGAACAAGAAGTCGCAGGATATGCTGACGCGATTAACCTGATCTTCAGCAGTTTCAACACCCTCAGCCTGAGTGAAGAAACGATCAGGAACCTGCACGTTCGCCTGATGCAGTTCTCGGCAAAAGATCGCAAACGCGCCGGCAAGTACAAAACCGAGCCGAATCATATCGAGGCGTTTGATCAGGAGGGCAAGAGCCTCGGCATCGTCTTTGAAGCCGTATCCCCCGAGCAAACACCCGCGCACATGAAGGATCTCGTCCAGTGCACAAACGATGAGCTGTCCGCCAACACCCTCCATCCTCTGCTCATCCTATCCATGTTCACGGTCCATTTCCTCGCCATCAACCCGTTCGATGACGGCAACGGACGGCTTTCCCGAATTCTCACAAATCTTCTGCTGTTGAAGTCCGGATACAGATATGTGCCTTACTGTTCGCTGGAGAAGATTGTCGAGGACAACAAGGACCGCTATTACATCGCCCTCAATGAAACGCAAAAGACGTTGTTCACCGACCACGCCAATGAGCACGTTTGGACGTCGTTCTTTCTCTCGATCCTGCGACGGCAAGTTGGGATTCTCGATGAGAAGATTCGATCGGAAAACGTGTTGACGGATGTTCCCCCGCTTTCGCGTGATATTCTTTCCATTGCCCGCACCCGGGGGACGGTAACCGTCGCCGCCGCGGTTGCAGCCACCGGCACCAACCGCAATACCGTCAAAGTGCACGTCCGCCAACTCGAATCGCGGGGCCTGCTGGTGCAAAAAGGACACGGCAAAGGCACCTGGTATGAGCCTGCGGCGGCAGAGTGATGCCGCCTTCCTGAATGTCATGTTTCCTTCGCGCCGGAATTCACCCCTCGGTCGATCCCGGCGGGAAGGTCCCGCCTCTGGAGTTTGGCTCTGAAGCGGCAGAAAATGCTTATGGAAACGGAAGATTCAGGA
>DAOLCW010000171.1:0-5235 GCA_035327665.1 Kiritimatiellia bacterium
TGAAGGGTGAGGGAGGGAAGGGGAGGGGGATGAGGGATTAGAGGGTAGAGGTTTGGGTTGAGGGTTCTGGTAATTTGCTCGCGATAAAGTTTGGGTTGAGGGCGAATGTCGGGGTTGGGATTAAGAGTAAGAGAACTGAACACTGAACACTGAACACTGAACACTGAAACCACTCCTTCAGGTTTGGATGTTCGCGGATGGGTGGAGCATACGGTTTGGGGAGGGGGGAGGCAAGGGTGGAGGTGATTGGGATGGTGTTGGTTTTTTATTTTGAGCGGGCGTGGAGGGCTTTGTCGAGCCAGGAGAGGGCGTCGTCGAGTCCGGCGTGGGCGCGGTCGACCCAGGCGGTGCCCCAGAAGAAGTGGCAACTGGTTTCGGCGCGGAGGAGTCGCCAGAGGGCTTCTTCGAGGCAGTGATTTTCTTCGGGGTTGGGCCATCCGCGGGCGGCGGCGTCTTCGCGGGCCTGATGGATGCGCTGGCTGGCGGAGGCGATGCGGGCCCAGGCGTCGCGTTGCATTTGGGAGCCGGTCCATTGGACGAACCCGATGCCGTGGTGGTAGCCGGTGTTCCAGGCGCCAGTGCGGACGATGACGTAACCGTGGGCGCCGAAGCGGTCGAGGTAGTCGTGGATGAAGGTGGGCTTGACGCCGAATTCTTCGTTGCGGGCGTGTTCGCAGAGGGGATGGTAGAAGGAGCCCCAGAAGTTGGAGGCCCAGTTGACGTTGCGGAACCATCCGCCGTTTTCGCCGTCGGTGGCGGTGCAGACGAGGGGTTCGAAGTTGCACCATTTGGTGCGTTCTTTGACTTCGTTGATGAACCATCCGGTTTCGAGTCCGCTTTCCTGAGCGATGGAGAGGTCGCGGTCGCGGGGGATGACGATGATTTCGTCGTCGCCGAATTTGGCGATGTGGGGCTGGTAGCGTAGTTCTTCCCATTTCATGGGGGTGATGGGGACGATGTGTTCGCTGTCGACGATGACGTAGCGGTAGCCGGCGCGTTTGAGGAGGGGGATCATTTCCATGCAGAAGCCCATTTCGGGGGGCCAGAAGCCATGGAAGGTGTCGCGGGGGAAGAGGTGGTGGCCGATGCTGAGCCAGCGTTTGACGTGTTGCTCGCGGTCGGGTTCGGGGATGAGGGGGAAGACGGGGTGGTAGTAGCCGGTGCCCATGATTTCGAGGGCGGGGTTTCGGAGTTTCCAGAGGAGGTCGCCGCATTTGACGATGCCGTAGACGCGGGATTGGAAGTCGTGGTTGGAGAGGGCTTCGAGGAGGGTGCCGCTCATGGGGAGATGGACGCGGGCGACATCCTGCCAGTCCTCGACGGCGCGGGGGATGCGGTCGTAGGCGTAAAGGACTTCCTTGCCCTGCCATTCGGAGAGGGGGTTGTGGAGCATTTCGTGGAGGTTGCCCCAGGGCTGGTGGAGGTTGAGAACGAGGGCGTGGTAGACGTTGTGGGGCATGGGCATACCTCCTTCCGGGGCCTGACGTTCCCCGGGGTGGGTTGGATGGGTCTAGAAGTCGTGGTTGAGGATGTCTTCGGTGCGGCGGCAGAGTTCGCGGGCGTAGTCGGTCCAGAGGCCCTGGCCCCAGTAGCGGAAGCAACTGGTTTGGGTGAGCATGAGGTGGTAGAGGGCGTTGCGGTAGCGGGGGTCGGTGGTGGGGATTTTCTTTTCGAGGACTTTTTTGGAGAAGAGGGCGCTGACGTCGGCCATGGGTCCGGTGACGTTTTCGTAGCCGTGGGTCCAGGAGATGTCGGAGGTCCAGGAGCCGCCGTCCATGTGGAAGCGGTGGTCTTCGTGGCGGGCCTGCTCGATGGCGGCGCGGAGTTTTTCGGGTCCGTCGCCGGGTTGGATTTTGTCCCAGATGCGTTTTTGGAAGAGGGGCTGGAGGACGGGGAGGTCGGAGGGTTTGATGCCGGCGGCGAAGAGGTGTTCGAGGTATTCGGAGCCGTTCATGAGGGGGGTGTCGGAGTAGGAGGCTTCGCGGACGGCTTCGATGAATTTGGGGGGGAATTCGTTCATCATGACGCCGCCGTTTTCGCCGTCGGCGATCTGGGTGACGATGGGGGGAATGGATTTTCCGGCGAGGGTGGTTCGCTGGAGGCTTTTGGCTTCGTAGTAGGGTTGCATTTGGGCGACGAGTTTGGTGTCGCTGCCCTGGGTTTTGATGAGGACGATGATTTCGGCGGTTTCGCCTTCGGAGTTTCGGCAGACGAGGCGGTGGGGGATGTGGGGGTTGCGGGGGGAGTGGCCGTCTTCGGGATGTTCGACGGTGTGCTCCTGGACGATGACCCACTGGAAGCCGCAGTCGCGGAGGGATTTTACGAATTCGTAGGCGACGTCGGGCTGGTTGGGGAGGGCCATTTCGGAGGGGGAGAAGCCTTTGACGCGTTCGAGGGCTTCCATGCCGAAGAGCTGGGCGAAGTGCTGTTGCCAGGCGAGGATGTGGAGTTTGTAGTCCTGGACGGGGGTGGAGGGGGCGACGGCGTGGGACCAGGGGCAGCCGAGCCATTCGACGCAGTGGTGGAGTTCTGGGTCGGTGGTGATGCGACGGAGGGCGTCGAAGAGATCGTGGGAGCCCATTTGGGCGAGGCCGTGGAAGAGGCACCCGGTGTATTCGAGCATGGCGCGGGGTTGTTTGCCTTCGGCGACGAGCTGGGGGATGAATTCGCCGATGCGTTTGTAGCACCAGTAGAAGACGGGGGCGTTGTGGTTGTCGCCGATGGTCTGGTTGTCCATCATGTATTTGAGGTTGCTGATGATGTCGGCGGAGCGGAGGTCGGGTCCGCCAGCGGGGATGAGGGGTTGCTGCATGTGGAGGGCGATGGAGCAGGCGGCGCGGATGGAGGAGAAGTCGATGCGTCCGGCGGTGCGGTAGGCATCGGGGTTGGATCCGGCGCGGGTGGCGACGTCGGCTTCGCGGCCGGAGATTTCGGGGAGGTTGGAGAGGAGGGTGGTGGTGGACATGGTGGGGTTCCTTATTTTTCTCGGATGTAGTCGTAGATGTTGAGGTAGTGCTGGGCGGAATGGTTCCAGGAGTAGTCTTTGCGCATTCCGTTGACCATGAGTTCGCGCCAGTGTTGGGGATAGTGGTGCCACATGCCGACGGCGCGGCGGAGGGCGGATTCGACGGCGGGGTGATCGAAGTCTTTGAAGGTGTAGCCGTTCCGGTCGTGGTAGGGGACGTGGGCGTAGTTGGCGTCGAAGACGGTGTCGGCGAGGCCGCCGGTTTCGCGGACGACGGGGATGGTGCCGTATTTCATGGCGATGAGCTGGGTGAGTCCGCAAGGCTCGAAGGCGCTGGGGACGAGGATCATGTCGGCGCCGGCATAGATGAGGTGGGCGAGGTAGTCGTCGAAGGCGAGTTCGAGGTGGCAGTCGGGGTTGTCGTTGAGGTGGCGCTTGAGGTTCCAGAAGTCCTGGGTGATGGCGGGCTCGGGGCTGGTGCCAAGGAGGACGAACTGGCATTGGTTGGCGAGGGCGAAGAACATGGCGTGGCGGATGAGTCCGACGCCTTTCTGGTGGTCGAGGCGGCTGACGACGGCGATGATGGGTTTGAAGGAGTCGGCGAGCCAGAAGCGGTCGCGGAGGGCTTTTTTGTTGGCGTATTTTTGGTCGAGGCTGTCGATGCCGTAGCGGGTGGGGATGAAGCGGTCGACTTCGGGGTTCCAGACTTCGTAGTCGATGCCGTTGAGGACGCCGCCGAGTTTGTTGCCGTGGCGGTTGAGGGTGTTTTGGAGGCCATGGCCGAGGGTGGTATGGCGGATTTCGTGCATGTAGGTGGGGGAGACGGTGGTGACGAAGTTGGAGTAGACGACGCCGCCTTTCATGAGGTTGACGGCGCCGGGGTGGCGGTCGTCGGCGAGGCGGTCGGGGGTGAGGTACCAGGCGGGGTTGAGGTGGTTTTGGCGGAGGACGAAGTCGCCGGTGATGCCTTGATGATGGATGTTATGGATGGTGAAGCAGGCCCGGGGGTGGGTCATGCCGTAGTTGCGGTAGGTTTCGTAGAGGAGGAGGGGGACCATGGCGGTTTGCCAGTCATGGACGTGGAGGATGTCGGGGTGTTTGTTGGTTTTGAGGAGGAACTCCATGGCGGCTTTGCAGAAGAAGGCGAAGCGGTCGGGGTCGTCCTGATGGCCGTAGACGATGCCGCGGGAGAAGAAGTTTTTAAAGAAGTGGGGCTCGATGAAGTAGACTTTGACGCCGTCGACGTAGGCGAAGTAGACGTCGCAATGGACCCAGAAGTGGTGGTAGGGGACCCAGAGGTCGGAGTAGGATTTGACGTAGCCCCAGGCGCGGTCGAAGCTCATGCAGTCGTAGCGTGGCATGATGACTTCGACGTGGTTTCCGCGGATGGAGAGTTCGCGGGTGAGGCCGTGGACGACATCGGCGAGGCCGCCGACTTTGGCGACGTTGGCGAATTCGGAGGCTATATGGACGATGTACATGGTGGTTTTCCTCGCTGGGGTGGTTCCGGGAGCGATGTCGGGGAACACTTGGGTGGCAGTATAAGGGTGGTGATCAAGGGAGGTAAATGATTTCCTGAAGGACGTCGGGTTGGGTGACGAGAAAGGGGTAGATGTCGGTCATGGTTTGAAGGTAGGCGGCGGGCCAGGGGATGTGGCGGCACCAGCAGATGCGGTCGGCGACGAGGGATGCGGCGAGGCACACGATGCGGGCCTTGGCGCGGGGGGAGCGTTCGCTGGCGAGGACGAATTGGACTTTGGCGAGGGCGGTGAGTTCGGTTTCGGAGGGGGATTCGGGGGTGTGGCCGGATTCGAGGAGGCGGCGGATGGCGTTCCAGTGGCGCTGGCGGGAGCGGAAGATGGACTGGGGGAGTCGGCTGTAGGCTTCGAGTTGCTGAAGGGCTTGATGGATGTTTTCGGCGTCGGGTTGTTCTTCGATGAGGGTGGGGATGACGCTGCCGTAGTGATGGTCCCAGAGGGAGGTTTCTTCGGGTTCGGACATGTCGCGGTGTTCGAGGATGCGGCAGGCGGTTTTTTCGGCGTGGACGATGTGGTCGACGAGGAAGGAGCCGAGGTAGGCCATGGTGATGGCTTTTTCGACGGGGGTTTTTTCGCGGGCGACGAGGGTTTTGATGCGCTGGCGGAGGTAGCGTCCGAAGCCGCGGTTGCCGGGGCTTCCGGTCATGCGGAAGAGGCGGGGGAAGGAGGGGGCGCGGGGTTCGTGGACGAGGGGGGGGGGATGGATGGCGGTGGAGATCATGAGGGAGACTC
>DAOLCW010000172.1:0-4821 GCA_035327665.1 Kiritimatiellia bacterium
CTCCTTCGTCCGGCAGATGCCGGACTACGGCGGGCAAGCAAGCTGCCGCACTCCATACGGTTGCCTCATTGATCCCAGCTAAATGGAAGGCGGGTCTTGGCGGCGGGGCGAGGATCGCGTATAGGTAGGGGCGATGCAAGAGATTCATGTTGAGATGCCGGAGCGGGAGGGGCCGGGAGCGAAGCCGGTGCTGGCGCATGTGGCGCCGTTTGTGGCGTGGCTGTTTGTGATGCAGATGCTGGGCGATCCGGAGGGGTGGAAGTATGCGGTTCGCTCGGTGATTTGTCTGGGTTTGTTTGTGTGGTTGAGGCCATGGCAATGGTATGGGCGATTGGAGTTGAAGAATGTTCCGCTGGCGATCGGGGTGGGGTTGCTGGTGTTCGGGTTGTGGGTGGTGGGGGAGACGCCATGGTTCGAGCAAGCGTTTCCCTGGGTGCATGATGTGTATGTGCGGTTCGGGGTGTTGCCGTGGGGGCGGCCTCGTGAGGAGCTGGTTTATACGCCGTATGCGCCGGAGGTTTGTGGGTGGACGCTGACGGTGATCCGGATTGCGGGTTCGGCGCTGGTGATCGGGATCATTGAGGAATTTTTCTGGCGGGGTTTTCTTTACCGTTGGTTTGCGAGCCGGAACTGGCTGGAGATGGATCCGGGGAAGTTGGACAAACTTGGTTTTTTTGTGGTGGCGCTGGCGTTCGGGCTTGAACACAGCGAATGGTTTGTGGGGTTTCTGACCGGATTGATCTACGGTTGGATGTATGTGAAGACGCGTGATATTTGGTCGGTGGCGATTGCGCATGCCCTGACGAATGCGGTGTTGGGGATTTATGTGGTGAAGACAGGATCTTACTTTTTCTGGTGATCATGGGGCTGAAGGTACAGACCCGTTTTCCGGGAGGCAATGGCACGGCGGTGGAGGTGGTGCGGGGGGATCCTCCGGAAGTGTTGTTTATGCCGGATCCGTGTGGAAGCTCGGAGGCGTTGTGGTTTTGGTTGAAGATCGAGGCACCGGATTCGGGAGAGGCGGAGGCGTCGAAGCTGAAGTTGACGTTGCGCCATGCGGATTTGATCGAGGGGTTGGGGGCGACGGGTACGTTTCCGGTGATCCGGGTTCCCGGGCAGCCCTGGAGCCGATTGAAGCGGGGGGAGGAATCGCGTGGAGAGGACGGTCAGCGAAGGATATCGTGGATGATTCCTTATCCGGCGCCTTTGATTGAGGTGGCGTGGTGTTTTCCGTATGACGGTTCGGATGTGGAGAACCTGGTGGAGAAGTCGAAGGGATTTTGGGCGTGTGAGGGGATCGGGATCAGTCAGGGGGGGCATGGGATCGAGCGGGTGTCTACGGCGGCGGGTGCGGGGTCGGCGAATTATCCGGGGTTGTATTTTCTGGCCCGGGAGTGTGGGGGGGAGACCCCGGGTTCGTGGGTGGTGGATGGTTTTCTGAGGCACTGGGCACAGTTGAAACGGGGAGGTTGGGTGGTGTGGGCGGTGCCGGTGTTGGATGTGGACGGGGTGAAGTGGGGAATGTATGGGCGGGGGGAACAGACCGTGGCCGGAGTGGTGGAGGCTTGGGGTACGCCGCCCCGGCGGATGGAGGCGCGGACGGTGCAGCATGATTTGGTCCGATGGAAGGCGCGTTGCCATCCGGTGCTGGTGTTGAATGTGCAGGCGGGAGGGCCGGGTTCGCCTGAGGGGGTGGGGATCGAATGTTCGGGCGAGTTGAGCAGTGATGAGGAAAAGTGGGTGAATGTGTTGAAGGTGGAGCTTAAGGATGTTGCGGCATCTGATTTTGTTTCCCGGGTGGAGGAGTCGGGGGGGCGGCGGTTCGATGAGGTTGCGCGGGAATTGACGGGCGGTTCGGCGTTGACCCTGCGGGTTCCGTTCGGGTCGGCAGGGGGGAATGTGTTGACGGTAAAAAGTTACCGGGAGATCGGGCAGAGGGTTGCCCAGGCGGTGTTGAAGCGGCGCGGGAAGTAAGTTTGGAGGGGAAGGGGGAGGGATGGATTGTGTGTCAGGTTGACGCGCGGTGGCGGAGGGCATCGCGCGCGAGGGCTTGTTGAACGTAGTTCGCTCCGTGATGATGCTGGATGGCATCGAGGAAGGCCGGCAGGTTGGCAATGCGCTCGGGAAGGGGGCGGGTGGCGATTTTTTTGCAGGTGCTGGTGAGCGAGCGGGGATCGAGGCCGAGAAAGATTTGGACCTCGTTCATCACGCGGTCGAAGTGGTCGGTGAGGTCGTCGTAATCCACCTCGATGCGGGGGTGGTGGCCGAGGTGACGGAGGGCGAAGTCCTGGAAGGATTGAATGCGGTCGCACCAATCGAAGAAACGATGAGGATCGAGGGTAATGGGAGGAGGGGGGGGGTGGGATTGACCGTTTTGGATGAGCCAGAGGTTGGAGGTCATGGCTTCTTCGAGGGAAAGCCATTGCATGAAGGTGTCCCGGCGGGTGAGGTGGAGGATGAGAAGGTCGGGAAAATCGGCGAGGAAGGACCATAGTCGCTGCTGGCCGGGCTCGCGCATTTGGTCATAGAACAATGTGAAGCCCGCGGCGCGGACGGAGGGTTTGTGGAGAAAAGTTTTGACGGCGGCGACTTCGGGGGCACGGCGGATGGCGGTTCGGAGGGCGGGGGGCACGAGGCGGATTTGCCCAGGGTCGTGGGCAAAGAGGAAGATTTCGGATTCGCAATGGAGGTCGGGATGTCCTTGAAGGGCGGATCGGAGCATGTTGTTGCCGCATCGGGGGGAGGAGAGGAGGAGGAAGGGGCGGGGAGGAGTTCCGGTCCGTGTGGCGGTCCGCCAACTGTGCCGGGCAAGGAAGACGGATAGGGGGCGGGGAAGGCGAAGGGTATGGGTTGGGCGATGCATGGGTCTAGGATGGAACTTGGGGCGGCTTTGGGCAAGTTCTTCGCGAGGAGATGTGAGGAACGAAACGGAATCGTGAGTATGCGCCCATGCGGGGGAGCGGGGTTGGGGGGCGCATTGCAGCTCTGCGGGTATCCGGGTTAACTTGAAGGGCAGAGATCTCGGTAACACTCCCCCCCGGCGACCTTGTGTCGCCGGAGTGGACGTTGCTGAGATGAAAACGCGTCGTGATAGAACATGAGCGATCGAAGAATCACTTTTTCCTTCGCTCAGGCTATATTCTTCATGCGACTTCTTTCGTTCAACTGTCTCACCGGCGACGCAAGGTTGCCGGGGTCGTGGATATGCGCCTATAAATGAAGGTAAAGGTTGATTTCAGAATCAAGGGGGATTAGGTTGATGTTGCCGTTGGGGGTGGTTGCCTGGTGCAATCTGAGATGATACCCCGACGACCTGAACCGGGTAATGCCGGCGTAGGGAAACGGCGGTCATCCGTGAAGTTGCTTGCCGCCGTGTTTCTACACGGCGGTTTTTTTATGTAACGAGTGAGGAGCGAAGCGATGGTGAAGGCTGAATTTGTTTGGGCAGATGTGGAGGCGATTCGGGGGAAGAATCCGTTGGTTCACAACATCACGAATTACGTGGTGATGAACAACACGGCGAATGCGTTGTTGGCGTTGGGGGCGTCACCGGTGATGGCGCATGCGGTGGAGGAAGTGGAGGAGATGGTGGGGCTGGCGTCGATGGTGGGGGGGGCGTTGGTGATTAATATCGGGACGTTGAGTCCGGGTTGGATCGAGGCGATGGAGAAGGCGATGGGTCGGGCGGTGAAGGCGGGGCTACCGGTGGTGTTTGATCCGGTGGGGGCGGGGGCTACGGGCTACCGGACGGAGACGTGTGCGCGTTTGCTGGGGGCGGCGCGTCCGACGGTGATCCGGGGGAACGGATCGGAGATCATGGCGTTGGTGAATGCGGAGGTGAAGACGAAGGGGGTGGACAGCGCGCACGGGGCGGATGCGGCGGTGGAGAGCGCGAAGGCGCTGGCGACGCACCATGATTGCGTGGTGTGTGTAAGCGGGGCGGTGGATGTGGTGACGGATGGCACGGAGGTGGTTTCGGTGGCGACGGGGCATCCGATGATGACGCGGGTGACGGGGTTGGGCTGCACGGCGTCGGCGTTGACGGGGGCGTTTGCGGCGGTGAATTCCAAGCCGTTGATGGCGTCGGCGCATGCGATGGCGGTGATGGGGGTTTGCGGGGAGATTGCGGCGGAGCGGTCGGCGGGACCAGGGTCGCTGCAAATGCATTTCCTGGATGCGTTGTATCAGTTGGATCGTGTTGAATTGGAGGCGCGGTTGAAGGGGTGAGCGAGGTAAGGATGCGGGTTTCGAAAGGTCGGCGGCTTTCTGCGGAGGCGTGCCGGTTGTGCCTGGTGACGGATCGGAGTTTGTGCGGGGGCCGGCCGTTGGAGTGGGTGGTGGAGCGGGCGCTGCGGGGCGGGGTGACGATGGTGCAGATCCGGGAGAAGGAGGAGACGACGCGGGAGTTTACCGGGTTGGCGAAACGAATGGTGGAGCTGACGCGCGGGTTTGGGGTTCCGTTGATTGTGAATGACCGGCTGGATGTGGCGATGGCGGTGGGGGCGGACGGGGTGCATCTGGGGCAGTCGGATTTGCCGGTGGAGTTGGCGAGGAAGGTGGGGGGAGAGAGGTTGGTGATCGGGTGGTCGGTGGAGTCGTTGGAGGATGCGCGGCGGGCGGAGGATCTGGATCTTGATTATCTTGGGATCAGCCCGGTTTACGGGACAACGACGAAAACGGATACGGCTCCGGCGTTGGGGCTGGAGGGGGTGTCGGCGATTGCGGGGATGTCGCGGCATTGGAGTCTGGCGATCGGGGGGATGAATGCGGAGACGGGGCGGGGGGGGGTCAGGCAGGGGGCGACGGGGTTGGCGGGGGGTT
>DAOLCW010000173.1:0-4772 GCA_035327665.1 Kiritimatiellia bacterium
GCTCCGCGAGACCGAAGTCTCTATCGGCCAAGCTTCATACCGAAAAGTTATAGGTCATGGTATAACTTTTCGGCATGGAGGGGCGAGCTCCGCGAGACCGGGCTTAGAACATAATGCCTGCGGACGCGCGGGCGTGCCCTGCGAAGCTCAAGCGAAACGGGGAGCGCGTCCCTCCAAGATGCAGCTAAATGTCTCTCGTTTATACCAGCAAGTTTTGGGTAATGGTATCACCCCCCAGCGGACAGAGCCCAAATTTCCAAACCTTGGAAAACCAACCTCCCCGCGTTTCCAAACCTTGGAAAACTCCCGCTCCAAACCGTAGCCGCTCTGGAAACAGAGCGGTCCCCGGCACCCCCATTTTCCAAGGTTTGGAAACCAAAACCCCCTCCCTTTCCAAGGTTTGGAAATTGCCGCCGCACGAAGGCGCCATCCCTCATCCCTTCTTCTCGACCTCCCTCACCCCCGGTCCCACATATTCCGACGTCGGACGGATAATCCGGTTGTCCGCCCGCTGTTCGAACACATGCGCGCTCCAGCCCGTCACCCGCGACATCACAAACAACGGTGTAAACAGCGGCGTCGGAATCCCACACCGGTGATACACAATCGCGCTGTAGAAATCCAAATTCGGAAACAGCTTCTTCTCCCGCCGCATCACCTCTTCAATCCGTTCCGCCACCGCAAACAAACGCTCCCCTTCAACATCCCCCTCCGAAAGCCGCTTCGCCCACACCTTAATCACATCCGACCGCGGATCCGACACCTTGTACACACGGTGCCCGAACCCCATGATCTTGTCCTTGCGCCCCAGCGCCTCCATGATCCCCGCCTCCGCCTCCTCCGCCGACCCATACCGCTGGATCAGCTCCATCGCCATCTCATTCGCCCCTCCATGTAGCGGCCCCCGCAGCGCCCCGATCGCCCCCGTGATCGCCGAATAAAAATCCGACCGCGTCGACGCAATCGTCCGGGCCGTAAACGTCGACGCATTAAACTCATGCTCCGCATACAAAATCAGCGACGCATCCAACGCCCGTCGGTGCAAATCCTCCGGCGCCTCCCCATGCAACCCCCTCAGGAAAAACTCCGCAAGGCTGTCCGGCCCCTCCTCCCCCGTATCCATCCGCCGTCCCTCATGCACAAAGCCGTGCCAATACAGCAGCATCGACCCCAGCGACGCCACCAGCCGGTTCGCCAGCTCCACCTCCGTCCGTTGCTTCCCCTCCGGCTCCAGACATCCCAGCACCGACACCCCCGTCCGCAGCACATCCATCGGATGTGCATGAGCCGGAATCAACTCCAGCGCCGCCCGCAACCCCGCCGGAAGCTCCCGCAACACCTTCAGATGCTTCCGGTACGCCGCCAGTTCCCCCGCCGTCGGCAACTCCCCCTTCAACAGCAGAAACGCCACCTCCTCAAACGAACATTGGTCCGCCAGATCGCTCAACCGGTACCCCCGGTACTGCAACCCCCCTCCCGACTCATCGATAATCGAAACCGCCGTCTGACCGGCCACCACACCTTCCAATCCTTTTGCGAACTCGCTCATCGCCTGCTCCCAGGTTAGGGGTTAAACGCCGCTCGCCCCCAATCGGGCATCGGCTTCCTTCTCGAACCGCTCATAATCCAGCAGTTCATACAAATCCTTCCGCGTCTGCATCCGCTCCACCATCCGCGCCTGCGTCCCCTCCGCCCGCAGCGTCCGGTACACCTCCAGCGCCGCCGCGTTCATCGCCCGGAACGCCGACAGCGGATACAACACCATCGCCACCCCCGCCCCCTTCAACTCCTCCACCGTAAACAACGGCGTCTTCCCGAACTCCGTGATATTCGCCAGCACCGGAACCTTCACCCCCTCCACAAACCGCCGGTACTCCTCCAGCGTCCCCAGCGCCTCCGCAAAAATCATATCCGCCCCCGCCTCCACATACGCCACCGCCCGACCGATCGCCGCCTCCACCCCCTCCACCGCCGCCGCATCCGTCCGCGCCATCACCACCAGCTCATCCGACCCCCGCGTCGACACCGCCGCCTCCACCCGCTCCACCATCTCCTCCCGCGACACCAACGCCTTCCCCGGACGATGCCCGCACCGCTTCATACTCACCTGATCCTCCAAATGCACCGCCGACGCCCCCGCCGCCTCCATCATCCCCATCGTCTCTCCCGAAAACAGCCGCTCCTCCCATCCCGTATCAATATCCACCAAAATCGGCAACCCCGTCCCTCCCGCAATCCGCCTCACATCCTCCGCCACCTGCTCCAGCGTCGTAAACCCCAAATCCGGCAGACAAAACGATGCATTCGCCACCCCCGCCCCCGACACATACACCGCCCCAAACCCCGACCGCTCCGCCATCCGCGCACAATACGCATTCACCGCCCCCGCAATCTGCAGCGGACACTCCCGCGCCACCGCATCACGCAACGAAGGAATCTGATCGTGTACTCGTCTCATATCGGGAAACCCCCGACAAGCAAACCCCCATCCGGCGCAAACGTCAAGATTTGGTTAGGACAGATTGACCATGAACACTGAACACCGAACCCTGAACACTCCCCCTAAAAATGGGACGGCTCCCGCTTCACCAGTTTCCCGTGTCCCAGCTCGCCTACGAACTTCCCGTCCCGCACGGAAACCTTGCCCCGCATCGTCACCACGTCCGGCCGCCCTTGAATCTTCCATCCCTCGAACGCGCTGTAGTCGATGTTCATCTGATGCGTCTTCGCCGAGATCACCCCTTTCGCCTCCGGATCAAACACCACCAGATCCGCATCCGCCCCCACCGCAACCGTCCCCTTGTCCGGATACATCCCGAACAACTTCGCCGCCGCCGTGCTCGCCACATCCACAAACCGGTGCAAATCCAGCCGCCCTTCCCGCACCCCGTGCGTATACAACAGGGTCACCCGGTCCTCCAGCGACGGAATCCCGTTCGGAATCTTCGTGAAGTCATCCTTGCCCATCTCCTTCTGCCCCGCGTAATCGAACGGCGCATGATCGGTGGCCAGCGTGCTGACCAGTCCCTGTTGAAGCGCATGCCAGAACACCGGCTGGTTGTCCTTGTGCCGGAGCGGCGGCGACATCACATACTTCGCCCCCTCGAACCCCGGCAACTCGCAGAACGTCATATCCGTCACCAAATACTGGATCAGCGTCTCCACCCACACCTTCACCCCCCGCAACTTTGCCGCCACCGCCTCGTTCAACGCCTCCTTGCAGCTCGTATGCACAATGTACACATGGGCATCCAGCAGTTCCGCGAACGTCATCAAATGGTGAACCCCCTCCGCTTCCACTTGCGGCGGGCGGCTCCAATAATGCCACTTCGGATCCGTCTTTCCTTCCGCCAGAAGCTTCTGCTGCAGCGACGACACCAGGTCCGGATTCTCGCAATGCGCCGTCGTGATCACCCCCAGCTTCTTCGCCAGCCGAAGCGTGTTATACAGCTCGTCGTCCGTGACCCCGAACGCCCCCTTGTAGGCGAGAAACACCTTAAAGCTCGCAATCCCCCGGGCCACAATTTCCTTCAACTGCGACTCCGCCTTGTCGTCATACCGCGACACCCCCATATGAAAGGTAAAATCACACGCGCTTTTCCCCTCCGCCTTCCCCAGCCACGTCTCGAACGACTCCAGCAAGTCGTCCCCTCGCGCCGGACAGCACATTTCGATCAACGTGGTCGTTCCCCCCACCAGCGCCGCCTTGCTTGCCGACTCATACGTGTCCTTCGCGTGGGTTCCCATGAACGGGAGGTGGATGTGCACATGCGGATCGATAAACCCCGGAAACACATACTTCCCCTTCGCATCAATCACCTCCGCATCCGGAGGCCCTTCCAGATCCTTCCCGATCCGTGTGATCTTTTCCCCCTCGACCAGAATGTCCGCCCTGTACCGGGTTTCCGACGTGACGATCTCACCATTACGAATCAACAAGCTCATCTGGATCTCCTTCTGTAGCGCTCCCGGAGCCAGCCCCGGGGTCATAAGTGTCGTGACCGACGAAGTAGATCACATTCCCCCGCCCCATGCAACCTTCCCCGAACTCCCCCCGGCCTATAACCTCGCCCGGATTTGCCGCAGCAACCACCCCACTCCCGGGATGTGTTCATACAACCCTCCCGCCGCATCCCAGAAATCCTGGTGCAACACCACCTTCCCCTCCCCGTTGAATCGCAAATGCGACATCCCCGCCGAAATCATCGGATCCTCCGGCCCTCCATTCGGCGTCACCACCGTCATCCACCACCGCACAAACGTATCCCGCCCCTCATGCACCACCTGCTCAATCACCACCTCACACGACACCACCCGGTTCGCCGTCGCCACCAAATACCCCTCCAAGGCCCCGACCTCGGTGATCGTGTGAACCGTATCGTTAAACCAGACATCGTCCGCATACACCGATCGGATCCGCTCCCGCACCCCCTCTTCCGTCAACACCGACCACATCCCCGAAAACCGTTCCAGCCCCTCCCTCCTCACCGCTTCCGGAACCTCCTCCCCGGCCTCCCCGTCCAGCCGGGCCAACGTGGCCCGGTACTCCAAAAACCGCTGATTCGGCGGCGACACCTTCCTTGACAACGCCGCCAAAATCCCCACCCCCACCACGACCAGCAATAAAAGAATGACAAGAGTCTTCATGACGACAACACTACGGCATGACCGTTGAACATGCAAACGACACCCCCCGCACCAAGACACACCCCCACCCAGCCCCCCCCCCCCCCCCCCCTCCCCCCCTCCTCCACCCCCCCCACCAGCCCCCC
>DAOLCW010000174.1:0-4748 GCA_035327665.1 Kiritimatiellia bacterium
TTGCGAAATTTGGAGGGTCGAGCTCCGCGAGACCGAAGTCTCTATCGGCCAAGCCTCCATACCGAAAAGTTAGAGGTAATGGTATGATTCAGCGGCCCCCTTTAGCGCTCACACTGCGACCACTCGTTCGCCCTCCCACGTTTACCAATCGCCCCGAAACATACCGGTGCAGGATGCTTGCCATCAGGGTTTGGTAAGGCAACCCTTCCTCAACCGCAAGGGCCTGAATCTCTTCGAGATCCTTGGAGGACATACGAATATTTACCCGCTTGTCTTTGGCCAGCGTATGTCTTGCGTAGTGTACGTGGCGATCCATCTCGCGTTTCCGATTCGCGACCGGCTTCCATTCGCCCCGCTCAAACGAGTCCAAAAGTTCCTGTTCTTCCTTATCAAGTTTCATTTTCGGCATGGTGTCCTCCCAAATAATCTCGTGTTGCCTTTTGGCTGAGTATGATGGTCTTTAGAAATCGACTCCTTACCCGTGATTCCGATTACAACCACAAGGAAAGCTAACGCCACAAAGATGGCGATTCCTGGTCTCATCACGATCTATGAACGATTTGGCGGCGGGGCACGCAGTGTCTCCACCAATCTACTTTCCCGAATACGCTTCATACAGCTTTGTCATAGCCCCTTTTTCGGCTTTTGCCATGGATACCAGGATGTTCGAAGCCTCCCGCACTAAATCGGTGTCATCTGGGGTCGCAACACGCTCAAAAAGACTCGCCACAAACGTCCACTGTTCGGCGATCTCGGCAAACGACTCACTCGCCTCTTGCAACGGATCGCTTTGAAGCAGACGGTAAGCTTCTCCCAGAAAATTACCATACAAGTTTCTGAAAAGTGCTCCTCCTGTCCCTGCCCGTTCCATCATAGCGGCCGTGTGAGCAAAATCCGCCCTTGGGTCCTTGCTTGATTTCAGCCATTTCCCAATCTCTATGCTCGTCTTCAGAATACCCTTATATCCAAGGTTTTGGATCGGAGGATTCAAATAGTCTTCGGCATT
This sequence comes from Kiritimatiellia bacterium, assembly GCA_035327665.1. Taxonomy (GTDB): domain Bacteria; phylum Verrucomicrobiota; class Kiritimatiellia; order CAIVKH01; family CAIVKH01; genus DAOLCW01. The sequence continues at coordinate 1,007 of DAOLCW010000174.1, forward strand.
TCGACGTATCGCCTGGGGTATAGCGGTACAAAGGTCATTGGCATCGGCCACTCCCTCGATGCGATAGGATCGGTTCCTCGCCGACATCGGACCCTTTTCGCTTCTCGCAAGCGCCAGACGTTGAAGAGTGGTCTTAACCGCTCCCCCTTGTTGTCGAGTATCCACGAGATACGCATCCGTCTCATCGAACCCATACATCGCAACGTGATGGCCTGCGAAATGGATCTTTTGGCTAAAATAATCCAAGTGATAGCAGTCCAACTGTAGCCCCACCGGCTTTCCGGATTGGATCGGTCCGACCACATGGTCCCAAGCCATCTTTAACGAAGTGGTTTCTCGCTCAACCAGCGTTAACCCCAGATTGTCGCAAAGATTTCGTGTGAGATCTTTCGTGCGGCCTCCAAGAAACGGCACCGGCATCGTCTTCATCTTCCAATAGATAAACCCAAGCCCCCCGCCCAATCCGAAGAGCAGGGGTTCAGTCAGCTCGAGCCCGTCGTGTTTTAACAGATTGCCGATTGCGGTTGTTTCACAATGCTCACCGACAAACGGGCGGAAATCACGGATAATCATTCATTCCCCATCTACATTAAATCAGGCAAGAGATTGGAGTTGGCCGCATGAACGCTCTCGAACATCCGCATTGAATGCCGATGGCAACGAGCATGGCGATGAGGCGAGCCTTCATAATCAACGAACATCTTAATCTTCGTCACGGAAAACCGTCAATCAGGTCAACGACCGAGGTACATCGGAACGATAACCCCAAGATGCCCAGAAATGTGAGGCGCACACCGAGATCAACCCGGTTTTCCAAGGTTTGGAAACCAAAACACCCTCCGTTTCCAAGGTTTGGAAACCAACTTGCGGGGGGTCATCCCAATCCACACCCAACCTTACTCACTCCGGTAACTCACCCATTCGGCCTTAGACATTCGGGCTTCTTCCAGATTTCCGTCTACGCGCTCCGCGCTACGCCGCGACATGTGGGTAATTCGTCATTCGTCATTCCCTTCCCTCCTCATCCTCCTCGCCTTACTCCGGCCTGCGCAACCCCCTCAACAATCCTTTCACCTGACCTTCCAACTCACGGATACTCTCCCGGTTCACCCCTCGTTCCAGATCGAGAATCTGATCGATCTGTCCCAGCAAATACGGGGCCGCGCGAAATCCGATGTCCGTTCCAATTTGCTTTCCGAGTTCATTCAAATTGGTGACGTTGTGGAAGGTTCGCTGGTAATTCAGCGGCACCACCACCTGCATCGGTCGCTCCTCCCTCCCGTAATGGTCAATCATTCGAATCTCCCCCACCCGAACCGTCAACGTCCCAATCTCCACCTGCCGCTCCGGCCCTCTCGCTTTCCGCTCTCGTTCCGGAACACCCCCTCGTTCACGCGACCGCTCCTCCCCGCCTTCTTCGCGCCGCCCCGGTGCTTCCGCTCTCCGTGGCCACAAACCATCAAAAGCATCCCCCACCGTCCGGTCCAGATTGCTTTCCCCTGTCGTCGTCCGCACCATCACCAAATGATCGAGCGCCACCGATAGTTCCGGCAGCACCACCTTGTCCCCGAACAAGGATCGTCGCTGATAACGCACAAACACTTCGTCCACCGCCAGCGCCTCCTCCACCGGAAATCCCGGCGGATTGGTCAAATGGAGATCGCGCACCCTTACCATCGGATTAAAAATCCCCACCTCCAGTCCACCCATCCGAACCTCCAGCCCCGTCTGCTCGGCAATCACCCGGCTCGCCACCTGCCGGATCACCCGGTTCCGCGCCAACGACGCAACCAACGCCGCCACCACGACCACCACCACCAGCGAAAACACCACCCGGAAAACCATTCTCATACGCTTGCTTCGACCTTCCTCGTCATTGACCGTTCAACTCCGTCGCACTATACCTCTTCCCTATGAAAGCAAACAAGCGTCAACCCCTCGTCGGCATCATCATGGGCAGCGACTCCGATCTCCCCACCCTTTCCCCCGCCGCTGACATCTGCCAAACCTTCGACGTCCCCTTCGAGATCAAAGTCGTCTCCGCCCACCGCACCCCCGACGACATGTCCCGTTACGCCAAGACCGCCGCCAAACGCGGACTCAAGGTCATCATCGCCGGAGCGGGCGGTGCCGCCCATCTTCCCGGCATGACCGCCAGCCACACCATCCTTCCCGTCATCGGGGTTCCCGTCGAATCCAAAGCCCTTAAAGGCCTCGACTCCCTCCTCTCCATCGTCCAGATGCCCGGCGGCATTCCTGTCGCCACCGTGGCCATCGGCAATGCCAAGAATGCCGGCCTCCTCGCCATTCAGATCCTCGCCACCTCCAACCCAACCCTCGCCGCCAAGCTCGACATCTACCGCCGCGACATGGCCCGGGACTCTCGATCCAAAAACCGCCGCCTCTCCCCCGCCACCTGATCCCCCCCTCGTCCCATGTCCGGATCCGGTACCTCCCTCCTCCTCCTTTGCCGGCCCGAACTCACCTCCTCCCTCGCCGACGAACTCCTCCATCGCCGCATCCCTCCCGCTGCCTTCGCCCAACAACAATCCGGCTGGATTCACCTCAAAAACGTCGATCCCGCCCTTGCTGCCGAACCCTTCATCTTCGAGCGCCAGCGCATCTGGAACGCCGCCACCCTTCCCGCCTCTCACCTTCACCCCCTCGACCCCACCCTCGCCGATCGTATCCTCGGCGACCTTCCCCGACCCCATCGGTTATGGACCTGCCATACCATGACCGCTCCCGCCGATGAAGAACCCGCCCTCCCCCGCCACGCCGACGGCCTCTTCCGGACCATCCTTCGCCTCGGCAAATCCACCCGCCCCGACCTCGAAAAGCGTTACTGCACCCCCGAACGCGCCGCCCGTCGCCTCCGCGACCTCGACCTGCTCCAACTCATGCTCACTCCCGAAACCCTCTGGTACGGTGTTCATCCCCTCACCGACCTCTCCGTTCCCCATCCCGGCGGAATCCTTCGCCGCAAACAATCCCCCGACGCCCCCTCCCGCTCCGCCCTCAAACTCGAAGAAGCCTTCGCCCGCCTCGGCGACGAACCCCAACCCGGCCAAACTGTCGTCGACCTCGGAGCCGCTCCCGGCGGTTGGTCCTATGCTTGTGCCGTGCGGGGGGCTCGCGTCCTCGCCGTCGACCACGGCCCTCTCAAAGGCTGGCCCGCCCAAAGCCCCCTCGTCACCCACATCCGGGCCAACGGCCTCACCTTCCGCCCCCCACCCGAAACCCTCCCTGTCGACTGGCTCGTCGCCGACATGCTCATCGCCCCATCTCAAGCCCTCGCCATGCTCCAACCCTGGATCGACCACTCCCTCGCCCGCCGCTTCGTGATCAATCTGAAGCTACCCCAGCAACAGCCCTTCCCCGCCCTCCTCCCCATCCTCGAAGCCCAATCCCGCTGGACTCACCTCCACACCACCATCCGCCACCTCTACCACGACCGCCGCGAAGTCACCCTCATCGCCGTCCATCGTGACAACAAACCCTCACCCGCCCCCCACATCACCCAACACCGGGGATCATCCGGTCCGACTCCGTAATTGGGCGGAGTACCCGGCAAGGATTCCCGACCGCAACCACATGGGCCGGAATATCCCGGGTCACCACGCTGCCCGCCCCGATCACTGAACCTTCCCCGATCGTCACTCCGGGACAAATCACCGGAGACGGGATCGACATCCACGAACAGGAGCTTTACACCCGCCTACCCGCCTCGAAGCACATCCCC
>DAOLCW010000175.1:0-4741 GCA_035327665.1 Kiritimatiellia bacterium
AACCGAGGACACAAGGATTTTCAGTCCTTTGCTCTACCAACTGAGCTATCTGGCCATGGGCAAAATCAAGGGTGGCTATACTAGCGGGACAGGGTTGGATGTCAACTCATGTTCTCGCTTTTGGCGAGCAGGCTGGCATAGGGGGATTTTTTGGCGAAGGGGGCGGTGGCGAGGATGAAGGCGGTCTCGAAGGCGATGACACCCCACATCACTTGGGCAAGGCCGGAGGTGAAGCCGTAGGAGTGGAGGCCGACCCCGAGCAAGTTGATGCCGAGCCAGGCGATCATGACGATGATGATCATGATGATGCTGCCAACCGCCATCCCCCGGTTGCCGATCCAGTTGCAGATGCGGGCATGGAAGAGGATAGCAGCCCAGAGGACGATCATGAGGGCCCCGTTTTCCTTGGGGTCCCATCCCCAGAACCGTCCCCAGGATTGGTCGGCCCACACCCCGCCGAGCATGGTGCCGAGGTAGGCGAAGATGAGGCCGAAGGCGAGGAGCCCGTAGATGGCGCGGGTGGACCCCTTGAGGGCTTTGGCTTCGGGGGGATGTCGGAGGGCCTGAAGGAGGTAGATATGTCCGGCGAAGCCAGCGGCGATGCAGCCGGCGTAGCCGATGGTGACGGTGACGACATGGGTGGCAAGCCAGAAGTTGGAGTCGAGGACGGCGACGACGACGCCGAGGGTGTCGCCGGTGATGAGGTAGCGGGAGGAGAAGAGGAGCATGGTAATCCCACTGATGGAGGCGAGGACGGAGCCGATGCCATTGCGCTGGAAGTATTCGACGGCAAGCCCGAGAAGGACGCTGACCCAACTGACGAAAAGGAAGGTGGCGTAAAGGTTGGTCATGGGGGGACGACCCATGATGATCATGCGCCAGGCGATGCCGAGGGTGTGAGGAACGAGGGCGACGAGGATGAGGGCGAGGGCGGCGAGGCGGAGGGAGCGGCGTCCGGTGAGAATGGCGGCGAGGGCGAGCAGGAAAGCGAGGCCGTAAAGGATTTCCGCCCGGTAGAAGAGATCGTAACGATTGTAGGCGAGTTCGAGGTCGAGGGTCTGGATGCCGCGGGAGGGCTGGACGCGGGCGATGACGGAGCGGCGGAAGTCGCGGGCGGCGTGGTCGAAGTCGATCTGGTTGCCGGCGCGGTAGGCGAGGGCGAGTTCCTGGAGGTTGATGATGTCCTGACGGATGCGGTCACTCATGAGGCGCATGGCGAGGACATCCCAGGGGCTAAGCCATTTTTCCTCATCGTGGCCGTGCAGGGGGATGAGGGGGATGGGCAGGTCGCGGTGGCGCTGGGCCCAGTGAAAGAGACCTGCGGAGAGGCCGAAGAGTTCGGTTTCGGCTTCGGTCCAGGTGGAGGGTTCGCGGGAGGTGATCTCCTCGATGCGGGGGGCCATGAGGCCGGCGCGAAGGACGATGTCGAGGAAGGTGTAGCCGCGGTCGAGTTGGGGAATTTGGAGGAGGTCGAGGGTCTCGGGGAGGGTGATGTCGAAGTCGGGGTGGGGGGCAGCGAAGCGGAAGGCCTGCATGAGGCGCAGGTATTCGTTGAGGTTTTGGAAGGCGCGGAGGATTTCGGTGTCGACAGGAAGCCGATCATCGGCGGGGATGTCGAAGGCGCGTTCGGCCATCTGGAACAGGGTGGCCATGCCGGGGTGGAGTTCGTCGAAGCTGAAGCGGCGGCGGGAGCCGGGGTCGATGCCGAGGGCTTCGACGACTTCGGGGTGATTGATCATGAACAGGGGTTTGCCGAGGATATCGGAGGGATCGAAGAGGGTTTGGGCGAGCCACTCGAGAGCGGAGTGGCCCTCGAAGGTGGAGCGGCCGGAGAATTGAAGGAGGCGGAGCCGGGCGTAGGAGTCGAGGGGCATGACGCGTCCGCCTTCGAGGACGGGGAGGTCGGCGAGGGCCTCGACGTTTTTGACGGCGGCGGAGGCGGAAAGGAAGGGGAAAAGGACGACGGCGGCAAGGGCGAGGGAGCGCCGGAGGAAGTTGCGGGGGGTGAAGTTGCGGGGGGTCATGCCGGGCCTCGGATTCGTTTGGCGCGTTGAACGAGCATGATGGAGAAGTGGAGGGTCATGCCGATGAAGATGATGCCGGTGGAAACGTAGGGGAGGAGGCGCCCGTAGTTTTTGGCGACGGCGAAGGTGGAGGCCTGCTCGCCGGTGGGGCGTTCCTGATAGGATTGCTGGTAGAAGGTGAAACCGCGATGGCGGAGAGGCTTGTTCATGGAAATGGTGAGTCGGCGGGCGAAGCCACCTTCTTCGATTTCGACGAGGCTGGAGAATTCGCGGGCGATTTCGGTGCCGGGGTAAATGGAGCGGTTGAAGTCGAGGAGGGTGACTTGAATGGGGAGGAGTTTGCGTTTGTGGCGGAGGTTGAAGTGGTATTTGAGGCCGTCGGCCCCGATGAAGCCGTGGGAGGAGATATCTTCACCGAACAGGGCGAGGCGGACGGGCTCCTGACCGGGGGCTTCGACGCGGAGGATGGTGGCGAAGACGTCTTGGACGGGATCTTTGTTGCGACGGATGCCTTCGATGCGGGCGATGTCAAAGCTGCTGATGAGGTCGCCGGGACCGGCGGTGGACTGGAAGGCGCGGGCATTGCGATGGGCGACTTCGACTTCGGCGGTTATGCCGGTGTCGCCGAAGGTGATGCGTTCGCCGGGGCGGAGGGTGTCGGCGTCGGTGGCGATGACGTCGCGGACGATGCCTTGGTTGGTCCAGAGGGCGAGTTCCCAGTCGATGTAGGAGGCGGAAACGTTGGAGGTTTCGCCTTCCCAGAGGGAGAGGTAGGACTCTTCGGCGAAGTAGCGGGTTTTGGCTCCGCCGAGCAAGAGGATAAGGAGGCCGAGGTGAATGAGAAGGATGCCGGGGCGGAGGGGCTCGAAGATGAGGAGGTTGATGGAGTAGCCGAGGAGGTTGATGAGAAGCACGAAGAGGACGAGCTGGCTGCCGGGGAGGGGAACGAAGCCGCCGAGCCAGATGATCCACGAGTTAAAGAACCGCTCCTGGGCGGCGTAGAGGCCGTGATCAACCTGATAGAGGGTGCCCCAAAAGGTAAGCACGAGAAGGATGGAGAGGCAGACAACGGTGATCTTGGGGGAGAAAAGACGCTGCAGCCAGGGCATGGACCAGATGTGTTTCATGGGATCAGGTGGAGGGACCGTCGCGGCGAATGGATTGGCTCAGTTGGAGAAAGCGATCGCGGTGGTTGAGAATGACCTCGCGGGGGCCGGTGAGTTTGATGAAGGCGGTGTGTTCCCCGAGATCGAGGGTGCTGACCAGGGTAGCAAGGTCGGCGGTTCCCGGGAGGATGGCGAGGAAGTCGAAGAAGCGTCCGTGGAGATCGCCCGAGGAGATGAAGGCGGGGGCGGCTTCGATGAAGGAGGCGAGGTCGGCATCGGAGATAGTTCCGGCGTTGAGCTGGCCCCACCAGCGCCGGATGTTGGCCTCGATACCGCCAACCGATCCGGGGAAGGTGAAGATCGCGCAGTCGGCTCCATCAACCACGAACGTAGCAAGACGAACGCCGCTTCCGGGTTGCTCTTCCCAACCTTCGGGGGCGGTCCAGAGGAGACCGGCGGAAGGCTGGTTCATGCCGTCGGGGAGGGGAGCCATGCCGGAGGGGGCGGCGGGTTGGGCGGGAGGAGGGCTCGACGGGTCGGGGGTGGCAAGCATGTGGTGGGGAAGGGGGGAGCGATTGGTCACCTCGCGGTAGGTTCGGAACTCGCGCTCGGAGGGTCCGCAGGCGGTGAGGAACGCGAGGGCAGCGAGGGTGAGAATGAGGCGTTGACGGGGAAAATGCATGGGCTGAAAACCTACCGTAAGTCGCGAGCAAGTCAAGGGATACAGGGGGGGGAACTCGATGCAGCGATCAGGTGGTGGAGGCGCGAGAAAATGAACGGAAAGGTTTGGCTGCGGTTTCAGCAGATTTCGCAGTTGAGCAAGGGTTTTGATCGGAGGGGTAAAAGGGTCGGCCCGAAAAGCAAGCGGTCGCCTGGCCCGCGAAAATCCAAACGGCAGTGAGCGGAGCATGGGCGCGGAGCGTTTGAAGATGGGCCACCGAACCAACTGTTCCAGAGCCATTGGCCGATTTGTCACCGGCATGGGAAGGAAAATAAATTCAAAATTTGCGGAAGCGAATGTTAAAATGCACGGGCCCTTTTTCCCCGGCTAACAAGACTAATGGAATACCGCTCTTTCGATTCATTTATCTTTCGATGCCGTTGTTGGTCCGTCCTTGCTGTTCGTAGAAATCGCGTCCCTGCGCGAGGTCCTCGACGGCGGACCGCAGGATAACGATCTTCACTTCGCTCACTCCCGGAAATCCACCCCCCGCAACTTCACCCGTCCTTCCGCCCCGCGTTCCCGGCAGATTCCACTTTCCCGTCGCAACCTTCCTCCCTGCCCCCCGGTAGTCTTTTCGCGACGAAGCTCCGAAGGAGCGAAGGCCCTTCGACAGGCTCAGGCCGGGACGGTTGGTTTCCAAACCTTGGAAATGGAGGGGATTTTGTTTTCCAAACCTTGGAAATCCGCCATCCTCCACATCCTTCTGCTGTGTTAGGATGTGCGGACCGACCCCTTCTTTCCTCCGACCCCTTCTTTCTGGACTAACCTTCACCGGTTAGTCCCGATGACCCGCTTATGCTACCTTCAGTTTATGTATTTTCAGATTCCTTGTGTGCCGCTCTGCTTCCCAAAGATCAAACTGCATCTGCTGGTTCAGCCAGCTCTCT
>DAOLCW010000176.1:0-4738 GCA_035327665.1 Kiritimatiellia bacterium
GGGGGGGGGGGGGGGGGGGGGGGGGGGGGGGGGGGGGGGGGGGGGGGGGGGGGGCGAGGGGGACCATGCGTAAGGTCATGGGTGGCTCGGCGGGTTCTTGAGGGGGAAGCTCGTCGAGGGGAAGGTCGAGGGATTCTTCGGGGAGGAGGTCGGTTTCTTCGGAGGGGAGGAAGCGACGGTAGCGATCGGGTTTGGGGCGTCGGCCTTGGCGGTCGGTGACGTCGATGCTGAGGGTACGGGCGTAGGGTTGGGGGCGGATGTCGTCCCAGTTTTCGACGTATTGGCGTCGTTCTTCTTCGGACATGCGGGCCATTTCGTTGTCGGTCCATCCACGGGGCCAGTCGCGGGAGCGGACTTCGCTGGAGCTGACGAGGCGTTTGGATTCGGCGCGGGCTTCGGAGGGGGTCATGAGGACGTAGGGGGTGATGAGGACGATGAGCTCGGTGCGGGCGTCGACGTTGGAGTCGAAGCGGAAGAGTTTGCCGAGGACGGGGATGTCACCAAGGAGGGGGACTTTGGTGGAGGAGCGTTGGCGGCGGTTTTGGACGAGTCCACCGAGGACGATGGTGGAACGGTCTTCGACGGCGACCTGGGCGCTGAGGGAGCGCTTGGTGATTTCGGGGACGAGGTTTCCATCGATGGCGATTTCGCCGGCGATGTCGTCGGCGTCCTGGCTGATTTCCATGACGACGTACCTTTGGGGATTGATGCGGGGGGTGACGGTGAGGTTGATGCCGATGTCGCGGTATTCGTAGCTGGAGCGGATGGAGCCGCCGTCGGTGGTGGCGGTGGTGGTGACGACGGGGCGCTGGGTGCTGGCGTTGATTTTGGCTTCGGTGTTGTCGGTGGTGACGATGACGGGGGTGGAGAGGATGCGGGAGTTTCGGGAGAGCTTGACCATGCGGACGACGGCGTCGAGGTTGAAGTCGAAGAGGGTGGCGAAGTAGGTGAGGCCACCGCTGCCGAGGGCGGCGTCGCGGCCGATGGCGGCGGCGTCGCGGGGGGTGCCGGCGCCGCTGCGGGTGCCGCCGCCGAAGGCGACGACGGGGTCGCTGAGGGTGACCTGTCCGCCGGGTCCGCGCTGGGTTTGGTTGTAGGCGATCATGGAGCGTTGGAGCCAGTCGACGCCGGATTGGACATCGTCGCTGAGTCCGACTTCGATGATGATGGCTTCGATGATGACCTGGGCGAGCATGATGTCGAGATGGTCGATGATTTCTTCGAGGGCTCTGAGGTCGCCCTGGCGTCCCATGAGGAGGAGGGTGTTGGTGCGGTTGTCGGCGAGGATGCGGGTGTCGGGGGAGAGGCGTCCGATGGAGGAGGCGTCGGTTGCGGGGGCGTCGGGTACGACGCGTTCGGCGGCGCGGGCGCGGATGAAGTCGCGGAGGGCGGTGCTTCGGGCATCGCCGGCGCCGGGGAGTTCGTCGGGGAGGGCTCCGGGGCGTCCGCCGGTGCGGGAGGGGTCGGCGGAGGCGGCGCCGATGAATTCGTTGAGGATGCCGGAGATGTCTTCGGCTTTGGCGTATTCGAGGGCGACGACACGGACGGTGATTTCGGGTTCGACGGGTCGGTCGAGGACTTCGACGATGCGGTCGAAGAAGGCGAAGTTTTCGGAGCGGGAGATGACGAAGAGGATGTTGGTGCGTTCGTCGGCGATGATGCGTACTTTTCCGGTGATGATGCCGCGTTCGGCGAGCTGCATGGCGGCTTCAATTTCTGCGGCGGCGGGGGTGGGGGGGGGTTGGCGGGGGCGGATGCCGCCCGGAGGGGTGGGGATCTGGGGTTGGGCGGGCTGGGGGGTGGGGACGGCGATTTGGGGGCGTCCGGATTCTTGTTGGGAGTCGGCGATGAGTTCGTTGAGGCGTGAGGCGATTTCGGGGGCGCGGGCGTAGCGGATTTCGTAGATGCGGGTTTCGATTTTGGATTCGATGGGTTGGTCGATGAATTCGATGATTTCGGAGATGCGGGCGAGGTTGGCTTCGGTGTCGGTGATCATGAGGCTGTTGGCGCGTTCGAGGGGTTGGATTTTGCCGTAGCCGTGGAGGAAGGATTGGATGACGCCCTGGGCTTCGGCGATTTCGATGAAGCGGAGGGTGATGATCTGGGAGATGAGGGTATCGGTTTCGCGGAAGCCGGTTTCGGGGGGTTCGAAGAGGATGGGCATGCCTTCCTGGCGGGCTTGGGCGGTTTGGACGACGCGGAGGAATTTATCCCCCATGGGGACGAGGGTGATGTTGCTCATGGCGAGGGCGGATTCGAGGGCGATGAGGGCTTCTTCCTCGGTGAGGCGGGTGTGGCCTTTGAGGGTGATGGTGGCGTTGACGCCGGGGGATTTGATGATGGTGCGGTTTTTGATGGAGCTGATGAGGTCGAGGACCTGGTCGAGGGGGGCGTCGCGGAAGTTGACGGAGAGGAGGCGTGAGCGGGTTTCGGGGGTGTCGGTGGCGGGGATGACGGGGAGGGCTTCTTCCTGGATTTGGAGGAAGGGGAAGGGGAGGTCGGGGAGTTGGGCCCAGGCGGTGGATGCGGCGGAGAAGACGAGGGCGAGGGCGGCGGACATGGCCCGGGTGAGGCTCCGGAAGATGGGGTGATTCCTGATCATGGGTGGTCTCCTGTGCAATGGGGGTTCAGCCTCCGTCGGTGGCGGGGGGGCGTCGGGTAAAGGCGTACATGATTTTGAAGTTTCCGCGGAGGCGGGTGCCCTGGGGGGCGGGGCTTACGGTGAGTTGGCGCATGTCGAGGGTGGCGCCGGCGATTTGTACGGCATAGAGCAAGCGGACGAGGGAGTCGAGTTCGGCTTCCCAGGCGCAGTCGATGGCGACTTCGCGGAGGTCGCCGAGGATTTCTTCGTTGCCGAGTTCGAGGCGGGTGAGGGTGACGCGGCTTTCGTCGGCGAGGCGTTGGATTTGGCGGAGGAGTTCGGCGCCGACGGGTTCGTTGGCGCCGAATGCGGGGAGGGAGCCGCGGAGGTCTTCGAGGCGTTCGATGGCTTGGCCACGGGTGGCGATGATGCGGCGGGAGGCGTCGTATTCGCGTTCGAGGCGTTCCTGGGTGCGGCGGGATTCGAGCCAGGTTTCGATGCGGGGGCTGAGGACGAGGTAGGAGATGCCGAGGACGAGGACGAGGAGGATGGCGATGACCATGTTGAGGTCGCGGCGGGTGTAGATCATGATTCGCCCTCGCTTTCGCTGCCGGGGAGGAGGGCGGTGAGTCGGAAGATGGAGCGGGTTTGTCCGCCGCGGGCTTGGGAGGAGACGCCTTCGGTGCGGACTTCGGTGAAGAGGGGTGAACCTTCGAGGCGGTTGATGAATTCGTAGATGGGGGCGCTTTGGTCGGATTCGCCGCGGATGCTGACTTGCCCGGCTTTGCGGTAGGTGAAGGAGGTCATGTCGATGCCGTTGGGCATAAGGAGGCTGATTTCACGGAGGATTTCGAGTCCGGAGTGGGTGCGGTCGCCGTAGAGTTCGAGGGCTCGGATTTGGTCGCGGAGGGTGAGGACTTCCTGGCGCTGATCGCGGAGTTGATTGAATTCCTGTTGGGCGGCGAGTAGTTGGCGGCGTTGGACGGCGGCGAGGCCGAGGATGACACCCATGAGAATGCCCCAGGCGAGGAGAATGACGATGCCGGATTTGAGGGCGATGGCTTGATAGGCTTTGGCCTGGCGCTGGAGTCCCCATCCGGGAGGGGAGAGGTCGAGGAGGGCGGGTTTGGAGTCGGTGTCGCGGCGGGCGAGGCCTTCGGCGAGGGCGGGGAGTTTGTCGAGGGGTTTGGTGGAGTAGGCGGGCAAGCCGGCGGCGCGGAGGGCTTCGGCGAGGGTGGAGGGAAGGGGTTCGCGTTTCCAGATGGTGAAATGGGTGGAGGAGGGGCTACCCCAGGCGCCTTCGAGTGAGGTGAGGGTGTAGTCGAGTTCTTCGGCGATTTCGCGGGCGTCTTCGGTGGAGTCGGGATCGAGGCGGGGGGTCAGGGAACGGAAGAGGATGGGTTGTTGATCGCGGAGGATGATGAGGTCGGCGTGGCCGTGGTCGAGGATGAGAAGGATGTGTTGCCCGGAGGATTGGATTTCACCTTCGTCGTGGAGGAGGCGCCACCATCCGAGGACGTCGACATCGACGCGGATGGGATGAACGCCGGCGAGGGCGAGGGCTTGGCCGAGGGGGTCGATACGGTCGCGGGGGGCGGCGCCGATGAGGACGCGGGTGGTGTCGGCGGTTTGGGAGAGGACTTCGAAGGAGTGGTAGACTTGGTCGGAGGGGAAGGGGGAGAATTTGTCGACTTGGAGTTCGGTCATGCCGCGGAGTTCTTCGAGGTCGGTGGTGGGCATGTCGATGACGCGGAGGAGGGTTTGGTCGGTGGGGAGAGCGAGGGTGATGCGACCTTCGCGGGGGAGTTTGAGGGCGGTTTTGAGGTAGGGTGCGGCTTCGGGGGCGGCGGGGTCGGAAACGCCTTCGGGCCATTGAGGAGTAAAGGCGGCCTGAGCGGCGAGTTCGGGGCGGTTTCGACGAAGCTCGAGGGTGGCCCATTCGACGCGTTGGGGGCGTAGGAGGATTGCAGATGTCAGGTCTTCGGCCATAAACGTGTCACTATGCTAGCTTGCGAGGGAAGAATCAAAGCTATTTGAGTGTTCAGTGGTTCAGTGGTTCAGTGGTTCAGTGTTCAGGGGTTCAGTGTTCAGGGGAGAGGGAGGAGGGATGAAAGGTGAAAGCTGCCGCCTTCGTCCGGCGGTTGCCGGACTACGGCG
>DAOLCW010000177.1:0-4736 GCA_035327665.1 Kiritimatiellia bacterium
GGGGAAGGCGATTTTTGGGGGGGTGGTTCTTGGTCTTCTGGCAGGAGGGGTGACGATGATTTTGGGGGCGAAGGGGGCGGGGAAGAGTACGGTCGTCCGCTTGCTGGGGGGGGAGTGGCGGCCGGACCGGGGGGAAGTGTGGTGGTCGGATACGCCGTTGCGGCGGATGCATCGGGTGGCGCTGGCCCGTCAGCGGGCGGTGGTGTCTCAGCATGTGCACGGAGCGTTCGCGCTGCGGGTGTTGGAGGTGGTGATGCTAGGTCGACTTCCTCACCGGGAGCGGAGCGAAGGTGAGAACCTTGGGATTGCGGGAGCGGCTTTGGAGCAGGTGGGGTTGGCGGACCTGGCGGACCGGTCGATTCAGACCTTGTCGGGGGGGGAGCGTCAGCGGGCGCATCTTGCCCGGGCGCTGGCCCAACTTCACGAGGCTCGTGCTGAAGGGCGAGGCTTGCTTTTGCTCGACGAGCCGACCGCGCATCTCGACCTCGCCCAGCAGCACCGGTTTTTACATTTGGTGCGTGCCCTCGCACGGGAAGGCATGACGGTGCTGGTGGTGTTACATGACCTCCACACCACAGCAGCGATATCTGACCGGGTGGCTTTGTTGCGAAGGGGACGCCTGCTCGGGCTGGGAAGTCCGGGCGAGGTGCTTGTCCCGGCTTTGCTTGAAGAGGCCTATGGGTGCGCGATCGAGCGCTATCAGGACTCAGCCGGTCGGTTCTTTTTTATGCCCACACTCGAATCAACCCATGATAATGAAAGGATACTAGAATGACGACTTCGACTCCCAATCTGCGCCCGGACAATGCGCTGTTCCGGCTCTATCTTGAATTGAAGGAAAAGCAACCGCACGCACGCATGCGCGACCTTGCCACGAAGCTGGGGGTGTCGGAAGGCGCCTTGATCGCTTCGCATTGCGGTTCAGAGGCGATTCGTTTAAAGCCGGACTGGAGTACGTTTCTCGGGGCGCTTCCCACCCTCGGGCCGGTGATGGCGTTGACTCGGAACGAGGCGATGGTTCATGAGAAGGAGGGCAGCTTCGCCAACGTTGGATTTTTCGGGTCGATGGTTCAGGTGGTGAATCATGATATCGATCTGCGGATCTTTCTCCGCCATTGGCGCCATCTGTTTGCATTTTCCCAGGCCAAGGACGGAGGGATTTTGCACAGCTTTCAGGTGTTCGACGGGGAGGGCCGCGCGGTGCATAAGGTGTTTCTGCGAGAGTCCAGCGATCTTTCCGTGTATCGGGGGATTGTGGAATCGCTAGCGGACTCGGATCAAACACCGGGCTTTATGGCCGACGAGTCGGAGCCGTCCGCGCCGGTAGTCTCCACCGCATCGCAGGATGCGTTGCGGACGCGCTGGCGGAAACTTCGCGATACCCATGACTTTTTTCCAATGATCCGGGAGCTTGGCCTGACCCGGCGGGAGGCCAATGCGATGGTGGGGGAGGATTTTGCCCTGCTGCTGCCTCCGGGCAGTTTCGAGCGGTTGTTGCGAAGCGCTTCCGAAACCGGGGTGCCGATCATGATTTTTGTGGGGAATCCGGGATGCATTCAGATTCATACAGGTCGGGTGCATCGGATTGAGCGCTTCGGGGAGTGGGTGAATGTACTCGACCCGGGCTTCAACCTGCATGCGCGCAACGATTTGATTGCGGAGGCATGGTTGGTTCGGAAGCCGACGTCGGACGGAGTCGTAACGTCGGTGGAGTTGTTCGATGCCGCCGGAGGGGAACTGGGTCTGGTTTTCGGCGAGCGCAAGCCAGGCCGGCCGGAGCTCGAAAGCTGGCGGGCGCTGCTTGCCGATTTGTTTTCCACATCACACAACTAAAGGAGAGATCATGATGACGGTGAAGATGAAGGTTGGGCGGATGGTTTTGCTTCTTGCCCTTGGTGGCGGTTCATCCCACGGGGTGACGAATTATACGGAAACCTTTTCCGTGGATGCCGCGAATTGGCGAATCACCGATTCGGTTACCCCGATGACGTGGGTTGCCGATGGCGGTCCGGCGGGGGTCGGGGATGCGTATGCGAGCCATACCAATGTGAACTTCATTGGGTTGGTGGACGGGGCAAGCCGGTTGGCGGTGCGGGGGCACGGGAGCTTCCCCTCTAGTGGCGGAGCGTTTGTGGGGAATTGGTTGGATGCGGGGGTGTATGCTTTTTCGATCGATGTTCGTCATCATCTCGGGGTTCCGGCCAAGGTTTCACTGCGGTTGGCGGCTCCGGCGAACAGTCCGGGTGCGTCGATCGATCCGGGGGTGAGCTTGCCATCGGGCGAATGGGGAACGCTGGTGGTGCCGATCGATTCAGGAAATTCGGGTTTCATCAGTTTTGGGGCAGGGAATTTCAGCAATACATTTTCCTCGATTGGGAACATTCAGGTGAACCTTCACGCACCGCCCGGATTCGGGGGGGCGGCGGGTCCGTTTATTCTGGATATTGACAATCCGGCGATTCATCTCGGCGGAGCGGGCGCGTCGGGGGAGACGATTGACGAGCCGACGTATGACCGGTGGATGTATCCGTTTAATGCGAGTTCGCCGCTGGGCAACCGTCCGGCGGCTTCGACGTTTGCCGCGTTTGACCCGGACTTCGACAACCGGGACGCCCAGGTCTATTTCGGGTTTGTACTTACCAATGCCATTCCCGCCGGGTTGGGGCCGGAGGCCTATCAAATCCTGGCTTGCCGGTTCCGGGCGACGATGAGCGATGGCGTTACGGAATATGATCCCACGCAGGATGCATGGACGAGTTACCTCAGCCCCACTCAGACCCTTTACACCGCCGATACGGATGCCGGACGTCCGATGGAATTGTTTGGCGCGGGGTGGCGGAACGGGTGGACTCCGGGAACTTTCGGGGAGAATGGACCTTTTGCTCCGGGGTTTGGCGTGTTCCGCGATGTGCGAAATGTCTTCGCGGTTGGTGTTCACAACGCCGCGTTGGTGGATGTTTCCAACAGTGTGGATCCTGATGGAACCGGCTTGAATGGATTCGATCCCGTCCCGTTTGCGATCGGCCAGGCACCCGTTCCTCCGGGTGATTTGATTCCCCTCCCCACGACCTTCACGTTTGATGTGGACACCTCCCATCCGTTGATTCAGGGCTATTTGCAGGCCGCGTTGGATGACGGTGTGCTTGGGCTGGTGTTGGCTACGCTGCATCCGGCGGCGTTCATGGGGCCGGCGGTTTTTCCGGTGTGGGATCAGAAGGAAAATATCGTGGGCGAACCGGCGACACTGGAGATTGTTTATCGGCTCGTTTCGGATATCGATCTCGGGTTCGACGGGGATATTCAGGTTGTCCGTTGGGTGGCAGGATCCGCGCCGGTGGTGGTGGAGGCAACTCATGACTTGGTCGAACCGCAGTGGAGGCCACAGACGATGATGGCGCGGCATGATGGCCACGACCGCACCGCCGAGATCAGTTCGACGCAAACCGTTCACATCCTCCGGCTGAAGTACCCTTAAGTTTTGAAGGTTCTTCGGTCATCTCAAGGTATGTCAACGCGACTCCATACAGCGATGATGGCGAAACGACCGCCGGCAGCCCGGCCAAGGGCAGGGTTTACCCTGGTGGAGCTGCTGGTGGTTATTGCGGTACTTGGTCTTTTGGCGGGGTTGTTGTTGCCCGCGGTGTCTGGGGCGTTGGATCGCGGTCGCGCGGTCAATGAGGCTGCGTTGGCCCGGAATTTGATGATGGGGATGTTCAGCTATGCGGAGGATCATCGTGGAGCGGTTCTCCCCGGCTACCGCAACGAGCCGATACGCGGGCCGGACGGGTCCTTGCTGCCGTTCCCGACCAGCGCGAGGTATCCATGGCGTTTGATGCCGTACGCGGGCGGAGTGGACAAGCGGATCATGTGGGCGGACGCGCGGGGACGGGAGATGACAGCCGCTTCTCCGGATGCGTATTCGGTGAGCATTTCACCCTCGTTGGGAATGAATATTTTCTTTGTGGGGGGTGACGATTCGGGGAACAGCGGCCAGGGAATCCGGCCCACCCAGGCCAACTTTAATCGCTTCGGAAAATTTTGCCTGACCCGGCTCAACGAGGCCACGGACCCTTCGCGGCAACTTGTGTTTGCCAGCGCAAGAATGACCGGAACGGACGGTCGCCCGGTGCCGGGCTATTTCATGATTCAGGCGCCAAAGGTTTCGGGCACGATCTGGTCATCAAGCGGTTTCAGTGCGGAGGCTTCACCCGGCGAACATGGATTTGTAGATTTCCGGCACCGGGGAAGAGCGGTGGTCGCCCATCTCGATGGGAGTGTGAGGCAGATGGAGGAGGCGGAGCTGCGGGATATGCGGCGTTGGTCAAACCTCGCGCGATTGGCCAACGACCCTGACCATCGGTTGACCCGATGACGTTAACCGCGCAGCCCGGGTGAGCGGGAGGAAGTCGCGCTGGAGGCAGGCGAGACCGTTGGTCATGCCACGGCGCCGGTGGGCGGTGTCGTACATGGCGTCGCTTGCGGTGTAGACGTTAAAGGCGCAAGAATCTGGGCGGGGCCGGTATGGAAACGCTGGGGGCACGGTCAAAGACCGTAATTTCGGGGCCGAACCGGTTACACCACTATCTATAATGGTGGAGACCGTTAAGGGGGCGAGGTGGGAGCCATTGGTTAATCGTTACGGCGACTGGAGAGAGCATTGGAATCTTGAATCTGGAGACGAGACCCCTGAAGCCCTGGTTGTAAATGCGAAACACAAATGCGGGGACAGATTAGCT
>DAOLCW010000178.1:0-4703 GCA_035327665.1 Kiritimatiellia bacterium
CCCGCGACATTCAGGACCACAACCTGACGCTCTAACCAACTGAGCTACACCCACCATCATGCCGACTATTTCGGTACGAGAGGAGGGAAAGATACTTAAATGCTCCGGTAATTCAACCAGAAAAAGAGGCTACAAAAGAGAAAGAGGAAAAGATAGAACGGTCTTTCTTGACCTCGGGATTTGATGTTTCGTAGGTTAGCGCCATGTCGCTTGAGCGCACTTCCTGCCGATCAGCGAAGGGGTTCCCCCTGTTCAGGAAGTTGCCTCGCCCTGCTCAAGCGTTTCACTCGCAAAGCGTCCTGCCCCAGGAGTCGTGTGCCATGATCCCATCCATCCGCCGTAGTCTTGCCGTTCTGTTTGTGTTTCCGTTTTTGTGGATGTCGCCGCCGAGCGTTCAGGCGTGGACGGCGGATGAAGTGGATTTTCCCGGAACATGGAATGGATGGCAGTTGGATACGCCGACGTTCAAATACAATGGTCCGGACGGATTTTCAGAGTGGTTTCGGATGTATGCAGTGCTCACCAACAACATCAACCCGTTTGAATTCAAAATGGTGACGGGCAAAAACTGGGCTCAAAATTATGGTGGCAACGCTGCGTTTCAAAAGAACACATGGGATAACATGTGGTACCAGCCGACCTTGCCGCTTCCAGACGGGAATAGCACCCTGGTGGGCGGGGGCTTGGCAGGGATGCGGTATATCTTTACGGTAAAGGATCCGGGATTTTCTGACACCTTCATCTCCGTTCAGGAGATTTCCAAGGATCCGATCGAGATTGCATCGGTGACGGGGCCTTCGGGGGCGGGGTATCCGCCGGGGGGCACGGTGGATGTACGGATGACCCTGAGCGACGAGCCGGCTCCGGAGGAGCGGTTCTATGTTCGCTATACTCTGGACAATTTCGCGACGTATGGGATCGCAGGCTCGACGGTGGCGCTGGAGACGAACTTGTCGTTCTCGTTGGGCGGTTCGGTGCAGACCCAGATCAACTGGGTGGCGACGGCGCAAATGACCAACCTGGTCGGGAATGTGACGTATCAATGGTATGCGTTCAGTTCGACAGCGTCGAAGTCGCATCTGGAAGTTGCGGGGGGTGTGGGGGTGGATGCGTTGACGCTGGCGTGGGACAACAATCAGGGGAACAACTTCCAGTTTTCGACATTCGGGCCGATTATCGTGGGCGCGGCGACGAATTGGTTCCATGACACCTCGGGGGGAACGAACCGGCTGGTGTTCGAGTTCGGGCCGGGTCAAGGGGTCGCGGAAGTGGTGGCGTATGCGGAGGACATGGTTCGGGTGCGTTGGCACTGGGATGGGCTTTACGAGAAGGATGACGTGGGAATCGACCGTACGGTGCAGGATTTTCCGGCCTTTGGGGTGAACGTGTCGTCGGTGGGCAACCTTGCCATCATGGATCTGCCGAAGATCCGGGTGGAGGTTCACACCTCTCCGACGTTCAAGGTGGATGTGAAGAATGCCAACGGGGACTACCTGTTGCGGGGGCACCGGTTTGAGTTTGAGCCGGCCTACGATCCGGTGATCGACAGCACCTACGACAATCTGCGCTACACGCACATTCTTCCGGTGGGCTACAAGGTGAAGGCGATCATGCAGTCGCCAGCCGATGATGCGTATTTCGGTCTGGGTTCGGAAGCGCGGAGTTTGAACCGTCGGGGCCGGGATCTTCAGATGTGGAACTCGGACACGTTTTCGTGGGAGGAACATTGGAACCCGATGTACAATTCGTTCCCGTTCTTCTACGGAATCCGGTCGCAGACCAATTTGGGCTACGGGTTGTTCTTCAACAATCCGGCCCGTCCGGTGTTCCGGTTCGGGACGCAGATTATCGATGGCAATTCCAACCAGCATTACTCGTTTGAGGCGGCGGATGGTCAGATCGACTATTTTGTGATCGGGGGCGGGGATGACCACCGGATGCCGGAGATCCTCACCCGCTACTCGGAGCTGACCGGTTTGCCGATCTTCCTGCCCAAGTGGTCGTTGGGGTACCAGCAGTGCCGGTGGTCGTATCATCGTCAGTCGTGGATCGAGTGGCTCACCGATCAATTCCTGGCCTACGAGTTTCCGCTGGATGTGCTGTATCTTGACTTGGACTATTTTGATCAGGGCGATCCCACGGACATTGACTATACGGGGTCGAGCCAGCTTCATCAGTTGATCTTCAACTCGGGCGGGGATGCCCAAGGTCCTTATTGGCCGGACGTGCCGGGAATGATCAACTACACGCGGGAGCGGGGGGTGCAACTGGTGGCGATGGTGGAGCCATGGATCAACACGACCGATCCGAAATGGCCGGAGGCGGCGAGCCAGCTTCATTTTGTGGAGCTGATCGAAAGCCAGTTTACTTCGACCCAGGCGATCACCCCGATCTTTTTCGGGAATGTGTCGTGGATTGATTTTACGAGCACGGGAGCCCGGAACTGGTGGCGGGGCAAGGTGCTGGATTTCCTCAACCAGTATCCGTTCGAAGGGATTTGGAACGACCTGAACGAACCGGCAGATGCGGAAACCCTACCCCGGAATGCACTCTACTACATGGATGAGCGGTTCGGGCTCGACAACTTCGATTCGCGGCGCTGGCACGTGAACGTGAAGAACACCTACAATGTGTACGAATGCTCGCTGACGTATGAAATCATGCGGGAGAAGCATCCTGACCGGCGTCCGGTGGTGATCAGCCGGGCGGGATGGCCGGGTATTCAGAAGTATGCGTTGAGCTGGAGCGGAGACAACCGGGCGGACTGGGACTCCAACCGCTACAACATCCGTCTCGGGAACAGCGTGATGATTTCGGGGCAAGTGAATTTCGGGCATGACCTCGGCGGGTTCACCGATGAGACGTCGCCGGAGCTGCTGACCCGGTGGACCCAGTGGGGCGCGTTCAACCCGCTGATGCGCAACCACTCGATGAAGGTGTTTGCGGAACGGGAGCCGTGGCAACCCCAGTTCCAACCGAACTACTTTGAGTGGATGCGGGACATCACGCGGTTCCGCTACCGGCTGATGCCGTTCCTGTACACGCTGCAGTGGGAGTCGTCGGTGAACGGGCTTCCGATGAATGCGCCGACGGTCTTTTTCTTCCAGGATGATCCGAATACCTTCATCCATAACGAGACGGAGATCTCGGTGACGGACAAGATGCTGGTGGCTCCGATGTTTGTGCAAGGGGCGGTGGACCGGACCTTGTACCTGCCGGATGCGGGATCGTGGTACTACTGGCCAACCGGGGATAAATATGACGGTGGACAATTCGTGAATGTCCCGGCCCCGATGGCGGTGCAGCCGTTGTTTGTGCGGGAAGGGGCGATCATCCCGATGGGACCATGGATGCAAAGCGTGTATCAGTTCCAACCGAGCTGGTTGGAGCTGCGGGTGTGGCCCTCGGCAACCCCGAGCGAGTTCCTCCTGTATGAAGACGACGGGCTGACCATGGCCTATACCAATGGGGTGTTCGCGAAGACGCTGTTCCAGAGCGTGGTGGATGCGGGGGGATGGACGTTCGACATCGGGGAGACGGTGGGTTCGTTCAACACCTACACCGGGGGCGTGCGGACGTTGTTGGTGATGGGACACGACATGCCGATGGTCGACGAGGTAACCTCGAACGGGCAGCCGCTCCCGCGGTACGGGGATGCGTTTGTCCTGCGCAACGCGAGCGGGGAAGGCTGGGCCTACAATACGGTGGATGGCTCGTTGTTGATCAAGGTGGACGAGACGGGGGCCACCAACCGGCTGGAGGCGGCTTTCCGCCCGGCGTGGTCGCCGACGCCGTACCCTGTTTTCACGAGCAACTTCGATCAGATGGCGATCGCGGGAACGTTTAATTTGTGGAACACGGCGGCCCGGAATATGAAGCTGGTGGACAACTACGTGTGGGCAGGGGTGGTAAGCATCACGAATGCGTCGAATGTCCGGTTCAAGTTCGCGGCGAATGATACGTGGGACAACCGCTGGGGCGACGGGGGGCAGGGCAGCACGGTGGTTCCATTCTTCGAGACAGGCAGCGCGGGCGGGGATTCGGGGTCGGACATCCTGGTCAATGGGGTAATGAACGGTCTTTACACCTTCCGGTTCAACGAGGTCACGCTAGAGTACAGTGTGCAGTTTGCGGGCGACGCAGATAGCGACGGGGACGGCATCCCGGATTCGTGGGAAGTGGCGTTCGGTCTTAATCCGTTGAATGCCTTCGACGCGGATGACGATCTAAACAACGACGGCTTGAGCAATGTGCTGAATTACCTGCTCAACGGGAATCCGTTGCTGGTGGATACGGATGGCGATGGCTATTCGGATCTTGAGGAAGCGATCGCGGGAACGGCGTTGGACGATCCGGATGCGGTGTTCACCTGGTCGGGTGCGGATGCGGCGCAAGGGTTGCTGTGGCCGGGGCTGACCGGGCGGGTGTATGATGTGTTTTATCGCACCAGCCTGGTCGAGTCGGCACCGTGGGTTCTTCTGCCGCAAGGCACGAATGTGCCGGGGCTTTCGGGCGGGATGAACCTGATGGATGCCGATCCGGCGGACCCGATTCGAGTGTACCGGTTGGGCGTCGAGTTGGAGCCGTAAGCGGTGGGGGAACTTCTTCACCGGCGGGGTAAACCCGCCGGGGTCGAGGAGGTGGGGCATGGCGGCGGGGTGAGAGGATGGAATTGGTTCACCGGCCACGCGAGGTGGCCGGGA
>DAOLCW010000179.1:0-4605 GCA_035327665.1 Kiritimatiellia bacterium
GCCGCCAAGGCTATGGCGGACAAGACGGCGGACAAGTGAGATCACGGAGGTCACGAAGTATTTTCATTTCCCATCAAACCAGTTTCGTTACCCCAAAAAAAATTCCCCAATCCCATCCCCCTCCGTGCCCTCCGTGCTCTCCGTGGTGAAATACTCTTCTCCACCACCCGCTTCGCTAGAGGTCACGGAGAACACGGAGTTATTTTGCATCCGTGTTTTATTCTGTGGTTGCCCCCTCTTCTTTCCTGAACACCATCTCAAAACACGCCAGGCTACCCCCCACGGTGACCAGTTTCTCCAGGCTAAATTTCCGGTCCTTGTAAAACTCAAACAACACCTCCGGCTTCGCTACCTCGAACGGATAGCCGCCGAACCAGTCGATCCAGTCCGTCATCATCGACATCCCCCGGTTTTTTTTGTACTCCCGGTAACGGGTCACCGGATTGCGGAACCGGACAAGATCTTCCTTCAGCAGAACGAGGGCAAAATACATCGATCCGAGGGCCGTCACCAGCCACCTTCCCGGCAATCCTGAGCAATACACCTGCTTAATCTTTAACCATCGCCGGGAGATCCCGCCCTGATCGTTGTAAATCGCGACGAACAACTGCCCCCCCGGCTTGACCTTCCGCCCCGCCTGATCCAACGCCTTCATCATATTGCCCGTGTGGTGAAGAACCCCCCAGGAATAGACGATGTCGGCGGAATCGATCGTCACCATAAAGGCCTCATCCAGCACATCGCCGCGCGACACCACCCATTCCGGATCGTCTGGACAAAACCGCCGTCGCAACTCTTCCGTGCAGGCCACCGAATCCTCATCGTAGTCAAAGGATCGAACGGATGCCCCCAACCGCCGGGCGGCGAGACTGAACAATCCGCTACCAGATCCGATGTCGAGAAACGTCAGTCCGGCCAGGGATTCCCGCCCCAGCATGGTCCGCAAAGATTTCACCGCCTCCTCGATGCGCTCCTCGTTGAGGTGCTCAAGAAACCGGCGCCAGTTTTTTCCAAAAGCAAAGCGGTTAGGCATAGGTTGCAGGTTACAGGTTACAGGTTACAGGTTGCAGGTTGCAGGTTAAAGAGGTTTTGAGAGGGGTAGCAGGAGCAGGAAGTAAAATATGGAAAACTTGGATTTCCAGTCGAGATTCTGGCTCAGATATCGGATCAGGCCGTAGCAAGCTTTCGAGGTTCTCGTCGCCAGATCGTGTGTTTTATCGAAGATTATTTGATTCAAATACTGCTGATCCAGCCCAATGTAGCACATATTGCGCACCTCCCCGGCTGATCCCCGGGCGATATAGAGAAACTTTACAAAGTCTTTATTGGATCCACGCTCATGGCCTTCGGAAATGTTATTCATAACCGACATCGCAGCCCGGCGTATTTGATCAATAAATGCATAATCCTTCGCTGCCGATCCGGACTTGGTGAAAGCATAAACGGCATTGTTCAACTCCCTCGCTAATTGCCAACACTCCAGCTCTTCAAATGTTCTCGCTGCACTCATACTGCGACACCCTACAACCTTTAACCTTCAACCTGCAACCTGCAACCTGCAACCATTTTCTCCCCTCCCCATCCGTGTTATCCGTGGTTAAGATTCTTCTCCCACTCCACAAACGAATACGCCATCCACGACAATACCGGCGACACGGACCCCTCACCCGGGACCAAACAATCGATGGCCTCTTTGCGCATCAACGGGTCATCCAGCTCCATCCAATCCTTTCGGAGGTTTTCCCGCAGTGCTCCTTCACACCATTTTTCCCACGGCGGGGTAAATCCTTGCTTGGGTCGCTCATAGAGCTCTCTCGGCATGAAGTTCCCCAACAGTTCCCGCAACACCAACTTACCTCGTCCATCCGGAGCGAGTTTGATCCGGGCCGGAAGCCGGGCCGCCCACTCAATGATGCGGTAATCCATAAATGGGCTCCGGCACTCCAGGGCATGAGCCATGCTCATCCGGTCTACTTTCGTGTGCACGTCATCGGTCATATAAACATGAAAATCACAGTTCTGCATCGCCGCCAGCGGATCCCGGGATGCCGCCAGCCAGTGCCTCCGCACGTCCGCCTCGCCCACACGATTCAACTCCGTCCACAACTCCTTGCCATATAGCTTCCGCTTCAGCTTCCTATTCACATGCCGCTGCACCAGCGGATAGCCGCGCTCGATCCCCAACCAACCCAGCGCCAAGTCCCTGAAACCTGAAACTTGAAACTTGAAACTTGAAACTCGAAACTTCCGCCCCCAGTCCATTCCCCCTACCATCCGTGTCATCCGTGGTTCAATTTCTTTTCCCCCTCCAACCTGCAACCTGCAACCTGCAACCTGCAACCCCTCTCCCCACACCCTCATCCCCTCCCGGTAATGATGATACCCCCCGAACAATTCATCCCCCCCATCCCCGGTCAGCGCCACTGTGGCATGTTCGCGGATCATTTTTGACAGAAAATACATGGGGATCGACGATGCATCCCCAAACGGCTCGCCGTACCATGCCGCGATGGCCGGAAAATCGGAAGCCATGTCGCCGGAGACATTCAGCACCCGGTGTTCGATCCCAAGGTGCTTCGCGATGGCCGTCGCATGCCGAGACTCATCTTCGGGCGTCCCCTCAAAGGCGATGGTATAAGCCGGAACATCCGCCCGCAGACGGGAGATCATCAAGGCCATCAGGGCAGAGTCGATACCGCCGGACAAGCAAATGCCCACCGGCACATCGGCGAGCAGCCGCAGGCGGACGCTATCCTCCAGCAGAGGAATCAATTCATCCACATACTCGCCCATTGACCGCCCTTCATCGACCGGATCAAACGTCACCGACCAATAGGATGTGATCTCCGCTCTTCTATCGCGCCACGTCAGCATCGATCCCGGCCGCAGCCGTCTGATGTCCTTGAAAAAGGTGTGCTCGCCCGCAGTGTAGCCCAGCGTCCAATACTGGTCGAGGGCGACCGGGTCGAGTTCCTGCACATTCACCAGCCCGGTGGCCAACAGCGCGGGAATTTCCGAGGCAAACACCAACGATCCATCCGTGAGGTGAAGATAAAAAAGAGGCTTCTGCCCCGCCCGATCCCGACAGAGATGCATGTGCCTCAACGTCGCATCGTAGAAGGCGAACGCAAACATCCCGTTCACTTCACCGAGGGCCTTCTCCACGCCCCGATCGCGGCACAGATACAGCAGCACCTCGGTGTCCGAGGTGGAGCGGAACGAAACACCCGAACGCTTCATCGCGGAACGATGAACGGGCGAGTTGTAGAACTCCCCGTTGTAGCAAATCCAACAGGCTTGCTCCGCATCGCTCATCGGTTGATGACCCGCCGAAGAGAGATCTTGAATGCTCAGGCGGTTATGGGCCAGGCCGACCCGGAGCGGTGGTGCGTCACCTGCGCTCTCAAGGTTTTGAAACAGGACGCCCGCATCATCCGGTCCCCGATGCTTTTGCGCCTCATGCATGCGCCGGAGCATCGCCTCGTCGAGGCGGGGGTCCGATCCAATAAATCCTGCGATGCCACACATTTAGGTTTAAGGTTACAGGTTACAGGTTGAAGGTTTAAGGTTGAAGGTTACAGGTTGGCACCTTCGCTGAGTGCTTGGTGCTTGGTGCTTGGTGCTTCGTGCTTGCCCCAGTCATTCCCCCAACCTGCAATCTTTAACCTGTTTCCATCCGTGTCGATCACGCTGCACCGCTTAGTCGGCTAGGTTGGACATGCACGTCTTCTCTACTATAGTTCCCACGAAGCACCAGGCGCAACATGGGCTATAACTCCAGCATCTCCCGCAAGGCCTGCTTGACCTCGCTCATCAGTCCGGACGGGAGTACTCCCATTTTCCGGGAAAGCTTGTGATAATCAAAACTCGCGATCCCTTGAACATTTACGGCAGATGGCTTCGGCAAATAGTTCAAGGGGCCCAACGGGACTTCTCCCCTTAAACCTCGGATCTGTGAGGTCAAGGGCACCACCACAACCAAGGCCCGAGCATTCTGTTCACGGGGACCAGCCACCACGAGGACCGGCCGACTTTTTTCTGCGAGGCCGAGTTCGGCAAACCATAGCTCACCGGCTTTGGGTTTAGTACTCACCCAGCGACTCCGACCACTCCGCTCCCTGCATATCCGGGGTGATCAGAGGACTCTCCGCGACAGACAAATCAAACGGAAGTCCTTGCCGAAGCTCAACTTGAGCCATTAGCATATTGATGGCATCGCCGGTCTTGAGCCCCAGGCGCCCAAGAATTTTTTCCGCCTTTTTCAGGCGACGTGCTGGTACCCGAGCCCGGACCAACACGGTTTGATGACGTGCTGCTTTCATGACAGATTTGTGCCTATTTGTGCCAAACTTGTCAAGAATGATGCACGAAGCACGAAGAACCAAGCACTTCCCCGACAACACTTCCCCGCCCGTTGCCTTCCACCACCCGCTTCGCTTCCACCTTCGCCAAGGCTACGGCGGACAAGAGAGAACACGGAGGTCACGGAGTGCTTCAACACCCATCGAACCAGTTTCTTTACCCCAAAAAACATTCCCCTATCTCTTCCTCCTCCGTGCTCTCCGTGGTAAACAATCTTCTACCACCCGCTTCGCTTCCACCTTC
>DAOLCW010000180.1:0-4382 GCA_035327665.1 Kiritimatiellia bacterium
CCCATCTCCAACACAAATACCCCCCCCTCCACCAACCAGCCCCCCTCCCGGATCGCCTCCATCAACCCCTCTGCCGCACCGCCCCGTTCCACCCATTCGTACGGTGGATCCGCCAAGATCAAATCAAAACTCTCGCCCCGGCCCCGACGCAGAAACGCCGGTACATCCTCCTTCGTACAACCCGCCTTGGCCCCATCCTCCCCGCAGATCGACCGCACATTTTCCCGAAGGATGGCAAACACCTTCCCGTTTTGTTCCACCCAACGCGCCGAGGCCGCTCCCCGGCTCATCGCCTCCAAACCCAACGCTCCCGTCCCCGCAAACAAATCCAAAACCCGCGCCCCCTCTACCGCCCCCCCCAACGATGAAAACAAGGCCTGACGCACCCGGTCCTGGGTCGGACGCACCCCGCCCCCCCCCGGAACCTTCAACATCCTTCCCCTAAACTCTCCACCAGTAATCCGGATCACCCCAACCTCCCCATCCCATCATGCGGCAACCGCCAACCAACATTTTCACGCCCCTTCATCCCTCCCACTCTCCACCAAGGGGAACCCGTCTGACAAGCCCGACCTTCTCCCCTTCTCACCCTATGGAAGCTCCACCAGCCGGATCGATGCCACCTGAACCGACCCCTTGCCGGAGTACCACATCCTCGGCTCCACCGCCGTCATGATCTCGCATTCGAAATCCATCGCCACATCCGACCATGGCATCGAAACACCAAGGTTGGTGGAGACCAACGTTTCCCTCATGCGACGGGCCATCACATCCACCGTCACCACCGGATCCCCCTCCTCGCGGGCTTCCACCATCATCTCACACAACAGCCGGTACCGGCCCGGGTGAACATACATCTCCCGTCCAAACACCAGATAACCTGCCCCATGCTCCCCCTCGTTCGCAACCCGGAACAACCGCCCCGGATCCTCCTCCCCCAAGGAAATATTCGTTCCCGTCTTGCGATGAAGCCGGCCGATCGGAAAATCGACGTCCAGCAGCGCATCGTAATCAACCTCAAATGGCAACGCGACCAGCTGCCCACTCTCATTCCGCGTCAATTCAAAGGGTTGCCGGTCCCGGAAAATCATCGCCAGCGTCCGCTCGCTTCCCCGGAACCGGTTCACGATCAAGGGATCGCTCTCCAGCCCCCGCGGATTAAACGTCATATCGTTCCCATGCGAGTACGCGACCCAATGCTCCATCCGGTCGATGAACAACATCGACCCCTTCGGCAACTCCTTCACCACATCGAGGATCTCCCGCCGCGGCTGATTAAACATCCGCAATTCCGCTCCCCGCCCCCACGATAGTTCCGCCCCGGAAACCAGTAAAATCCCCGCCCCCACCACCACCGGCCATACCGAAAACCGCTCCACAACCCTCGCTATCCCCAGTCCCGCCCCCACCATCATGAACGGCAACGCCTCCATGTAATACCCCGGCCCCGCATACTGCGGACCGATGTACCAGAAATAAATATACCCCAGCGGAATCACCGCTGCCGCCGCCACGCAAAACCGCGACCAGATCCTCGTCCATCCCAGCCCCACCAAGACCGCCCAAATCACCAGCGACCCCCACACCCCCAGCAGCCACACATTCCACAACCCGAGATTCTCCAGCAGATTGGATATCCCCTGAGCCAGCGTATGCTCCACCTTGCCCGAACTCCGCAGCCCAAACCCCAGATGCTCGCTCGGATTGTAGCGCAAATACGTCATCACCGTGAAATATCCCGTCGACAACCGGTTGTAGACCAACAGCGCCCCCATTCCCGCCAGCGCACTCAACGCAAACCCCGCCGTTCCCGCCACCTGCCGCCACGTCCGTTCCCGGGCCAGCGCCCACAACGCCTCCACCCCAAACGGAATCGCCACCAGCAACGCCGTATACGTCCGGTTGTTCAGGAAAAAACCCCAAGCGACCCCGGAGAGCACCGCAAATCCAATCCGACCCTCCATACGCCACCGTACATACGCCCAGAACATCACCGCCACCGCCAACATCCCGCTCGAATGGCTCAACAAATTCCCATAATGAAAATAAAAAAACGGCGACAGCAGCAGCAAGCCCCCCGCACACCATCCCGCCCGATCCCCGCCGATCCTTGCCGCCGTCCCCATCACAAACCACAAACTGATCCCCGCCGCCAACGCCACCCAAAGGTAAGGATCCCCCAGCCACACCCCCGGCGCCAAAAACAGCGGATGCCCAAACGGATACCGCGAAAGCCAACCCGGCTGCTCCATCAAGATAATCCCCCCGTGCGCAAACGCCGCCGGATAAGGAGGCTCGGGACGCGTAATCACCCCGGAAAGAAAATGATTCGCCTGAAACAAATAACTCGTCTCATCACAGGTCAGCGGTGCCCTCAAAATTACCTGCGTGGCAATCGCATACGCAACCAGCGAAGCGATAACCCCAAAAATTAACCGGATAATCATGTCCACTCGAGTCATGGACACCATCTATATGAAACCCCTCGCCGTTTTGCAAATCAACAGAAACGGATGGTCGCAACCCCGTCGCATCCCTCTACCCTCTACCCCTCCAGCAACTCCTTCACATCCTCCCAGCTCATCTTCTCCAACACCTGCTCATCCGATTCCAGCGTCGCGTCGATCACCATCTTCTTCCGCTGCTGCATCGCCAGCACCTTCTCCTCCACCGTATCCTTCGCGATCAACTTGATGCTGTATACCGTCCGCTTCTGGCCAATCCGGTACGCCCGGTCTGTCGCCTGATTCTCCACCGCCGGATTCCACCACGGGTCAAAATGAATCACCATATCCGCCCCGGTTAAATTAAGACCCGTCCCCCCCGCCTTCAAGCTGATCAAAAACACCGGAACCGATCGATCCGAATTGAACCGGTGAACCTCCTTCATCCGCTCCTTCGTCGAACCATCCAAATAGCAATACGTCAGCCCCCGCGCCTCCAACGCCTCCCGCAAAATCGTCAGCATCGACACAAACTGGCTGAACACCAGCACCCGGTGCCCCCCGTCCACCGCCTCGTCCAGCAACTCCAAAAACAAATCCAGCTTCGCCGACGGCGCCTTGCTTTCCACCCCCCGCAACTTCAACAAATCCAAATGGCAACTGATCTGCCGCAACTGCAGCAGCGTCTTGAAAATCTCCATCCGCGACCGGTTGAAACCCTGCGCGCTCACCAAATCCGAGATCCGCCGCCGCGATGCCTCCAGCACCTCCTTGTACACCGCCCGCTGGTCCGCGGTCAGCCGGCAGAACGCCACCCGCTCGATCTTCGGCGGAAGATCCTTCGCCACATCCTTCTTCAGCCGCCGCAACAAAAACGGATGCAACTTCCGCCGCAACCGTCCCTGGGCCTGCTCCGCCTCCTGCCCCCCCCGCGAAATCGGCAGCTCGTAGTTCGCCCGGAAATCGTCATGCCGCCCCAAATACCCCGGCATCAAAAAGTCCATGATCGACCACAAATCCGACACACTGTTCTCGATCGGCGTCCCCGTAAGCACCAACCGGTGATGCGCCCGGATCTGCCGGGCCGCCTGCGCATTCTGGGTCGCCCGGTTCTTGATATGCTGAGCCTCATCCAACGCCGCCAGCGAAAACGTCATTTCCCGGTACCGCTCAATATCCCGCCGCAGCAGAGCGTACGACGTAATCACCAAATCCGCCTCCGCCACCCCCTCAAACCGCTCGTGCCGATCCCCCCCGTGCAGCAACAGCACCCGCAAATGCGGAGTGAACTTCGCCGCCTCCTCCGCCCAATTCTCCACCAGACTCGTCGGACACACAATCAACCCCGGCACCCCCCGCAACGTCGCGTCCTCCCGAACATGGGCAATCCACGCCAGCGTCTGCAACGTCTTCCCCAACCCCATCTCATCCGCCAAAATCCCCCCCAGCCCCGCCCGCTCCATAAACACCAGCCAGTTCAACCCGTCCCGTTGGTACGGCCGCAGCACCCCCCGCAAGCTTGGGATCGGCTCCACCTCCGAAAACTTCACCTCCCGGTTCATCCGCCGCGCCGCCTCCAACCACCCCGGCGTCGCCTCCACATCCACCCCGTCCAACGCATCCAACGACGACTTCACATACGACGCATACACCCCCGGCAAACGAAACTGACCCGGACGCTTCCCCTCCCGCGCCTCGCAGTCCGCAAACATCCCCTGCATCGACTCGATCGCCCCCGCGTCCAGCAGATACGTCCGAGCCCCCCGCTCCACAAACGCCTCCCCCTTCAACAGCGCCCGCTGAATCTCCGCCGGCGAAAGCTCCCCCCCCCCCCCCGCGTCACTAAGCGAACACCAACAGCACCCGCCCCCCCCCCCCCCCCCCCCCCCCCTCACCGACAACCACCGGCCCCCAAACCGCACCTTCCCCCACAGCTCC
>DAOLCW010000181.1:0-4355 GCA_035327665.1 Kiritimatiellia bacterium
CTCCTTCGTCCGGCAGATGCCGGACTACGGCGGGCAAGCAAGCTGCCGCACTCCAAATGGATGCCGAAGACTCGCTTGTCGCCACGCTCCACAGGATCGCTTCTTCAGAAAAGGTCGGTGGGTGTACCAGGGATGGGTAGAAGTTGGGGTGTCGGGGAATTCGCTTCACAGTTGGGGGTGGGAGCCGTATCATTCCGGCCTTTTGTTGCTTCCGGGAAGGGATGCCGAAGCAGACACGGTCGAATTCATCCCCCACGCAGAAGGAGTTACACGATCATGGCATTTCAACACATCACGGTTCCTACGGAAGGTCAAAAAGTTACGATGGGGGCGGACGGCAAGTTGTTGGTTCCGGATCACCCGATTCTTTCGTTTATCGAGGGGGATGGGATTGGGGCGGATATTACGAAGGCTTCGATGCGGGTGTGGAATGCGGCGGTGGAGAAGGCATACGGGGGGACGCGGAAGGTGGCATGGATGGAGGTGTACGCGGGGGAGAAGGCGAATGAGGTGTATGGTTCGCCGGTGTGGCTTCCGGGGGAGACGCTGGACGCGATCCGGGAGTATCTGGTGGGGATCAAGGGTCCATTGACGACGCCGGTGGGGGGGGGAATCCGGAGTTTGAATGTGGCGCTGCGGCAGGAGCTGGATCTTTATGTGTGCCAGCGGCCGGTGCGGTGGTTTCAAGGGGTACCTTCGCCGGTGAAGCATCCGGAGAAGACGGACATGGTGATTTTCCGTGAGAATTCGGAGGACATCTATGCGGGGATCGAATGGGCGGCGGGCACGCCGGAGGTGCGGAAGGTGATTGATTTTCTGCAGAAGGAGATGGGGGTGAAGAAGATTCGCTTCCCGAACACGGCGGGGATCGGGGTGAAGCCGGTTTCGGAGGAGGGGACGAGCCGCTTGGTGAAGGCGGCGATCGATTATGCGATTGCGAATGGCCGGAAGTCGGTAACCTTGGTGCACAAGGGGAACATCATGAAGTTCACGGAGGGGGCGTTCCGGGATTGGGGGTATGAGGTGGCGAAGGCGCAGTATGGGGGCGTGGAGATCGACGGGGGACCGTGGCAGAAGATTGTGGCGCCGGACGGACGGTCGCTGGTGATCAAGGATGTGATCGCGGATGCATTCCTGCAGCAAATCCTGACCCGTCCGGATGAGTATGATGTGATTGCGACGCTGAACTTGAACGGAGATTATATTTCCGACGCGCTGGCGGCGTGCGTGGGGGGCATCGGGATCGCGCCGGGGGCGAACATCAATTACGAGTCGGGGCATGCGGTATTCGAGGCGACGCATGGCACGGCGCCGAAGTACGCGGGGCAGGACAAGGTGAACCCGGGATCGTTGATTCTTTCGGGGGAGATGATGTTCCGTTATCTGGGGTGGACGGAAGCGGCGGACCTGATTATCAAGGGGATGGAAGCGGCGATTACGGCAGGGATCGTGACGTATGACTTTGCCCGGCTGATGAGCGGGGTGACGGAGGTGAAGTGCTCGGCGTTCGGGGAAGCGATCGTGGAGCGGATGTAACCGGAGCCAAGGGTGCGCGATCCTGAGTCCAAGGTGATCTCGCGGGAGCGGATGGTCGCGTTGCGGGAGGACGTGCGGGCTTCGGGCCAGCGGCTGGTGTTCACGAACGGGGCGTTCGACATCCTGCATGCGGGGCATGTGACGTATCTGGATTTTGCCCGGCGGCAGGGGGATGCGCTGGTGGTGGGGTTGAATTCGGATGCGTCGGTGCGGCGGTACAAGGGGGATCTTCGTCCGGTGAATCCTGAGGGGGAGCGGGCGCGGGTGCTGGCGGGGTTGGAGTGCGTGGATTATGTGGTGGTGTTCGAGGAGGATGAGCCAGCGGAGTTGATCGCGGCGGTGCTGCCGGATGTGTTGGTGAAAGGCGCGGACTGGGCGCATTATGTAAGCGGCCGGGAGGTGGTGGAGGCGAACGGAGGGAAGGTGGTGCTGGCGGACCTGGTGAAGGGGAAGTCGACCACAGGAACGATCGAGCGGATTCTGGAGGTTTACGGCAAGGAGAAGAAGACGTGAAAAAGGACCGGTACATTGTGACGGGGGGTGCGGGGTTCATCGGCAGCAACATCGTGGCGGCGTTGAATGAACGGGGGATCGAGAACATTCTGGTGGTGGACCAGCTTGGGGAAAGCGAGAAGTGGCGGAATCTGGTGGGGTTGCGGTTCGAGGACTATCTGGACAAGCACGATTTCCGGGGCTGGGTGCTGGAGGATGGGTTGCCGGAGGTGAAGGCGGTGTTTCACATGGGGGCGTGCAGTGCGACGACGGAGAAGGATGCGTCGTACCTGGCGGATAACAATTACCGGGTGACGCGGGAGTTGTGCGAGTGGGCGCTGGCTCACGGGACGCGGTTTGTGTATGCGTCGAGCGGGGCGACCTACGGGGATGGATCGCTGGGATATTCGGATGCGGATGAGGTGACCCCGACGCTGGCTCCGCTGAATATGTATGGATATTCGAAACACATGTTCGATTTGTGGGCGCTAAAGCACGGTCATCTGGACCGGATTGTGGGGTTGAAGTTTTTCAATGTGTACGGACCGAGGGAGGATCACAAGGGGGACATGCGGTCGGTGGTGCACAAGGCGTATGGTCAAATGGTGGCGGAGGGGGTGGTGCGTTTGTTTAAGTCGTATCATCCGGACTATAAGGACGGGGAGCAGGTGCGGGATTTTGTGTATGTGAAGGATGCGGTGGGGGTTTGCCTGGATTTTGCGGATCATCCGGAGCGGAACGGGTTGTTCAATGTGGGAACGGGAACAGCGCGGACATGGGTGGATTTGGCGAAGGCGGTGTTTGCGGCGGCAGGCCGGGAGTCACGGATCGAGTTTATTGAGATGCCGGATGCGTTGCGCGGCAAGTATCAGTACCGGACGGAGGCGGATCTCGGGAAGCTCCGGGCGTCGGGCTGCAAGGTTCCCTTTCATTCGCTGGAGGACGGGGTGGCGGATTATGTGGCGACGTGGCTGGGGCGGCTGGCGGGGTGATCACCGGGGCGGTTGGGGGGGGCTGGATGGGCTAAACTTTGTGCGGGTCATTGGACGGTTGTCCCCTGGAGTGGCTTTGCAGGTTTGCCGCGGCGAAACATCGTGAACCGGATTTGCCATTTTTGGCGCATCCAAAGCGGCGTCAAGCCGCCGCACTCCCAAATTTCTTTTTTATCATGAGGCTGATGGGAAAGTTTTCTGGATGGAGGTGACTTGACCGGGGCGGTTGGGTGGTGTTTTGTGCATGGGCGAATGGTTTGCAATGTGGACATGAAAAAAGAGGTCTGGTGGATGAGGAAAAAACGATGGGCAGTGGGTGTTCTGTTTGCGGTCACGGGTTTGGCGCTGAGCGGTTGTCAGGCTCCTCGGGGTGGGGCGGTAGCGCGGAGTGGCCCGGTGCGGGAGGCGGTGGTGACCGGGGTTGATCAACCGATGGCGCGGCCGGGCTCGTATCAGCGGCAGATCCGGTTCAACGGAATGGTGCGAACGTATCATGTGTATTTGCCGTCGGGGTTTCGCGCGGATGCCCCAATGCCTCTGGTGTTGGCGTTTCACGGGGGGGGCGGGAACCCGGAAGCGATGCAGACGATGAGCGGGTTGAACGCGATGGCGGACCGGCACGGTTTCATGGTGGTGTATCCGGCGGGGACGGGGGCGAATGACCGGAGGTTGAGTTGGAATATTTTGCTTTCGGAAACGTTTGCGACGGCGAACCGGGTGGATGATATCGGGTTTGTGAAGGCGATGCTGGCGGAGTTGAAGGAGGCGCTGCCGGTGGATGGGTCGCGGGTGTATGCGACGGGATTTTCGCAGGGGGGGATGTTGTGCTACCGGTTGGCGTGCGATCCGGAGTTGTCGCGGCAGTTGGCGGCGATTGCGCCAGTGGGGGCGACGATGACGGTTCGACCGGATCAATGCCGGGCCGCGAACCCGGTGCCGGTATTAAGTATCCACGGGATGGAGGATCCGTTCAGCAACTATCAAGGAGGGATTGGGTCGCGGGCGCCGAGGAATGACCGGGTGCCTCGTCCGGGAGTTTCTGAAAGTGTGGGGTTTTGGATCCGGCACAATGGATTGCCCAATCAACCGGTGGAGGAGAAGCGGATTGGTCGGGCACGAATGACGCGGTTTGCAAATGGGGCGGGGATGGAAGTGATCAATTGGACGCTGGAGGACGGGGGGCACACGTGGCCGGGCGGGGTGTCGAACCTGCCGGAGTTTGTGATGGGGAAAGTCAACCGGGATGTTCTGGCGACGGCGTTGATCTGGGAGTTTTTTAGCCGGCACAAGAGGTGAGCCGGGGGGGAGGAGGAGGGGGGGAGGAGGGGGGAGGGA
>DAOLCW010000182.1:0-4118 GCA_035327665.1 Kiritimatiellia bacterium
GGGGGCCCGTTGAGGGGGGGTTGGGGGGGGGGTGTGCGCGCGGGGGGGGGGGGGGGCGCGTTTGATGAGGCCGGGAGGAGGGGCTTGGACGCGGACGGAGGTGGGGCGCTGGGTGGCGGATTTGGCGCGGGAGGAGGGGCCGGTGTTGGCGGGGTTTGATTTCGGGATGGGGCTGCCGTTTGTGGATCGGGGAGGCTATTTCCCGGGGTGGCGGGGGGCTCCGAGGTCGGCTGTTGATTTATGGAGGATGGTGGATGAACTTGCGGGGGGCGGGGAGGATGGGTACGGGGGGGAGGCGGTGCGGCCGGGATCGCGGCTGCATGGGTATTTCAATACGCCGTGGGGGCAGGGGGAAGGTTTTGAGAACCGGCTTCGGCGGACGGAGGAGGTGTGCCGGGAGTTGTGGACGCGGCCTTCGGGGGTGTTTAATTGCGTGGGGCCGGGGTCGGTGGGATTGGGCTCGCTGGCGGGGATGAGATTTTTACACGGTTTGAGGAAGGTGGAAGGGGTGAAGGTGGCGGTATGGCCGTTTGATGATCCGCGGGGCGCGGATCTGGTGGTGGTGGAGATTTTTCCCCGGCTGTATGCGATGCAGGCGGGGTGCGATCCCCGGAGGTGGAGGGAGCGGGGGTTTCTGGGGAAGGCGGCGCAGGGGTTGGGGTCGGAAGCGCCGAAGTTGCGGGGGGTCAAGCGGACAGAAGATGTGGTGGATGCGCTGGTTTCGGCGATGGCGATGCGAAGGCTGGCGGAGCGGCGTGAGCTTTGGGGGAGACGAGAGGAGTTCGGGGAGGCCGCGAAGGTGGAGGGGTGGATTTTTGGGGTGTGAGGAGGGCGGAGGGGTCGCGTTTGCCGCGCCGATTCCGGGAACCTGATTTGCTCTGAAGATTGAAACCGCGATTCGGACGTGATAGTATGCGGATATGAATTACACGGTCGGGCTGAAGCCCCGAGCGATAAAAGATTTACAGGAAATCCAAAGACAGGACGCGAAGAGGATTGCCGATGCCCTTGAGCGGCTTACCGATGGGTTGTCAGGCGATGTTAAGCGACTAACCAACTTTAGTCCGGAATATCGTCTGCGAGTGGGTTCTTACCGCGTTTTGTTCGAGATTGAGAATGATGACCACGTTATCGTTTATCGGGTCGTGCATCGTCGAGAGGCTTACCGTTAGTTTACAGGAGAAGAGGCATGATACCATTGCATCCGAAAATTCTGGAGCATGAGGGAAAGAAAACGTTCGCGGTTCTGCCGTACGATGAGTTTGTGCGGATTCAAGACGTACTCACTGAGTACGAAGACCTCAAAGACCTTCGTGTGGCGAAGGCGCGGGAAATTGATGAGCCGGTCACCTCGCTCAAGGTCGTTCGGGAAAAGTCCGATCTGTAAAAATGATTTTCTCAAGCGATGTGGACCATGAAATCATCATCCTTCACAACCAATCAAGAGAATCGAGTGTAGGAGTACGAATTCATTCTCTTTCATTACTCGTACACGCCGATCTACATGCGAGCTATTCTGTATCATTTCGCTTTGGAAGACCCTAATTTAACCAAACCCGCTCAAGGAGGAGGGAGAAGGATTCGGGGCGGGCGTTGGCGATCATGATGCGGACTTGAGCGAGGGTTTGGCCGGGGAAGTTGGGGCGGTCGAGGCGGTCGCCGCGGCGGACGGGGACAAGGTCGGCGAGGGGGATGTGGATGGTTTCCCAGTCGCCGGAGGTGGGGAACTCGATTTCGTAGTAGTGCCAGGCATTGGGCTGGTCTTCGACGAGGAGCCGGTAGGTTTTTCCGTCGCCTTTGATGCGGAGGGCGAGGGTGGTGTGGCGGGATACATCGATGGGCTCGAAGCCGTACTGGACGGAGGCGAAGCCGCCATTGTTGTCGAGGGAGACATCGCCACTGAAGACGGCGTATCCATCCTCATGAATGATGAAGGTGGAGGAGGAGACGCCACCCATGACGCCGTCGTTTTCGATGTGCCAGCCGTGGGTTCCGTAACCGGTTTTGACGTTGGTGATTTCGTGCTCGGTAGCCATGGCGGTGAAGGGGAGGGTGATCAGGAGGGGGAGGAGGGGATATCGGATTGATACGTTGGATTTCATGGGTGTCAACGTCGCCCGGGAATTGGGTTTGTCAAGGGGTAAAATAAAGAGTCGTAGGGGGGGATAGGGACGCATTTACGGGTTTGTGCATCTGGTCGCGAATTCGGCGTCGCGGAGCTCCGCCCTCCAAAAACGGGAACATTTACCTTTGTTTTTGATCCTGTGCAGGATCAGTACGGTGCACGGAGCGATCGACAAGGATCGTCGACCGGGTCAATTCGTGCTTGCGGGGTCGCAACCGTGTTGGGAGGTCGGGCGGCTGGGAGAGCGTTGCCTGGCCATTCCTTATGATTTGATCAGGTGTTCGTCGAGGCTCAGACGACGCCCTGGTCGAGCATGGCGTCGGCGACTTTGATGAAGCCGCCGATGTTGGCGCCGAGGACGTAGTTTCCGGGTTGGCCGAATTGTTGGGCGGTTTCGTAGCAGGTGCGGTGGATGGCGACCATGATTTCGTTGAGGCGGCGGTCGACTTCTTCGCGGGGCCAGGACATGCGCATGGCGTTTTGGCTCATTTCGAGGCCGGAGGTGGCGACGCCGCCTGCGTTGGCGGCTTTACCGGGGCCGTAGAGGATTTTTGCGGCGAGGTAGGCATCGACGGCGGCGGGGGTGCTGGGCATGTTGGCGCCTTCGCTGATGAGGGTGCAGCCGTTGTTGAGGAGGGCTTTGGCGTCGTCGCCGGTGACTTCGTTCTGGGTGGCGCTGGGGAAGGCGCATTGGCAGGGAACGGACCAGGGGGTTTGGCCTTCGTGGTAGGAGCCGCCGAATTGGTTGGTGTATTCGCGGATGCGTCCGCGTTTGTTGTTTTTGAGGTCCATGACCCAGGCGAGTTTTTCGCGGGTGATGCCGTCGGGGTCGTGGATAAATCCGCCGGAGTCGGAGAGGGTGACGGGTTTGGCGCCGAGGTCGAGGAGTTTTTCGACGGTGTATTGGGCGACGTTGCCGGAGCCGGAGACGACGCAGGTTTTGCCTTCGAGGGTTTGGTCTTTGGTCTTGAGCATTTCCTGGGCGAAGTAGACGGCGCCGTAGCCGGTGGCTTCGGGGCGAATGAGGGAGCCCCCCCATTTGAGGCCTTTGCCGGTGAGGACGCCGGTGAATTCGTTGCGGAGGCGTTTGTATTGGCCGAACATGTAGCCGACTTCGCGGGCGCCGACGCCGATGTCGCCAGCGGGGACGTCGGAGTCGGAGCCGATGTGGCGTTCGAGTTCGGTCATGAAACTTTGGCAGAAGCGCATGACTTCGGCGTCGGATTTGCCTTTGGGGTCAAAGTCGGATCCGCCTTTGCCGCCGCCCATGGGGAGGGTGGTGAGGGCGTTTTTGAAGATCTGTTCGAAGCCGAGGAATTTGAGGATGCTTTGATTGACGCTGGGGTGGAAGCGGAGTCCGCCTTTGTAGGGCCCGATGGCGCTGTTGAATTGGACGCGGAAGCCGCGGTTAACGTGGACGCGTCCGTGGTCGTCCTGCCAGGGGACGCGGAAGGTGATGAGGCGTTCGGGTTCGACGATGCGTTCGAGGATGGCGTTCTTTTCGTAGGCGGGTTTTCGTTCGAGGGCGGGGGCGAGGGTTTCGAGGACTTCGCGGACGGCCTGGAGGAATTCGAGTTCGCCGGGGTTTCTGCGTTCGACTTCACGGATTACGGATTCGATGTAGTTCATGAGTGTTGGTTCCCTGGGTGCGCGAGGGCGCGTTGTTTAGATTGAGGTTTGGATCATGTTGGGAGGGTGGGCGGGTGGCAAGAAGAACCTTGGGGGAGATGGCGGATTCGGGAATCGGGGAAACCATGGGGTGGGCTTCCGTTTTTGGTAGGGCTCGAGTTGAATGCGATGCCGCGGGTTGAGTCCTTCGCTTCGAGAAGCGAAGGACTGGAGTTTGGCCTTTTGAGCTGCGGTAGCGGCTCTTATGGTGCGGCGGCTTGACGCCGCTTTTCTTCCGTGGCCCAAGTGCTGGAGGAAAACCTCAAAAATCATTGTTTTTCAGCATATTTCAATATCGGATTACGGTATTCCCTGAGCATTTCTC
>DAOLCW010000183.1:0-3935 GCA_035327665.1 Kiritimatiellia bacterium
GGGGGGGGGGGGGGTAGGGGGTGGGGGTGTGGGGGGGGGGGGGGGGGTGCGGCGGGGCGGGGGGATGGCTCCTGGGGCCGATCGCGGGGGTGTCGTTCGGGATTTGGGCGGTGGGGCTGCGGGCCCGGCGATTTTTGGGGGAGGGGATTGCGGGGGCGCGGGAGTTGGAGCGGTGTCTGGACGGATGGCTGGGGGGAAGGGTGTCGCGGGAGGTGATGGTGAGGGAGGGGCTGGGATCGGGGGTGTTGACGGCGTGTGAGTGGGTGGATGTGTTTGAGGGGTCGAGGTCGGGCAGCGAGGCGCGCCGGCGTTTTGAGGGGGTGGCGGGGTCGAGGTGGGCGAAGGCGCGGCGGGAGATGGTGGTATTGAAGGGGCTTACGGCGGCGGCTCCGCTGCTGGG
Organism: Kiritimatiellia bacterium; assembly: GCA_035327665.1. Classification (GTDB taxonomy): domain Bacteria; phylum Verrucomicrobiota; class Kiritimatiellia; order CAIVKH01; family CAIVKH01; genus DAOLCW01. The sequence continues at coordinate 401 of DAOLCW010000183.1, forward strand.
GTTGCTGGGAACGGTGACGGGGATGGTGGGGATGTTTATGGCGGTTTCGGATCGGGGGTCGGAGGGGGCGGAGCTGGTGGCGGAAGGTATCCGGACGGCGCTGATCACGACGCAGTTCGGGCTGGCGGGGGCGTTGCCGGGGGTGTTCGGGCTGCTGCATCTTTCGAGGCTGCGGGAACGTTTGCAGAGCGCCCACCGGGCGATCGGGATGATGGTGTATGTGGCGCGGGAACGGGATCGGGAGGCGGCGTGATGCTGGGGCGGAGCCGAAGTGATGTGGAGGAGGTGGCGGCGGAGGTGAACCTTTCGCCGTTGATCGACATTGTGTTCCTGCTGCTGATTTTCTTTATGGTGACGTCGGTGTTTATCGAGGAGACGGGGGTGGAGATTCAGACGCCGTCGGCGATGAGCGCGAAGGATTTGGAGAAGAACAGCATCCTGCTGGCGGTGACGGCGGAGGGGGAGATTTTTTTTGATGGTCAGGCGATTGCCCTGAACAGGTTGCGGGGGGTGGTGGCGCGCTTGCAGAGGGAACGTCCGCGGCCGGTGATTCTGCTGGCGGACGAGGAGAGCCGGACGGGGTGGCTGGTGCGGGTGATCGATGAGTGCAAGCTGGCGGGGGCGGAGCAGGTGAGTGTGGCGGCGAGGCCATGAGGAGGGAGGGGTGTTCAGTGTTCGGAGTTCAGGGTTCAGGAAGGAAAGAAGTCAGAAGTCAGACGTCGGAAGTCGTATGAAGAGTAGGAGTGAGAGTTTGGGTTGGTCGTTGGGGGATTTGGGGGTGGCGGGGGGGATGACCCTGCTGCTGTTTTGTGTGTTGCCACTGGCTCAGGTGTTGAACCGCCCGGATGTGGAGGGGTTGATCCGGCTGCGGGAGGTGAGTGCGGTGTCGATTCCGCCGCCGCCGTTGGTGAGGATGGAGCCGGTGTCGCAGGCGGAACGGGCTCCTGAACCGATCCGGGTGGAGATGCCGAGTCCGTCGGTGGAGGCGATGACGCCGGAGCCGGTGCGGCCGATGTGGTCGATGCTGATGCCGGGGAGTGTGGGCGCGGGTGGTCTGGGATGGGGAGGACTTTCGTGGGAGGTTCTTCCGGGGGTGTTTTCGCTGGGGGAGGTGGATACGCCGCCGCGGCCATTGGTTCAGCCGCCGCCGTTGTATCCGGTGGGAGCGCGACGGGCGGGGCAGGAGGGGGTGGTGGAGCTGGCGTTTACGGTGACGGCGGCGGGGGAGGTGGTGGATGTGGAGGTGCTGGCTTCGAGGCCGGGGACGGTGTTTGTAGGGGCGGCGAGGTCGGCGGTGGAGCGATGGCGGTTCGAGCCGGGGATGCGGGAGGGGGAGCCGGTGGCGGTGAGGGTGGAGGTTCCGCTTCAGTTCAGGTTGGAACGATGAGGGAGGGGGTTGATGTTGACGTGGGGGACCGCGTTGTTGCCAACGCGGTTAGATGTGGCGATGGAGACGTAGTGCAATGAAGATGAGATGTTGGCTGATGGGTGTTTTGCTGATGGCGGGTCTTGCGGAGGCGTCGCGTCCGGCGGTATCGCGTCAGGAAGCGGAGGTGTTGGAGCGGGCGATGCGGGTGGCGGAAACGAATGTGGCGGCGGCGGCGGGATTGCTGGACGAGGCGCGGGCGGGGGGACGGGGAAGCGCGGCGTTGGATTATTCGGCGGGAAATTTGCGGGCGGGCGAGGAGGCGTATGAGGAGGCGGTGGCGGCGTACCGGGTTGCGCTGGGGAAGGTTCCGGAATTTGTGGAGGCGCGGGTGGGATTGGCGCGGGCGCTGGCCTTGATGGAGGCGTGGGGGGAGGCGGAGACGGAGTTGCGGGGGGTGGCGTTACGGGAGGATGCGAAGGAGGAGGTTTTGCTTTTGTACGGGTATGTGTTGCTGGAGTTGGGCCGGTGGGTCAGCGCGGAGACGATTTACCGGCGGGCGGCGCTGGCGGGGGGGGATTCGGTGGAGGCGTATCTGGGACTGGCCCGGTGTTTCATGGCGATGGAACGCTATGCGGAGGCGGCGGGGTTGGCGGAGGAGCTGGCGGGGCGGGCTCCGGAAAACGGAGTGGCATGGGCATTGCTGGGGGATGCGCGGTTGGGGTTAGATCAGCCGGAGGAGGCGCGGGTGGCGCTGGAGTCGGCGCGGCGTCTGGGAGTGGCGACGCCGGGGATGTTGTTGACGCTGGGGGAGGCGTATGTTGCGGGGGGTCTGGCCGAGGCGGGGGCGGAGGGGGGGCGGGGGTTGGATGGAACGGATGCGGGACCGGAGGGTTGGTTGCGGATGGCGGGGATTTTGCTGGCGGCGGAGCGGGGGGATGAAGCGGCGGCTTGGCTGGATCGCTACGGGAATGAGGTCAAGGAACCGGGGGCGACGTATTTCCGGCTTCGGGCGGAGTGGGGGGATTTGACGGGGCAGGAGGCGGAGGCGAGGGCGGCCCGGGAGGCGTGGGCGAGGCTGGAGCCGACGAATGAGCGGGTGTTGCTGGCCCTGGGGGATGCGGCGTTGAGGGAGGGGAAAGCTGCGGCGGCGGAGCTTTGGTTTGACCGGGCGAGGCTGGCGAATCCGGGCCGGGTGGAGCCGCTGCTGAGGCTGGCGCGACTGGCGTTGGACAAGGAGGAGTATGACACGGCGATCCGCCACCTCGAGCAGGCTCTGGTGTTGCGGGGCGACCCGGCGATTGAGCGGACGTTGCAGCAGGTGAGGCGGTTGGTGGAGCTGAGGTGACGGAGTTGATCGGATCGGCAGGCAGCCTTGACGCCGGCCTACGACACCTTCAGGTCCGACTTTTCGGCCTCTGCGAGCAGGTGTTGTTCATAACGTTTGCAGGCCTGCGGAGAGTTGCGTGAAACCGGTTGTTGCCGGTCCGCCCCGTCCATTGCGGCGAGGTCACGGGTTCAACCCGCCGCGCAGAAAATACACGTCGGAAACTGAAGGCGGGGACACTGAAAAAGGCGAGGTTCCGTTGTTGTTGGTCGGGCTGAAGAAGGTTTGCCAGTGGATGAGGTTCGAGGAAATTTGCAGGACGTAGTCAGCGCCTGCTTCACCGAACAGGACACCGGTCAACAAGCCGTCTTCAAACGACCATGCACTGAACTCGGGTTCAAGGAAGCTTGGGGCCAGGGATAATTCAAAGTCGACGTAACCGGTGGCGCCATGGAGCCCATCGATGGCGATGTGATAGGTGGTACCCTCCACCGCGACAAAACTACTGGTCACGGAGGTCCCGCTGGCCGAGGTTACCGGAACAAGTGCATCCACCGCCCCCCCGGTGTACACGGCGGCCAGTACATCAAATCCCTGACCCTGAATCACCAGGGCCGCGGTTCCGCTTTGCGGTGCGGTCCATGTCCACCACAAGGAGCCGCCTCCGGCATTCCCGGCATGATTCGGTTCGCCGGTTTCCTTGGTCGCGGTCATGTTGTAGGCATGACCGCCGGTTGATTCTCCGCCGAGGGCAAAGGCATCGGCAAAGTCGTCGTTGGCCGGTTTCGGGAAGTCGGCGTCCCAGGAAATGGTGAAGTCCCCGCCGACGGCACCCGCGGGGG
>DAOLCW010000184.1:0-3925 GCA_035327665.1 Kiritimatiellia bacterium
GGGGGCGGGGGCGCCTTTGACGATGATCCGGCCTTCCATGTAGGGATGGGGGGTGCAGATGTAGCTGTAGGCGCCCTCGGTGGTGAAGGTGTGGGTGAAGGTTTCCCCGTGGGCGAGGAGGGGGCTGACGAATCCTTCGTCGCCGGGAGGCATGTCGGTGGCGGCGACGTTGTGGATGCCGGAGTATTCGCCGGCAAGGTAGGTGAAAACATCTTCGTTGACCCAGGTGACCCGGGTGCCGGGCCGGATCTGGACGACTTTGGGGGAGTAGGAGTTTCCAATAATGGAAATGTAGACGTCCTCGATGTCGGGGCCGTAGATGACGGGCCGGTCGACGGGATGGGTGCCGGGGCGGAAGGGGGAGATGATGCGGTTGGCCTTTTCGAGGTTTTCCTTCATTTCCGCGTCGGTGAAGCGGGGGCCGTCGGCGAGGATTTCGGAGGGGGTGTCGTGGCCAGCAGAAGCGACGAGGAGGCCGATGGCGCCGCGGCTGGTGGAGCCGACGGCGTGGGAGAGCATGGTGTAGGCTCCTTCCTCGGGAGGGATGCGGAATTCGATAACCCAGGAATCCGAGGGTCCGGCGGTGACGGTTTGCCCGCCCGGCCAGCGGGCTTGGGGATGGCCCTGCCAGTAGACGTAGTCCCAGATGATGCCGACGATGTGAAAGGTGGAAAGAAGGTTGGGGCCGACGTTGAGGAAGTAGATGCGGACAAAGTCGCCGGGGCGGACGCGGACCGGTTCCTCGACGTAGCGGAAGAGGCGTCCGTTGAACATGGTGTAGTGGGCATTGCCTTCAATGGCATCCTTGCCGGAGGCGTAGAGTTCGTGTTGAACGAGGTAGAGTTCGAGGTCGGGGGCGCGGCCGATGTCCTTTTCGAGCTGGTAGGCGGGTTGGGCCTTGGGCCGGACGACCATCATGCCGTATTGTCCGGCGAGGACGTGCATGGGAATGGCATGGCCACCGGGGGCGCAATGGTAAAGGTAAACGCCGGGATAACTGGCGAGGAAGCGCAGGGTCTTGGTTTGTCCGGGGGCGATGCTGCCGAGGTATTTGGAGGTTTGGGTGTAGGCGGCGTGGATGGAGGCTCCGTGGGGCACGGTGCCTTCGTTGCGGACGTTGATTTCTACGATATCGCCTTCATCGACGATGAGGGTGGGACCGGGGACCTGTCCATCGATGAGGAAGCCATCATAGACCACGCCGTTTCCGATGTAGGTTTGGCCTTCGTGGAGGGTAATGGTGAAGGATTTGTCGGCGGGGGCAGTTTGAGGAACATAGGAGGTGGGAGGGAGTGGGAGGGCATGGTCGCGGGCGACGATTCCGGGAAAGGCGGCGTCGGCCATGTAGTCGGGGAGGGGCGCGGAGGCGGTGACGGGCGCGGGTTCGGCAGGGAGGGTCGTTCGGCCAGCAGGTGGACGGTAGGGTTGGAAATCGGACACAGCATCGGCCGCGAGGTCGGCTTGAGCGAGTTGGAGGACGGAGAAGCCATCGAGGGGGAGGCCGCGCTGGTTGCGGGCGGCGCGCTGGAGATCGCGCCCGAGGAGGGAGTCGGCGCGGGCGGTCATGATCTCATCGGCGAATACGATGTTGCAGGCCTTGCAGGCAAGCGCTTGGGAAGCGAGTCCGGCATGGAGAAGGAAGAGCAGGGAGGTTGCGATGAGGGTTGGCGAGTAGGTGGCGAAGCGGGGATGTGGATTCATGTCAATGTCCTCTTTGTTGCGGTCTGTTTATATTAAGACACAAAACTCTTAATTATGTCAAGAGGCATTTTTGGGGGGGGCTGGATCGGGGGCGAAGGACACGACGAATGACCCACTTGGCGCGGGGTAGCACGGAGCGCGTAGACGGATGTCCGAAGGAAATCCGGAGGTCTAATTAGGGCTTGAGGAGTTTGAACTGGTGGGGGAGGAGGTCGCCGAGGGTGAGGGTTTGGACTTGGTCGAGGCGGTCGGCGGGGGCGATGAAGACAGGGGTTTCGGGGGGGCAGAATTCGGACAGGACTTGGCGGCAGGCTCCGCATGGCCAGGGCATGGCCCCGGATGCGACGACGGCGACGGCCCGGAAGGAGGTGATGCCGCGGGCGACGGCGGTGAAGATGGCGGTGCGTTCAGCGCAGTTGGTGAGGCCGTAGGAGGCGTTTTCGACATTGCAGCCGGTGATGACTTCGCCGTCGTGGGTGAGGAGGGCGGCGCCGACATAAAATTTGGAGTAGGGGGCGTGGGCGCGGGCGGCGGTGGCGACGGCGGCGCGGAGAAGGGGAAGGGGATCGATGCCGTGGGCGTTCATGAGGAGCCTTACGTGTCGAGTTCGCCGAGCATGTGCCAGAAGGTTTCGACGAGGGCGACCATCTTGGGCATGGTGATTTTGGTGGTTTCGGTGACTTCTTCGTGGGTAAGAGGATTCATGCTGATGCCGGCGGCGGCATTGGTGATGCAGGAAAGTCCGGCAACCCGGAGTCCGGCGGCGCGGGCGAGAATGGTTTCGGGGACGGTGGACATGCCCACGGCATCGGCGCCGATGGAACGGTAGGCGGAGATTTCTGCGGGGGTTTCGTAGAAGGGGCCGGTGGAGGCGAGGTAGACGCCTTCGGAGGTTTCGATTTTGGCCCGGTCGCCAGCCTGACGGAGGATCCGACGGTACGCGGGGTCGTAGGCGGCGGAGAGGTCGGGGAAGCGGGGGCCCCAGAAGTCGTGGTGGGGTCCGATGAGGGGGTTGGCGCCGAAGTTGTTGATGTGGTCGGAAATGATCATGAGGGTTCCGGGAACGAGATCGCGGCGGATTCCGCCAGCGGCGTTGGTGAGGAGGACGGAATGAACGCCAAGGGATTTCATGACGTAAACGGGAAGGGCGCAGGGGGTCCAGCCTTCGCCTTCGTAGTAGTGGCGGCGGCCCTGGAAGACGAGGGTTTCGAGTCCGGCGATTTCACCCCACACAAGTTTGCCGGCGTGGCCGACCACGCCGGTTTTTCCAAGGCCGGGAATGGCGCCGTAGTCGAGGGAGCCGCGTTCTTTGAAACGTGCGGCGACGTCGCTCCAGCCGGAGCCGAGGATGAGGCCGTGGGAGGGGCGGGCGTTGGGGAAGGCGTTGCGGACGGTGGCGGTGGCCTGTTCGAGAAGGTTGTAGTCCATAGGAGGGCTCCGGGGGGTTAGGCGTGGGCGGCGAGATGCTCGAGGATCAACGGGGGAGGGGTGACGGCGGTGGAGGAAATTCCGGCAAAGCCCTCGAGCATGGCCTTGGCTTCGGCGAGTTTTTCCGGATGGTTGGCGTGGATCACGGCGAGGGGGTCGCCCTTGGCGACGATCTGGCCGATCTTGGCGAGGCCGCTGATGCCGACGGCGAAATCAACGACATCGTCGGTCTTGGCCCGTCCGGCCCCGAGGATGAGGCAGGCCCGCCCGACTTTGTCGGCGGAGACGGAGGAAACCCAGCCGTCGGCGGGGGCGGGGAAGGGTTCGATGAGGGTGGCCTTGGCGAGCCGTGAGGGGTCGTCGAGGGTAGCGGTGTCGGCGCCCTGGAGGGCGGCCATTTCTTTGAATTTGGCGAAGGCGGTGCCGTCTTCGAGGGCGGCGCGGGCCTGTTTTTCGATGTCGACGGGATCGCGGTCGGGGAAGGAGAGGACGACCATTTCGACGGTGAGGGCGACGGTGAGGTCGGTGAGATCCTGGGGACCTTTGCCTTGAAGGGTCTCGATGGATTCGACGACTTCGAGGGCGTTGCCTGCGGTGTGGCCGAGGGGTTGGTTCATGTCGGTGATGAGGGCGGAGACTTTTTTGCCCATGGCGTTGCCGACATCGACCATGCTTTTGGCGAGGGTGCGGGCGTCGTCGAGGGTTTTCATGAAGGCGCCGCTGCCGCATTTGACGTCAAGGACGAGGGCGTCGATGCCTTCGGCCATTTTTTTGCACATGATGCTGGCGGTGATGA
>DAOLCW010000185.1:0-3852 GCA_035327665.1 Kiritimatiellia bacterium
GTCCCCCCGTCGCCAGCGCCGCCGCCATAAAACTACCCGCCTCCACCAGATCCGGCCCCACCTCCGCCTCCGCCCCGTGCAACTCCTTCACCCCCCGCACCACAATCCGGTTCGTCCCCAACCCCTCAATCTCCGCTCCCATCTTCACCAGCAACCGCCCCAAATCCTGCACATGCGGCTCACACGCCGCATTATAGATCACACTTTCCCCCTCCGCCACCGACGCCGCCATCAGGATATTCTCCGTCGCCGTCACACTCGCCTCATCCAGCAACATCGAAGCCCCCCTCCCCGGTCCTTTACGTGAAAACCGGTACATGCTTCCCCCCTCGAACCGGTACCCCAGCGCCTCCAACCCCAACACATGCGTATCGATCCGCCGCCGACCGATCACATCCCCCCCCGGCGGATACAACTCCACCTTCCCCATCCGCGCCGCCAGCGGACCCGCCAGTAGAATCGACGCCCTCACCCGCCGGCAAAGCTCCCGGTCCGGCTTGCTCCCCCGCACCTCCCTCGCCCGAAGCCCCACCGTCGACCCAACCCGCTCCACCTCCACCCCCAGCGACCCCAAAAGCTCCAGCATCACCCGGACATCCTCAATATCCGGCACCCGGTGCAACACCACTCGTTCCGGGGTCAGAAGACACGCCGCCAACATCGGCAACGCCGCATTCTTGTTCCCCCCCGGGGTAAAGCTCCCCGAAATCGGAATCCCGCCCTGTAAGATCAATGACGTCATCAACCGGATTCTATACGAACCAAAAGCCCGATTGTCGAATGTTCATCCCAAAACACAATCCACCCGCATAAACCCACCGATAGTTTTTGGAGTGCGGCGGCTTGACGCCGCTTTGGAGACGCAATGGATGGCCACTCAGCTTTATGGACCCACGCAAAGGCCTCCCCATCCATCACATCAAAAGGTTTCGTCTCCTCCTCACTCCACCGTCACACTCTTCGCCAGATTCCGCGGCTTGTCGATATCCGTCCCCCGCGCCTGCGCTGCGTAATACGCCAACAATTGCAACGCCACCACATTCACCATCGGCGAAAACTCATCCCGCACCTCCGGCACATAGATGATGTCCTCCGCGAACTGCGCCACCTCCGTATCCCCCTCCGTCGCCACCGCAATGATCCGCCCGTGCCGCGCATCCACCTCCCGCATGTTCGAGATCATCTTCTCGTACACCTCGTCCCGCGTCTTCGTGCAAAGACAAATCACCGGCAGGTACTCGTTGATCAACGCGATCGGACCATGCTTCATCTCCCCCGCCGCATACCCCTCCGCATGCTGATACGAAATCTCCTTGTTCTTCAACGCCCCCTCCAGCGCAATCGGATAATTAAACTTCCGCCCCAAATAAAGCGAACTCGGGCCATCATGGTGCTTGTCCGCAATCGCCTTGATCCCGTTCCGGCTCTCGATCACATAATGAATCGCATCCGGCACCCGCCCCAAATCCGCCACCAGATCCGCCTCCACCTCCGCCGTCACATCATTCCGCGCCCGCCCGATCGTAATCGCCAGCAACGCAAACGCCAACTGCTGCGCCGTAAACGCCTTCGTCGACGCCACCCCGATCTCCGGACCCGCCTCCGTGAACAGCACCGCATCGCTCTCCCGCACCAGGCTGCTCCCCGGCACATTGCAAATCGCCAGCACCTTGCAACCCCATTCCCGCGCCATCCGCACCGACGCCAGCGTATCCGCCGTCTCCCCCGACTGCGACACCGGAATCACCAGCGTCCCCGGATCAATCTTCGGATCCCGGTACCGGAACTCGCTCGCCAGATCCACCTCCACCGCCAAGTTCGAAAAATGCTCGATCCACAACTTCCCGCACATCCCCGCATGATACGCCGTCCCGCACGACACAATCATGATCCGGTTCAGCTTCCGGAAATACGTCGGACTCAAACTCGTCAACTCCCCCGAAACCCCACCCCCCGCAACATGCTTGTTCAGCAAATGCCGCAACACCCGCGGCTGCTCATGAATCTCCTTCAGCATGAACGTCTCAAATCCCGCCTTCTCCGCCGCCTCCGCCTGCAGCGTCACCTCCTGCGCTTCGTGAAACACCTCACTCCCGTCCAGCTTGAAAATCCGCACCCCCTCCGCGCTCAATTCCGCAATCTCCCCGTCATCCAGATAAATCACCCTCTTGATCCGGTTCAGGATCGCCGGCACATCGCTCGCGATAAACATCTCCCCTTCCCCCAGCCCCACAATCAACGGACTCCCCAGCCGCGCCGCATACAACCTTCCCGGCTCCTCCTTGCTCACCACCCCGATCGCATACGCCCCCCGCGCCTGCCCCAGCGCCCCCCGGATCGCCTCCAACAGCGACCCCGCCCCCTCCTTCAATTCCCGCGAAATCAAATGCGGCAGCGTCTCCGTATCCGTCTGAGAGTGAAACACCACCCCTTCCCCTCCCAGCATCCGCCGCAGCTCCTGGTAATTCTCGATAATCCCGTTATGCACCACCGCCAGCGACCCATCCCCACTCACATGTGGATGCGCATTCACCTCCGACGGCTCCCCATGCGTCGCCCACCGTGTATGCCCGATCCCCAGCGACCCCTTCACCGGAGCCCCCTCCACCACCGCCTCCAGATTCGCCAGCCTTCCCACCCGCCGGTGAACCGTCAGCTCCGACCCCTCCACCACCGCGATCCCCGCCGAATCATACCCCCGGTACTCCAGCCGCGCCAATCCATCCAGCAGCACCGGCGTCGCATCCTTGCTTCCTACATACCCAACGATTCCACACATAAAAAACTTCTCCAGATTCCCGGCAAAATAAAGCCTCGCGAACAGCTTGGCAAAGCCATTCGCGAGGCAGATCAGCCTTCAGGCAAAAAAACGATTAGTGCTGTCCGTTTTTCGGATAGATCACCGTATTGTTCGCCGCCGTCGGATTAAAGTTCGTCGCCAACGCCGTCGACGAGTCAATATCAAAACCCGAACCGCCATAAGTGACAATGACCCCCGCACGGCTCCCGAACGGAAGCTCATCCTCATTCAACGGATTCGCATTGTTAAACTGATCCAATCCCGGCGCATCGATGTTCTGGGTGTAAAGCACCGGCGTCGAAACCCGCAACCGCGAAGAGACATCCTCCGCAATCACCCACGCATTGCGAAGCTCATTGTCCAGGAATTGCTGCTCGCTGATCGCCGGGACAATTCCCGGAGCCGCAAAGAAGTTATAGCTCAACCCGAACACTTCATTCGTCACCAGCGTTGCAAAAAACGCCGTGGAGTCGGTAAAGTCACCTTGGCGCGGCCACGCGACCTGCACCCCACCCGCCGTCTGCAAGCCCAACGGATTATCCAACTCGCGGGCGAACAACAGCTTGTAAATGTTGATCCCGTTGTTCCGAACCTGAGTTACCCGGCCTTTCAACAGCGCCGAAGTCACCGCCGGGGTCAGCAACGCCGCCAGCAAAGCGATGATCGCAATAACCACCAACAACTCAATCAACGTAAAAGCCTTCTTCTGTTTGCGCCTGAATAGCCGAATCATGATCGTTCTCCTAATTAGTTGGACCTGCCCGTAGTGGGATCTACCTTCATTGATACCCAACCTGTTAAAACGCGTCAACACTACGATTTGAGCGATTTTCCCGCCCCAAAATCCCCCTCCATGTTGCCCCCCCCCGTCAAAGCTCCTCCCCTCTTCCTCTTTCGCTTACTCTTAATCTTAATCCCCCCCGTCCGCCAAGTCCGACTCCGCCCATCGCACACCGTAGCCCCCGAGAATACGTCTCCCTCAACCAACCTTCTGCGATTCCCCTCCTCACCTCCTTCCTACTCGTACACCTACTCCTACACTCCTATCTTTT
>DAOLCW010000186.1:0-3846 GCA_035327665.1 Kiritimatiellia bacterium
CTCCGCGAGACCGAAGTCTCTATTGGCCAAGCCCGGTCTCGCGGAGCTCGACCCTTACCGAAAAGTTATAGGTAATGGTATTAGACCTCGTACGCCGTCGACGCCGTCGCCCCCCCCCGCCCCGTCCAATTCGTATGGAAGAACTCCCCCCGTGGCCGGTCCGTCCGCTCATAGGTATGCGCCCCGAAATAGTCCCGTTGGGCCTGAAGCAGATTCGCCGGCAAACCCTCCGTCCGGTACCCATCGTAATACGCCAGCGCACTCCCGATCGCCGGCACCGGAATCCCCCATCGAGCCGACGTCGCCACCACCCGGCGCCATGAAACCTGTGCCCGGTCAAGCGCCCGGGTAAAAAAGGGATCGAGCATCAGGTTCGCAAGGTCCGGATTCCGGTCATACGCCTTCTTGATCTTACCCAGAAACGCCGAACGAATGATGCATCCCCCCCGCCACATCAACGCAATGTTCCCGTAATGCAACCCCCACCCATGCTGCTCCGACACCGCCCGCATCAACTGATACCCCTGAGCATACGAGACAATCTTCGATGCATACAACGCATGCATCAGGTTCTTCAAGAACGCCCGGCGGTTCCCCCGGAACCGAACCGGCCGGGGCCCCGGAAGCATGCGGGATGCCGCCACCCGCTCCTCCTTCATCGCAGACAAACACCGCGCAAACACCGCCTCCCCGATCAAGGTCAACGGCTGCCCCGCATCCAGCGCGGACGTCACCGTCCATTTCCCCGTCCCCTTCTGCCCCGCCGCATCGAGAATCCCCTCCACCACCGGCTCTCCATCCGCATCCACCGTCCCTAAAATGTCCCGGGTGATTTCAATCAAATACGAATCCAACACCCCCTTGTTCCACTCCCTGAACACCTCCTGCATCTCCCCGGAAGTCATCCCCAGACCCGCCTTCATCACATGATACGTCTCCCCGATCAATTGCATGTCCCCGTATTCAATCCCATTGTGAACCATCTTCACGAAATGCCCCGCCCCACCACCTCCCACCCATTCACAACACGGCTCGCCCCGACTCGTCCGCGCCGCAATCGCCTGAAAAATCGGCTTCACCTCCGGCCACGCCGCATACGATCCCCCCGGCATGATGCTTGGCCCCAACAACGCCCCCTCCTCTCCGCCGCTCACCCCCGTGCCAATGAAATACAACCCTTGGGCCTCAAGCTCCTTCATCCGCCGCTCGGAATCCGAATAATGGGAATTGCCTCCATCAATAACGATATCCCCCGGCTCCAACAGCCCCATCAACGGATCAATCACCGCATCCACCGGTCCCCCCGCCTTCACCATGATCATCACCTTGCGCGGGCGTTTCAAACTCGCCACCAACGCCTCCAGCGACGCCGCCCCGACAATGCTCTTCCCCGCCGCCCGCCCGCCCAGAAACGCATCCACCCGCGACGTCGTCCGGTTGTAGGCGGTCACCGTGAAGCCATGACTGGCCATGTTCAAAATAAGATTCTCCCCCATCACGGCGAGACCAATCACGGCAAGATCAGAAACCGGCGCGTTCATGTGTAGACTCCTTTGTGTTGAAAGGGAGGTTAAAGAGTTCGCTGCTTCAAGCCCAATCCGGTCCATCGCCCGGGCCGCCAATGCTTCAATCGGCCCTTCACACGGCAGAACAATCGCGTCCTCCGGTTCCTCCAGCGTCGCCAACTGACTGTCCAACAGGCTCGCGTTCATAAAATGGCCGCTACGTTTCCCTAAATTTCGTAGCAACGCCTCCCGATCCCCCTTGAGATAAACCAACCGCGCTCCCGGCAATCCCTCCACCAAACGCGCCCGGTACACCTCCCGCAACGCCGAACACGACAGCACCACCGTTTCCCCTTGCCTCGCCGCCTTCACCAGCTCCTCATGCAACCGGTCCAGCCACGGCCACCGGTCTTCATCGGTCAGCGGAATGCCCGCCGCCATCTTCGCAATGTTTTCCCGCGAATGAAAGGCATCGCCCTCCACGAACCGGCAACCCATCAGATGAGCCAGCGCTTGTCCCACCGAAGACTTCCCACACCCGCTCACCCCCATCACAACCACCTGCCTGCTCATCATCCCGCCCTTCCTGTGCTTCCCCGAACCACAAGTTTCGGCGCCAGGTTCCGCTGATCCGTTGTCACCCTGCCGCATGACAAATGATCAAAGGCCAACCGCGCCATCTCCCGGACCGGTTGACCCAGCGTGGTCAGCGGCGGCGATGCCAGCCGCGCCAGCAACACATCGTCAAACCCCGTCACCGACACATCCTCCGGCACCCGCAATCCCTGCCCGACCAACACCCGGATCACTCCCAGCGCAACCGCATCGCTCGAGCAAATCAATGCCGTGGGCAAGCCCCGGCGGGCCCAACCGGCCACCAGCATCTCCCCCCCCTCCAACCCCGCCTTCAACACATCCGCACTTCCCAAAGCCTCGTCCGTCCGACGCCATACCATTCCCGCCTCCCGGGCAATCCGCTTCGCCCCCGCCAAACGGATTCGATGCACCGGCTGGTTCGCCCCCACCCAACCCACCTGCCGATGCCCCAGCTCCCGCAAATGCCCGAACAATTGCTCGAACCCCTTCGCCTCATCCACCCCCACTCCGAACATCCCCTCGGTCGAACCTCCCGACCCGATCCTTGCCACCGCCAGATCCCGCACCCGCCACGGGATCTCCCCCCCGCCCAAAATCAGCAACCCGTTCAAATCCTGCTCAAGCAGAATCCAGATATCATCCTTGTCGATCACGCGATGGTCGAACCCCGCCACCGCCAGCGCAAACCCTCGCTCATGTCCCTGACGAATCACCTCGCTCGCCGCTTCCGAAAAAAACGGGTCCCCGATATCAGCCACCATCACCCCGATCACCGGCTTCCCCTTGCCCCGCAACCTCCGCGCCACCCCGCTCGGTACGTACCCCATCGACTCCGCCATCTCCCGGATCCGCGCAATCGTCTCCGGCCGCGCCCCGATCGCATCCGCCTTCCCCCCCAGCGCCCTCGATACCAGCGAGGCCGACAAACCCAGGGCTTCCGCAATCTTTTTCTGGGTCACCGCCATCCCCTAAACTCCCGAAAACGCCGAAAAACCCCCATCCACCGGAACCACCACCCCCGTGACAAACCCCGACGCCCCCGACACCAACCACACCACCGTCCCCACTAAATCATCCGGCTCCCCCAACCTCCCCATCGGTGTATGATCCAGAATCTGACGCCCCCGCTCCGTCCATCCCCCATCCTCCGCCCGCGACAGCAAAAAACGATTCTGCTCGGTTAGAAAAAAACCCGGCGCCACCGCATTCACCCGGATCCGCGGCGAACACGTCGTCGCCAAATGCACCGCCAGCCATTGCGTAAAATTATTCAACGCCGCCTTCGCCGCCGAATACCCCACCACCCGGGTCAACGGCTGAAACGATGCCATCGACGACACATTCACAATCACCCCTTCCCCCCGCTCCGCCATCATCCCGCCAAACACCTGACTCGGCAGAACACTCCCCATCACATTCACATCCATCACCGCTCGGAGCGCCTCCGCCGGCAAATCAAAAAATGCCCGGTCCGCTCCCGCCGTCGCCTCCCGCAGGTTCCCCCCCGCCCCATTGATCAGAACATCCACCCTTCCCAACCGCGCCCCCACCTCATCCCGCGCCCGCTCCAACGCCCCCCCCTCACCAACACCCCCCCCCCCCACCCCCGCTTCCCCCCCCCCCCCCCCAATCCCGGCCGTGCCGCGCCGCCGCCGAGACCGCCACCGCCACCGCCGCCGCCACCGCCGGCCGGCGCCGAGGCCGCCCCGCCAGCCCGCGCCGGCTGGATGGCGGTGGACAACGG
>DAOLCW010000187.1:0-3787 GCA_035327665.1 Kiritimatiellia bacterium
TCCAAATTTCGCAAAGAAACGTTTCTTTATACCGTAAAGTAGTAGGGGTTGGTATCACAGGACGTGGGGGAGCGTGTTTGACCAGGATGCGAGAACCGGCGTTTCAATTATCCGGGCCATAGCGACCAGGCTTGGTCCCAGAGGTCGATCAGCCATTGTCCGGCAACGAGGTAGGCGTTCATGGATCGATCGAGGAGGAGGTGTCCGAGGTCGGTGAAGGATGTGGCGGTGAGGAAGGCGAGAGCGGCGGCGCCACACAGGAGGTTGATGAGGTAAATCAAGGCGTAGGAAAACACGCGTCCGTGGATTTTGATGTCCGGTTGCTGGACGTTGAGGGCCATGGCGGTAAAGGTGAGGTGATAGGACCAGGTGAGCCCGATCAATGCGGCCCAGAAGGGGAAATAGACGTCCATGGTCCATTTGAGCCGGAGCAAAGCGAACAGGATAAGGGCGAGGAAGGTGTAGAAGGGAAAGAAGTATGGAGCGAGGGTGATCCAGACATTGTTCCGGGACACCACGACGCTGCCGCCCCGGCTTCCCACCCGCAGTTTCGAGACGCGGGCACCCATCATCAGGCCCCATAAGGCGTGGGTCAATTCATGGGCCAATACATAGGTGAGGGTGGGACGGGGCAGGGCAATAAACAACACGACCCAGAAAGCAAATCCACCAAGGAACCACCAGAAGAGCGGAGAGATGGCATCGGGTCCGGGGAGGAGGCGAATGACATCGATGAAAAGTTGAGTGACCGCGACACAGAGGGGAAGCAGGAGGAGGCCGAGGAGAAAATGGAAGAGGCGTAGCATGCGTCGGGATGTCGGGTAAGAACCGGGGTACTTTGAAAGAAGATCCATGGTTCCGGCAACCCGATTTCTTGATCCGGTGAGAGAAATCAGCGACAGTGAGGTTATGCCGATCCATAACAACGACCTTGCCGATGTTTTTTCCGAGCTGGCGGATCTTCAGGAGATCCGTGGCGACAATCCTTTCCGGGTGCGGGCCTACCGCAATGCGGCCCGGTTGTGCGGGGATCATGGAGAGCCGTTGCGGGAGGCGGTGGCGCGGGGCGACGATCTCACGGCGATTTCGGGGATCGGCAAGGAGTTGGCGGAAAAAATCCGGGAGATTGTCACGACGGGGAAGTTGGGGGCTTTGGAGAAGATCCGGGGGGAGTTTCCGCCGGATGTCACGAAGATGTTGAACCTTCAGGGGCTGGGTCCCAAACGGGTCAAAACGTTGCTGGAGGAGCTACAGATCAACACGCTTGCTGATCTGGAGCAAGCGGCAAAGGATGGCCGGGTGCGGAAGTTGCCGGGTTTCGGGGCCAAGATCGAAGCGACGTTGCTCGCTTCGATCGAGCGGAAGGGCGGGGAGGTTCAACGGTTTCTGCGCCCCCGGGTCCGGGAGACCGCGGAGGCTTTGGTGGCCTATCTGGAGGCCTCGGGGACCCTGTCGCGGATCACCCCGGCGGGGAGCTTCCGGCGGGGCCGGGAAACGATCGGTGATCTGGATGTGCTCGCGGTCGCCACGGGGATGCCGACGGCGGCGATGGATGCGTTTGCGGGCTTTGACGATGTGGACCGGGTGCTGGCCAAGGGCGAAACCAAGTCCAGCGTGGTGTTGCGCAATGGACTGCAAGTCGATCTGCGGATTGTCCCGGAAGAAAGTTATGGAGCGGCCCTGCATTACTTCACCGGGAGTCAGGCCCACAACATCGCGATGAGACGGCGGGCTCAGCAGCAGGATCTCAAGCTCAATGAGTATGGGGTGTTTCGCGGGGAGGAGACGGTGGCGGGGGCCTCCGAGGAGGATGTATTCAAGGCCCTCGGGCTGCCGTGGATTGCCCCTGAGCTTCGGGAGGATCGAGGCGAGCTGGACGCGGCGGAGGCGGGGCGTCTTCCTGAACTCATCACCGCCGCGGATATTCGGGGGGATCTGCATAACCACACCACGTGGTCGGATGGAGAAGCCGACCTCCTGGACATGGCGGAGGCGGCCAAGGGGCGGGGGTGGGAGTACCTTGCCATCACCGATCATTCCAAACGGTTGACCGTGGCCAACGGGCTCGATGAAGCACGCCTTCGCAAACAAATCGAGGAGATTGACCGCATCAACGCGGGACTCGATGGGTTCACTCTGCTCAAGGGATCCGAAGTGGATCTTCTTGAGGATGGTTCGCTCGACCTCGACGACGAGGTGCTTGGTTTGCTTGATGTGGTGATTCTTTCCGTTCACAGCAAGTTCAACCTCAGCCGGGACAAACAGACCGAGCGCATTCTGCGGGCTCTCGACCATCCCAAGGTGACGTTCGTCGCGCATCCCACCGGTCGATTGTTGCTGACCCGGGAGCCCTATGAGGTTGATGTCGACCGGGTTCTCGAAGGCATCAAGCAGCGGGGTTGTTTTGTGGAGTTGAACCTTAATCCGCTGCGGCTGGACCTCAACGATGTTCAGCTCCGCATGGCCAAGGATGCGGGCATCCTCGTGGTCGCCAACAGCGACGCGCACAGCCCCCGCGATTTCGATCATCATTACGACGGTATCCTTCAGGCCCGGCGGGGGTGGCTTGAACCCAAGGATGTGCTCAACACCCGGTCCCTTTCCGAACTCAGGAGGCTTTTGCCATGATCCGCGCCCTTATCTTCGATTTTGATGGAATCATCGTCAACACCGAGCCGCTGCATCACCGGGCGTTTCAAAAGATCTTTGCCCCGCTCGGGTTGGATGTGTCATGGGACGAGTATCTTTCCGACTACATCGGTTTCGATGACCGGGATGCGGTGCGGGAGCGTTTTCGTTCGGCGGGGCGGGAGCTCGACGCGGACACGCATTCCCGGTTGATCGCTGACAAGGCGAAGGCGTTTCTTGAGGTGATTGAGGAGGCTCCTGCGGCGGACTTTCCGGGGGTGGTGGATTTGATCCGAGCCGCCTCGAAGCGGCTGCCGGTGGCGTTGTGCAGCGGGGCGGTGATGAGTGATATCCGGCCCTTTTTGCGTCGACTCGATTTGGAGTCGTGTTTTCAGACCGTGGTGACTGCCGAGGATGTGGCGGCAAGCAAACCTGATCCGATGTCCTACCGTTTGGCTCTGGCCAAGCTCCAGATGAAGCACCCCCAGCTTGGTCTCGCCCCGGAAAACACCTTGGCGATCGAAGATACGCCGGCCGGGATCGCTTCGGCCCGCGGGGCGGGACTGAAGGTGATCGCGGTAACCAACAGTTATCCTGCGATCTCGCTCGGGGATGCGCATGCGGTGGTTACCTCGCTTGAGGGCCAGACCCTCGCCAGCCTCGCCGCGCTGGTTGATGGGAAGAACGAAGCGAAGTGATAGAGCTTCTGATGTGTGAACGGAAGTGATGATGCGAACGGAGAGGGAAAAGATGTTGGCGGGGGAGCTCTACAACGCGCTCGATCCGGAGTTGATGGGGCTGCGTCGGAAGGCGCGTCTGTTGTGCCACGCGCTGAACCATAGCCGGGATGATGAGGTGGAACGGAGGGCGGGGATTCTAAAGGAGCTTTTCGGGGTGGAGGACAAGATTCCGTGGTTGGAGCCACCGTTTTACTGCGATTACGGGGTGAACATTCGGTTGGGCGAGCGGGTGTTCTTCAATTTCAATTGCGTGGTTCTGGATGTGGCGGAAGTGATCATCGGGGACCGGGCTTTGTTCGCTTCGAATGTGCAACTCTATACGGCGACCCATCCTTTGCATCCGGAGGAGCGGGCGACGGGTTTGGAGTTCGCGAAACCGATCCGGATCGGCTCGGATGTGTGGGTGGGGGGCGGGGCGG
>DAOLCW010000188.1:0-3774 GCA_035327665.1 Kiritimatiellia bacterium
GCGTCCCCTCCCCCCCCCGCCCCAAGCTCAGCCCCAGCCCATGCGACAGGCCACCCCTCCGCCTCGCCCCCAACCCGAATGGACCTCCAGCTACCCCAATCCTGACCTCTACTCCTGGACCGGCGTGGCCCTCGGTCTCACTGCCGGAACCCTCGGCGTCGGTGCCGAAGCCACCGTCTACATCCAACCCTGGCTCAACCTCCGCGCTGGCTACACCCTCCTCAAAGTCGACTTCAACCAGCGCCCCGACTCCGTCAAATACATCGTCGACGTCGACATCGGAACCCCCCTCCTCGCCCTCGATTTTCTCCCCTTCGAAGCCCGCAATTTCCGCATCAGCGCTGGCCTGGCCCTCATGGATGATGGCTTCTCCGTTCGCTCCACCCCCCAAGGCAACCGCCGCATCGGCGAAAACACCTACACCCCCGAGCAAATGGGCACCATCTCCGGCGACATCGACTACGGAACCATCGCCCCCTACGTCGGCATCGGCTACGGCAATCCCGTCCGTCCCGACAACGCCGTCTCCTTCGCCATCCAAGCCGGCGTCCTCTTCATCTCCCCTGAACTCTCCACCCTACAGGCCACCGGCTCCGCCCGCGACAACCCCGCCTTCCGCGCCGACCTCGAACGCGAACGTGAAACCTTCGAGTCCGACCTAAATAGCCTAAAGGTCTACCCTGTCATCAGCTTCACCCTTTCCTACCACTTCTAAATCGATTTCCTATGGTTATCGGCCTACTCCAAGCCAAACTCAGCCTGCCTGAAGCTTTCTCCCTTAAAGACAAGCGCATGATCCTGCGGTCCCTTAAAGACCGCATGATGAATAAAATGAACGTAAGCGTCGCTGAAGTCGACTACCAGGACATCTGGAAATCCGCCCTCCTCGCCATCGTCACCGTCGCCGCCGAAAAAAGCGTGGTCGAAAAACGTCTCGCTGAAGTCAGCGAACACATTCGCTCCAACCCCCGGGTTGTCCTCGTCGACATCCGCGTCGAAATCATGTAGCTTTACCTACATGAACGGCAAATCTCTCCTGCTCATTCTTATCCTCATCCTCGCCACCACCTCCGCCGGAGTGGCCACCCGCTACCACCTCCAACTTTCCAGCCAGAAGGCCGAACGCGCTGAACTCGAAGAGCAACTCGCTCGCGTTACCGAAGAACTTCGCCACGCCCGCAAGCCTGCCCCTGCTCCCGCCCCCGCTCCCGCCGTTCCCATATTCCCTGACCCTCCTCCCGCCACCGAACCGGATCTTCGAAGCTACGAAATCGACGCCCTTCGCGCCGAACTCGAAGACCGCGAACGCCTTCTCCAAACCCTTCGCGCTCAACTCGCCGCCTCCTCCGAACCCCGCCAACCCCGTGAACCCCGGCCCAGTTGGGAAGATCAACTCCAGTCCATCCGCGAAAACGACCCCGAGCGCTACGCGGAAATCATCGCCCGCCGCGAGGAAGCCCGCCGCGAAGTCAACGATGCCTTCGCCCGCAAAGCCGCCCACTTTCTCAACCGCGACACCTCCCTCATGACCGATCAGGACGCCGAGGACTACAACCTTATGCTCGAACTCCTCCACGAAACCTGGGTCCTCGCCGACCGCATGCGCGAAGTTAGCTCCATCGACGAAGGCCGCGAACTCCGCCGCGAACTCATGGAACGCACCTCCCTCCTCCGTCCCCTCCTGCGCGAACAGCGCGACCGCGAATTCAACGACCTCGCCCGACAACTCGGCTACGACGACCAAGGAGCCCGCGAATTCGTCGCCTACATCAACGAAATGCTCGACATCACCTCACTCCGCCCTCCCGGCTGGGGCGGTCGTGGAGGCCGGGGCGGCCAAGGTTGGGGCGGCGAACGCTGACGCCCATGATCACCTCCGCCGATCGGCTCGCCGCACTCGAACGGCACTTCGGCCACCGCGCCTTTCTCGAAGGACAGGAAGAACCCATCGCCTCCCTCGTCAACGGTGAAGATGCCGTCATCATCATGCCCACCGGCGGCGGAAAATCCCTCTGCTACCAGCTCCCCGCCCTTCTCCTCGAAGGCATCACCCTCGTCATCTCCCCCCTTATCGCCCTCATGAAAGACCAGGTCGATGCCCTCCTCGCCAAAGGTATCCCCGCCACCTGCATCCATTCCGGACTCGAACCCCGCGAAATGGACGACCGCCTCCAACGCCTCACCCAGGGCGACTACCGCCTCGTCTACGTTGCCCCCGAACGCTTCAAAAGCGAACGCTTCGCCAAACTCCTCGCCCCCCTCACCATCTCCCTCTTCGCCATCGACGAAGCCCACTGCATCTCCCAATGGGGCCACGACTTCCGACCCGACTACATGCGCCTCCGCCGCGCCCTTGACCTCCTTGGTCGCCCCACCGTCGCCGCCATGACTGCCACCGCCACCCCCGAAGTCCGCGACGACATCATCGCTCAACTCGGACTCGGCCAGGCCGGACGCCCCGCCCCCCGCGTCTACATCTCCGGCTTCGCCCGCCCCAACCTCTCCCTTTCCGTCCTCCGCACCGCCAACCATCGCGAAAAACTCCAACACGTCCAAACCCGCCTCGCCACCGGCCACGCCGCCATCATCTACGTCGCCACCCGCAAAAAAGCCGAAAAACTCCACGAAGAGCTCCATACCCCCCGCCGCAACGTCATCCTCTACCACGGCGGCATGTCCGACGCCGACCGCGAAACCGCCCAGAACCTTTTCATCTCCTCCCCCGCCCCCATCGTCGTCGCCACCAACGCCTTCGGCATGGGCATCGACCGCCCCGACATCCGCTCCGTCATCCACATCGATATCCCCGGCAGCCTCGAAGCCTACTACCAGGAAGCCGGACGCGCCGGGCGCGATGGTGAACCTGCCACCTGCGACCTCCTCTTCAACTACGCCGATGTCCGCACCCAGGAATTCTTCCTCGACGGCGCCAACCCCACCCTCGCCCTCATCCGCGACCTCTTCCATACCCTCAAGCGCATCTGTGCCCAAGGCCCCATCGAAATCCCCATCCATGAAATCGCCGAAGCCATCGGAAACACCCGCAACAGCATGGCCACCGGAACCGCCCTCTACCACCTCGAACGCGCCGGCATCATCGAACGCGTCTACCAGCCCGGACACCGCACCTACACCACCCGCCTCCTCAAACCCGACATCCCCTTCGACCAAATCGACATCGACTTCGAACGCCTCCAGCAAAAACGCCAGCGCGACGAAGCCAAACTCAAGCAAATGCTCCGCTACGTCGACACCCGTGGCTGCCGCCACCACTACATCCTCTCCTACTTCGGCGATCCCCACGCCGAATCCCGCTGCCGCCACTGCGACAATTGCCTCGCCGGGCACACCACCTCCATCCGCCTCCCCTCCGACCCCGAAACCGTCATCCTCCAAAAAGCCCTCAGTTGCGTCGCCCGACTCGACGGACGCTACGGCCGCGGCCGCATCGTCCAAACCCTCGTCGGCTCTAAATCCAAAGAACTCCTCGACGCCGGACTCGACAAACTCTCCACCTACGGCCTCCTCCGCGACCTCAGCTCCAACACCGTCTGGGATCTCATCGACAGCCTCATCGCCGCCCAATGCATCTCCGTCGACCCCGGTCCCTACCCTCTCCTGTCCCTCACCGACCTCGGACGTCGCGTCATGCTCAAAAAAGAACGCTTCCCCCTTGCCCTCCCTCCCCTCGAACCCACCCCCCCCCCCATCAAAACCTTCCCCTCCACCACCTTCCTTGACGCCCCACTCGATCCCCACGACCAAAACCCTCCC
>DAOLCW010000189.1:0-3750 GCA_035327665.1 Kiritimatiellia bacterium
CTAATCCTACACCTAATCTTACAAGCATTCCCCCCTTCGCGCTCTTTGCGTTAAACCATTTCCCCCTCCCCCATCGCCAATAGCCCATGGCCGATCGTCCTTCGCCCATCGTCCTCCTTCCTCCATCATCCTTCCTCATTCCCCATCACAACTTCCTCAACTGCCCATAAATCTCCTCCGCCATCACCCTCCCCACTCCCGGCACCTCCGCGATCTCATCCACCGTCGCCCGCCTCAAACGCAACACCGATCCAAAATGCTTCAGAATCGCCTCCTTCCGCTTCTCCCCGATCCCCTCCACCTCATCCAGCACCGACTCCCGAATCCGCCGCTGCCGCAGCAATCGGTGGTAGGTCAGCGCAAATCGATGCGCCTCGTCGCGGATCCGTTGCAACACCTTCAACCCTGCCGAATCCCGGGCCAGCCGCACCGGAGCCCCCGAATAATCCGCCCGCGTGTACACCTCCTCGAACTGCTTCGCCAAACCCGCGCTCGGTACCTCCCCTAGCCCCAGATCCTCCAGCGCTTCCCTTGCCGCACCCAACTGCGTCGGACCTCCATCAATCAAGATCAAATCCGGCATCACTCCCCCCTCCTCCTTCAACCTTCGATACCGCCGCCCCACCGCCTCCCCCATCATCCGCGGATCATCGATCCCCTCCACCGTCTTGATCTGAAATCGCCGGTACCGTGTCCGGTTCGGCATCCCCTCCACCGCACACACCATGCTCGCCACCGCATGCGTACCAGAAATGTTCGATACATCGAAACACTCAATCACCTCCGGCCGCTTCGCCAGCCCCAGCGCATCCCTCAAGTCCTCCACCCCCTGTCGCGCCTCCTCCGCCACCAGCTCCAGGTCCCGCAGCCCCCTCGACCGTTCCCGAATCGCGCTTCGCAGCAAATGCAACGTATCCCGCAACCCCGCCGCATCCTCGAACCGCCGCTCCTCCGCCGCCTTCCTCATCTCCCCCTCCAGCTCCGCCAGCAGCTCCTTCCGCTCCCCCCGGAGAAACGCCATCGCCTCCTCCACCCGCGCCCGGTACGCCTCCGGCGAAATCCTTCCCACACACGGCGCACTGCATCGCCGGATCACATCGTTATGGCAATGTTTATAGTCCTCCTCCCCCGGAATCCGCGGCGAACACACCCGCAGACCAAACCGCTTCTCCACAAACTCCAACGCCACCCTCGCCGCCCCCGAATTCGCATACGGCCCCAGATACACCGCTCCATCCTCTTTCCGCAAACGACACACCTGAAACCGTGGAAACGGATCCGTCAACCGCACCCGAACCAATAAAAACCGCTTGTCATCCCGGAACGACACATTGTAGCGCGGTTTGTACTCCTTGATCAGACGCCCCTCCGTCACCACCGCATCCGCATCCGACCTCACCACAATAAAATCAAAATCCTCAATACTCCGGATCAATCCCCGCAACTTCGGCGGCGCCTTCCGCAGCGTCCCTTCCTGAAAATAACTCCGCACCCGGTTCCGCAGCGACACCGCCTTCCCCACATAGATAATCTTCCCCGACCGGTCCCGCATCAGGTACACCCCCGGCTTGTCCGGAAGCTCCTTCAACTTCTCCCGCACCCGACTCGTCGTCATCCCCGGCCCCTTAATTCACCCGCCGCAACAACAAAAATCCCCCGATCTCCGCCCCGAATACCGGCACCCACACAATCAAATCCGGCCGCAACCCCGGATACCCAACCAGCGCATTCGCCGTCACAATAAAAAGGTAAAACAAAAACACCAACATCAACGCAATCCCGATCCCCGCCGACGACTCCTTCCGCCGCGACTGCATCCCCAAAGGAATCCCCAGCAGCGCAAACGCAAAACACGACAGCGACAACGCCAGCCGCTTGTTCACCTCCACCACCATCTTCATCCGCTCCCGTTCCAGCAGATCCTCCTCCATCAACTCCGGAAACTTCGCCTGAATGTTGCGGATATTCGACTGCAACTCCGCCAACGTCATGTCCGACGCCTTCTTCGACGCCGGCCTCCGGCTCATCCGCGAAAAATCCAAACGCACCGGGTAATGCTCCGCATTGATATAATGCGACCTCCCCGCCGCACCCGCATCACTCTTCTCCCGCTGGTCAATGCGAACATCGAACAGATCCACCTCCATCGCCCGTTCCTCAGCCAGCACCCGGATCGTCCCCCGCGCCGCCCGCACATGCCGCACCGGACCCGCGTCATCCATCTCATACACCACCACATCCGTCAGCTCATTCCCCTTCCGTTCGCTCACAAACACCAGCAGCCCCGGAAAATCCCGCACAAACCGGCCCGGCTCCAACAAATGCACCGGCTCCTCCGCCCCCACATTCCGGATCAACTCCCGCGCCAGATGCTTGCTCACCGGAGCCAAATGCGCATTGATGTAAAGACACGCCAACGTCGCCACCACCGAAAGAATCACCACCGGCGCCACAATCTGCCAAATCGTCAACCCGCACGCCTTCATCGCCGTCAACTCCCCGTCCAGCGAAAGCCTCCCGAACAGCAACAACACCGCCGTCAACACCCCCATCGGAATCGTAAACGAAAGCATGTAGGGAATGTTGTACAGAAACAGCCTTCCAATAAACCCCGCCGAAACCCCCATCGCCGCATAATCGATCGCCCGCACCAGCACCCCGATGCACATCACGAACGTGAAGATCAACACCGTCATCGTGAAGATCACCAGATAGTCCGCGCTTAAATATCGGCCCAACACCCGCATCGTATGACCCTCAGCTCACCACGCCCCGCTGGCGCTTCGCCGCCTCCACCGTATTCACCAGCAACATCGCGATCGTCATCGGGCCCACCCCCCCCGGCACCGGCGTAATCGCCGCCACCTTCTCCTTCAGTCCCTCGAAATCCGCGTCCCCCACCAACCGGAACCCGCTCTTCCGCGATGCATCCTCCACCCGGTTCACCCCCACATCAATCACCACCGCCCCCTCCTTCACCATCTCCGCGGTAATCGTATTCGGACGTCCCGCCGCCGCAATCACCACATCCGCTATCCGCGTATGCACCCCCACATCCCTCGTCCCCGTATGGCAAATCGTCACCGTCGCATTCCCCAACTTCGACTTCATCGAAAGCAGATTCGCCAACGGACGCCCCACAATATTGCTTCGCCCCACCACCACCACATGCTTCCCCGCCACCTCCACCCCGCCCCGCTTCAGCATGTGCAACACCCCGTGCGGCGTGCACGGCAGGTACGCCGGCAAACCCAGCAACATCCGACCCGCGTTCACCGGATGAAACCCGTCCACATCCTTCGCCGGATCGATCCGTTCGATCACCGCCTGCTCATTCACATGCTTCGGCAGCGGCAACTGCACCAAAATCCCGTGGATCGCCTCATCCCCGTTCAGCTTCTCCACCTCCGCCAAAATCTCCCCCTCGCTCGCCGACGCCGCCAGCGTGATCTCCCGCGAATACATCCCCGCCTCCCCGCACGCCTTCTCCTTCGCCGTCACATACGACCGCGACGCCGGGTCATCCCCCACCAGAATCACCCCCAACCCCGGGGTAAGCCCGTGCTTCGCCACCAGCTCCGCCACCTCCCCCCCCAACTCCTTCCGGATATCCAGGGCCATTTCCTTTCCGTCCAAAATCCGTGCCGTCATAACATCCTCATCCGCTTCATAAAAAATCACCACTCCGACAAGCCCCGGACCATACCTCTATCCGCCCCACAGCGCAACCGCCCTCCCACCCCCCGCAAC
>DAOLCW010000190.1:0-3694 GCA_035327665.1 Kiritimatiellia bacterium
CCGCCCCCACCCCGCTCCCCCGCCGCACCGGCCTATCCGCCCCCCACACTCCCCCCCGGCCCGGCCGCCACCCCCCCCCCAGCAAGCGGACGACCGTCCTCTTCCCCGCCCCGTTCGCCCCCAAAATCGTCGTCACCCCTCCTGCCAGAAGACCAAGATCCACCCCCTCAAGAATCGCCTTCCCCGACCGGAACACACTGACCGCATCCAAACGAATCATTCCACGCCCCCTCCCCGCTTGTCCCGCATCAATAGCGCAAGGAAAAATGGCGCCCCCAAAAGCGCCGTCACCAACCCGATCGGCAGTTCCACCGGAGCCACCACCGTGCGCGCCAACAAATCCGCCAACGTCAACAGCGTCCCGCCAAGAAGCGCCGACGCCGGAACCAGCCCCCGGTGATTCGGGCCCGCGATCAACCGGACCAAGTGTGGCACGACCAAGCCGACAAAACCGATCAACCCCGTAAACGAAACCGCCGACCCCACCGCAATACATGTCAACACCAGCATCCCTCGCTTCAACCCCTCTACCGGCACCCCGAGATACGCTGCCTCCCGTTCTCCCAGCAGCAACGCATTAAGCCACGAATGCAGAAACACCGCCGCGACCAAAACCGGCAACGTCGTCACAGCAAGCACGCCGGTCACTGGCCACCCGGCCCGGCCCAGGCTCCCGAAACTCCAAAACGCCACCTCCCGGAGTTGAGCGTCATCCGCAACCACCATCAAAAGCCCGATCACCGCACCCGCCAGGGCATTCATGGCAATCCCCGCCAACAACAAATGCTCCACCCGTGTTTCACCCATCCTTCCCGCAATCCGGATCACCACCACCGTCATCGCTACCGCTCCTCCGAACGCTACCGCAGGAAGCGCCCACAATGTCGGTAAAACCCCCAGCCAGGGCAACGCCCCTCCCAACACCATGAACACCGCAGCTGCCATCGCCGCCCCGCTCGACACTCCGATCAACCCCGGATCCGCCAATGGATTCCTGAACAGCGCTTGCATCAACACCCCCCCCAACGCCAGCGCCGCCCCTGTAAAGAGCCCCGCCAAAACCCGGGGCATGCGCAAATGAAGCAGGATCACCGCCTCCCGCTCCGTGAACGACCACTCCGTGGGAATCCCTACCTCCCCCGCCAGAATCCCCCAAACACTCGTGAACGAAATCTTCACCGCCCCCACCATCAACCCCGCAACCACCGACCCCAGCATCCCCGCGATCAACACCGGAACCAACCACCCCTGCCGCGATCTCGCGCGCTTGCCCAGACCCTCCCCCAAACCGGTCCTCCCAGATCCCTTCGCAAACCTCATCGTAATGGTCTCAGGTTGGGTCATCGCCCGATCAACCTCTGCAATTCCATCACCGCCGAAGGCAATCTGGGACCAAATCCCAACAAAAGGAGATCATCCATCGCGACCACGCGCCGCTCCGCATAAGCGCTTGTAGCCTGCACTCCCGGAACGCGCCAGATCGCCTCCCCGCCCCCAAATGCGGGTAAACTTCCCGTCGTCACCAGAATCACCTCCGGATCCGCCGCGACCATCGCCTCCGACGTCAACGGACGATACCCTCGGTATCCCGTCACCGCGTTGCGCCCCCCTGCCAAACGGATCATTCGATCTGCCGCTGTATCCCGTCCCGCCACATTCATGGCCCCCGCTCCGTGCGCAAACACAAACATCACCCGCCGCTCCCGCCCCTCCTCCACCGTCAGCCCCGCCATCGCCTCCCCGATCTCGTTTGCCAGCGCTTCCGCCGCTTCGGCCCTCCCGATCGCCACCCCCACCTCGTGAATCCGCTGCAAACAGCCCTCCACACTCGCCTCCGCACGGATTCGTTCCACCCTTACCCCCGCCCGCTCAATCTGCATCAACGCCTCCCGCGGACCCGCCTCCTCCGAAGCTAGCACCAGATCCGGATGCAAACTCAACACCCCTTCCGCCGAAATCATCCGGTAATACCCAACCCTCGGCAGCAATCCCGCATCCTCTGGAAATGTGCTCGAATCATCCACCCCAATCACCCAATCCGCCCCTCCCAACGCCCACACCGTTTCCGTAACCGCCCCTCCCAGGCATACAATCCGCGGCAACTCCGCATACGTAACTCCTGTCATCACCAACCAACCCGTCATCCAAACCATGATCTTCATCTAATCCTCCGGTATAAAAAAAGGCGTAACCTGAAGCGGAAACTCGTCCCGCATCACGTTACGCCTCAACTTTTCCGCCTTGAGCGGAAACGCTAGTCGTCCCTTTTCCTATGTCTTGTCTACATCGGCCAGAACCCGCTCCAACTTCTCCCGGAGCTCACCCAGCCGCTTCGACTTGAACGAACGCTTGGTCTCTTCAAGCACCTCAACCGTCTCCCGCAGCGCCTCCACCAACGAAGCGCTCCCGCCCTTCACCCCTTCCCCCGAGCTTTCACAACGGTCCAGACACAAACGCACCGCATCACGCTGATGCTCCAAACGCTCCTGAATGTCCTTGAAAATCGCATCCAAATACGCGCTCAAGGCCCGCACGCTCTGCCCCGTTGTGTTCATTGCTTTCAAGATCAAGAATCCAGGTTGGGTATACTTTACTACGTTATATATGTCAACCAATTATTTTACATAGGCACCTTTCGGCCACGAGCGCGCCATCTGCCACCCCCGAACGATATGCCAAACAACCGAATGACACCCACGGCAAAGCGCTGCCCCTTCACCCATCTTATCCATATGCAATACAATGATTTTCAAGTACTTGCGAAATATTTTCCTTGACGATCACTGACTGTTCAGGGTAGATAGTATCCCATAACAGAAGGAGACCTGATCATGGCCTTTATCATTACAGATCGATGCACTGCCTGCGACGCCTGCCGACCGGTTTGCCCGGTTAAAGCCGTTGAAAAAGCCCAACCCATCTACAAAATCAGCTCCAGCGCATGCAACGACTGCTCCGATGTGATGGGCGGACCCCGATGCATTCCCGTTTGTCCCGAATCCGGGGCGATCATCCACATCCCCCACCGTTAAGTCGCCTCCCTTAATTCAGCGCATGCTCGTCGTCCGGCTCGCGAATACACGTCGCCCCCGGATCCAACGACGAGCATGGACCCAGAACCTCCAGGCACTGCTTCCGGCGCCCTAAATAGCGCTCGCATTGCCGTGTGCGGTCGTATCCCAGCATGATCCCCAGCATGAAATCCTGCTCCGGAGTCAATCGGCAGTGGGGACATTCACCGAACGACCTCACCACATCCACGCAGGCCGAATGACCGAAATAAACATTGACCCGGCCATCCTCTAATCTGCGAAACAAATACGAAACCCCTTCGTGGATCAACTCTGCCTCCACCAATCCCCGCTGTTCCTCCGATACCGTGTAAAGGGCAAGATCCCGCAACCCCCTGCTGTGCTCGTAAAGTAAATGATAAAAAACGTCCATAAATATACCCACCTAATGTTTTGACAATAATACATACGTCATAACAGTCAAGCCGATGCTGATAAAAACCCGGTTTCCCAAGGTCGCGGGTTCGGAGATGGAATACCGTGCAAGCATTTCCGCTACGGAGGTAGGTCCGAAGTCCGTTCGGACCCAAAAGTCGAATCGACGAGGAAGATGCGGCGGCGTGATAATTTTCAGCTAATCTGTCCCCGCATTTGTGTTTCGCATTTACAACCAGGGCTTCAGG
>DAOLCW010000191.1:0-3693 GCA_035327665.1 Kiritimatiellia bacterium
CCAAAACATCCTGACATAAATCGCGCCCATCGGATATGGGCGCTACGAAATGGGGACCACTTACTGTAGCGCCGAAATCTATTCGGCGGAGATCCGGAAAGATGCACCAGAATCGATAAAGCAATAATGCCCTTGCCCGCTTGCACGACATTTTTCAGGCGTTTTTCTATTCAATGATTTTGGCCTACTGGCGGGGGCGCTCGAAGAGGACGCGGCGGTTTTTGAAGTCGAGGGTGACGATGTAGCGTTCGAGGAGGGAGCGGCCGATGCGGGGGGGGCTGTCGTCGCCGAGGCCAAGGTCGAAGGAGGAGACGACGGAGACGTTGCGGAAGACGAGGTTGCCGAGGCTGATCTGGCGGAGGGTGTCGGAGTCGGGTTGGTGGGAGGCGACTTCGAAGTCGCCGGCGAAGTCGAGGAGGAGGTCGGTGGGTTCGCCAAGGATGCGGCCGTTGACGAGGAGGGAGCGGGCATTGGGGTTGATGGGGACTTCGGCGAGGATACGGTCGGGGGGGATGCGGACGTCGGTGGTGGCGGAGAAGGTGATGACGCGGGATTGGAAGTCGAAGGTGACGTGGTTGAAGGCGCGAAGGAGGTCGAAGCCGAGGACACCGGAGATCCGGGGGTCGCGTTCCCAGCGGGCAAGAGGTCCGAGGGGTCCGAAGGCGCTGCGGGCGTAGAAGACGACGTTTTCGACGTGGAGGTCTTCGATGCGGAGTTTGGGGACGATGGCGGCCCATCCGCCGATGGGATCGTAGACGTGGGCGGCCATGGCTTCGATGGGCTGGGGCATGGAGATGATGACGGCTCCGAGTTCGGTCCGGGCGAATTGGGTGAGCCAGCTTTCTTCGGCGGTGGTGTCGATGAGCATGGAGAGGAAGGGTCCGCTTTGGGAGGGGGAGACGGTGACGATGGGGGCGGTGCTGTGGCGGTCGCCTTTGAGTTCGGCGCGGGCGGTTTGGCGGGGATAGGTTCGAGCGGAACCGGCGTAAATGGGGCCGTCATCGGTGGCGTAGATGGTGATGCCGTAGGTTTGGGGGGGCTTGGCCCGCTTCATGAGGGCTTGCTGGTGTTCGGTGGTGAGGGGGACCTCGTGGTCGTAGAGGCGATGCTTGGTGGAGGAACAGGCGAGGAGGGCGAGGGGGAGGAGGGGGGCAAGGAGCAGGCGGAGATGGGGGAGAGTTTTCATAGGGTTAGTCGAATTCGGGTTTGGGTTCGCGGTCCATGAGGGTCTTCACGGCTTCGGCGGGGGCAAGTTTGCCGTCGAGGATGTCGACGACGGTCTGGCAGATGGGAAGGGTGACGCCCATGGAGCGGGCGAGGGAGGCGGCTTCGCGGGCGGTCCAGACGCCTTCGGCGACCTGGCTCATGCCGCCGAGGATGGTGTCGATGGATTCTCCCTTTCCGATGCGCTCGCCGACGCTGCGGTTGCGGCTGTGGCGGGACATGCCGGTGACCATGAGGTCGCCGATGCCGCTGAGGCCGCTGAAGGTGGTGGGGTCGGCGCCAAGGAGGGTGCCGAAGCGGGTGATTTCGGCGAGGCCGCGGGTCATGAGGGCGGCTTTGGTGTTGTCGCCGAAGCCGAGTCCGTCGCAGATGCCGGCGGCGAGGGCGATGATGTTTTTGAGGGCGCCGCCGAGTTCGACGCCGATGACGTCGGTGGCGGTGTAGACGCGGAAGGTGGAGCCGGTCAGTACGTTCTGCCACCATTCGGCTTCGGCGGGGGAGGTGGAGGCGACGGTGACGGCGGTGGGGGAGCCGCGGGCGGCTTCCTCGGCGTGGCTGGGTCCGGAGAGGACGGCCATGGTTTCGCGACCGAGGAGGGAGAGGGCGACCTGGCTGAGGCGCTGGCGGGTTTCGGGGTCGAGCCCTTTGGAGACGCTGATGAGGTGGGCGCGGGGGGGCACGAAGGGGGCAAGGGTGGCGAGGGTGGTCCGGAAGTATTTGGAGGGGACGGCGATGAGGACGCCGTCGGCTCGGGCGAGGGCGGTTTCGGGGTCGGCGGTGAGGTCGAGGGTTTCGGGGAGGTTGACCCCGGGGAGGTAGGTGGGGTTTTCGGTGGTGGCCTTCATGGTCGCGATGTAGCCGGGGAAGGCTCCCCAGAGGGTGACGCGATGGCCGTTTCCAAGGAGGATGAGGGCGAGGGCGGTACCCCATCCGCCGTCGCCGAGGACGGTGATGTTGGTCTGGGTGGTGTTCATGAGGGTTGGGCTTTGGGTTTACGCTCGAAGCGGTTTTCGGTGCCGTTGAGGAGGCGTTGGATGTTGGCGCGGTGGCGGATGATGACGAGGGAGGCGAGGAGGGAGAGAACGGGGGGAATGAGGCCGGGGGGGTACCAGAGCCAGGCGATGCCGGCGATGGCGAGGGCGGCAAGGATGGAGGCGAGGGAGACGTAGCGGAAGGCGAGGAAGATGACGAGCCAGAGGGCAAGGCCGATGCCGGCGGCGGCGGGGGCGATGCCGATGAGCATGCCGGCGCTGGTGGCGACGCCTTTGCCGCCCTTGAAGCGAAGGAAAACGGGGAAGTTGTGGCCGAGGATGGCGGCGATTCCGGAGGCGATACCGACGAGTTCGGGGTTGTTTCCGAAGACGAGGGGGAAGGCGAAGGCGGGGAGGAAGCCTTTGAGGGCGTCGAGGATGAAGGTGGTAATGCCGAGGGGTTTCCCGAGGACGCGGAGGACGTTGGTGGCGCCGATGTTGCCGCTGCCGTGGGCCCGGATGTCGATGCCTTTGGCGCGGGCGATAAGGAGGCCGAAGGGGACGGAACCGAGAAGGTAGCCGAGAAGGACACCAATCCAGAGGCCGTGTTGGGAAAGGAGGGCGTCGAGGTTCATCAGCGGTTTTGCTCCACCCAGCGAACGGCCGACCGCACGACTTGGGCGGCGTTTTCGCATTCGAGTTTTCGTTTGATGTTGGCCCGGTGAACTTCGACGGTGCGGGCGCTGAGGGCGAGCTGGTCGGCGATGTCCTTGGAGGATAGGCCGCGCCCGATGCCCTCGAAGACTTCGAGCTCGCGCTCGGTGAGGCTTTCAATTCCGGTTTCGGGCTTGGTGCGGGCGGGATCGTCGCCGGACATGCCGAGGAGAAGACGGGAGGAAATTTCGGGGCTGAGGTAAACGCGATTGTTGAGGACGGAGCGGATGGCTTCGATGACGACATCGTCGGCGTGTTCTTTCATGACGTAGCCCATGGCCCCGGCGCGGATGGCGCGTTCGGCGTAGTCGGCTTCGTCGTGCATGGAGAGGATGATGGATTTGAGGTGGGGGTGATCACGTTTGATGGCGCGAACGAGGTCGAGGCCGTTTTCTTCTTTGAGGGTGATGTCGATGAGAAGGAGGTCGGGGGTGGCGGTTTCGAGGAGGGATAGGGCTTCAGGGATGGAGCCGGCCTCGGCGACGAGGGTGATGCCGGGTTCGGCTTTGAGCAGCATGGCGAGGCCGTGACGGACAATGGCATGGTCGTCGACGACCATGACCTTGCAGGTGATGGGCTGGGTAGTTGTCATGAACGGGCGCAGGATAGCAAACGGGCAGGGCGGAGGAAAGTGTTCTGTGGGCGGGCGGCGGGGGGGAGGGGCTGATGATGCCTGAAGTCTACGGTCTGCCTTCGTTCCTTCGGAGCTCGACGCAGCAGGGTTGTGTTATACCACTACCTATAACTTTTCGGTATGAAACTTGGCCGATAGAGACTTCGGTCT
>DAOLCW010000192.1:0-1418 GCA_035327665.1 Kiritimatiellia bacterium
GTTGGGGGGGGGGGGGGGGGTTGGGGGGAAGGAGAGAGGGGGAGGGCAGATGAGAGAGGGGCGGGGGGGGGGGTTAGGGGTTGGGTTGCAAAGTTTTTGAGTCGTGGGGGGGATTGAGATTAAGAGTAAGATTAAGAGTAAGAGTGAGAGAGGGTGGACTGAACCCTGAACTCTGAACCCTGAACCCCTTCTTCATGGCATGGCCTCTTCGCGCCAGTAGACGGGGATGACGGATTTGTCGCGGACTTGGAGGACGGCCCAGATGCCGATACGGACGCCTTGGACCTCCCCGATGGATACGACACGGACGAATTTGGTGTCGGCGGTGGTGATGCGGCCGGCGAGGTCAGGGTTGAGGCCGGTGCGGCGGAGGACTTCATCGACGGATTCGAAGCCGTCGTCGCGAGTGCCGGGGATGCCGTCGATGCCGGTGCGGTATTCGAGGATGTCGTCGACGACCCATTCTTCGATGCCGGGGATGGTGAGGAGGACTTCGCGGGAGGCGGTGTTGACGTTGACGCGTCCGTCGCCCCAGGTGGTGAGCCAGTTGGCGATGCCGGTGTAGAGGAGGTTTGGATCTTCGGGGTCGGGGCCGCCATAGACGATGGCTTCGTTGAAGTGTTTGATGAGGAGGAGTTCGTCGATGGTGTCGAGGGGGGCGTTTTTGACTTCGTAGCCGCGCTCTTGATAGAAGGGGTCGTCGGATTCGGCGCCGTGGAGGCGGTGATTGTCGTCTTCGTCGATCCAGTCGCCGATGGAGTCGATGAGGAATTTCCACTGGTCTTCGGGAACGCCGGCCTGGTCGAGTACTTCTTCCCAGTCTTCGTCGGTGAGGAGGTTGATGTTTCGGCGTCCTTCTTCGGGGATGATGCTGACTTCGAAGACGCCATCGCCGAGTTCTTTGCGGATGTTGGAGACGGCGACGCCGCGGGAGAGGTTGATGGAGGCGATGACGAGTTGTTCGTCCTGGCCGTCTTCGAGGATGAGGTCACCTTCGGCGGATTCGGTGACGTCGCGATGGAGGACGACTTTGGCCCATTCGAGTCCGGCCCGGGAGAGGTATTCGGCTTTGAGGCGTTTGCGATGGAAGCCGGTGACGTTGGCTTCGACGCGCATGTCGAAGGCCATGGAGCTGACGAGCATAGCGAGGATCATGACGACCCAGAGGGCGACGATGAGGGCGGCTCCTTCGCGGGGGTTGGCGGGGGGGCGAGGGGACTTCGCTTCGAGAAGCGAAGGGGAAAGCGGGATTGAGATCCCGCACTCCAAAGGGGCGGGGTGATGAGGGTTCGGTCTCGCAGAGCTCGAGCCTCCAAGGGTCGGTGATGAGGGGGTTGTGCGGAGCATGTGTTTGCGGGGGGAATTCGCTTCGAGAAGCGAAGGGGAAAGCGGGATCCCTCCTTCGTCCGGCATGTGCC
>DAOLCW010000192.1:1518-3666 GCA_035327665.1 Kiritimatiellia bacterium
CTTCGTCCGGCATGTGCCGACTACGGCGGGCAGGCGAGATCCCGCACTCCAAAGGGGTGGGGTGGTTTCCAAGGTTTGGAAATGGAAAGGGGGGTGGTTTCCAAGGTTTGGAAATTATGTTGCGGGGGGTCATGGTTGGGTGCGGGGTTCGGGTTGGGTACGGCGTCGGTTTTCCTGTCCGGGGACGGGCTCGCGGTCGGTGGGGCGCTGCTGGCGGGAGGGGCGGGTGTCGGCTTCGCCGACTTGGACGGCTCCGGTGACGGCGGGGGCAAGGGGGATCTCGATGAGGCGGGTCATCTGGAGGGGAGGTTCGTAGGATTTGGGGGGCTCCATGAAGACGGTGACTTCGACGAGGCGAGGGACGCTGTTGGTGTCTTCCCATTCGTCGTCCCAGCGTTCGTCTTCGAAGTTGTAGACGCGGCATTGGAAGCCGCGAACGCGGGAGGAGATGTGCCAGGGGTCGAAGTCTTTGGGTTCGGGTTCGTCGAGGAGGTGGGGGAAGGCGCGGACGGTGAAGGAGGGGCGTCCGCGGGTGTCGTTTTCGATGCCGAGGACGACGCGGTGGAGGCCCTGGGCGAGGGGATGGCCGGGCATCATGAAGGCGGTGCCGGATTTGACGAAGCTGATTTGGTCGCGAGGGTAGGAGCCGGAGCCGCCGGTTTCGAGCCAGAAGCCGAATTTGTCGGGGCGGTTTTGGAAGTAGGCGGTGGAGCGGAGGGCGGAGACGACTTGTTCGAGGACGAAGTCGCCGTGGTGGAATTCGTCGACGAATTTGCGTCCGGCCTGCCAGGCGTTGATGGTGGCGGAGAAGGTGCTCCAGATGATGGTGAAGGCGGTGGCGAGAAGGACGACGGCGACGAGCATTTCGAGGAGGCTGAAGCCGCGGCGGGGGGTAGGGTGGAGGTTGGGAGGGGGGTGGTGGGGGGGCGGCTCACCCGGACCGGGCTTGGCCAGGCTACGCCCCGGCAAGGGGTTCGCCCTACCAAGGAGGTTCGCCGTAGCAGGCGGCTCACCCGGAGGGTTCGCCCTACCAAAGAGGTTCGCCCTACCCAAACGCGGCGAGCTTTTAGGGGCGGCGTTCAAAGGTGCCTCCTTGGACTTCTTCGGGCCAGAAGACGTAGGTGTGGACGGTTTCTTTGCGGGGTCGGTTGTTTTCGGTCCACATGATGGAGACGATGAGTTGCCAGAGGCCGTCTTCTTCGTCGCCGACGATTTCGACGTCGCGGGTCCAGCGGTAGTTTTGGTAGGGGCGGGGGAAGGTTCCTGAACCGGCGGCGTCTTCCATTTTGTCTTCGAGCTGGATGGGTTTGGTGGCTTCGAGGAGTCCGAAGAGTTCGCGGGCGGTGTCGAGGTTTTTGGCCTGGCGGAGGACGTGGAGGGTGCGGGAGGCGGCGGTGACGAGGGCGGTGAGGCCGATGCCGAGGATGGCGACGGCGAGGATGACCTCGACGAGGGTGAGTCCGGCGCGGCGCTTGGGTTTCGATAGCTTATTAGATATCACCATCGGGAGAACTCCGTTTCGATGGCGCCGGAGATGGGTTCGGCCTCGATGGTTACGGCGCGTCCGCCGGTGTCTTCGAGGCGAAGTTCGAAGCCGTCGGACATGCCGTTGGGGAAGTAGGTGACCCAGTGATAGCCTTCGAGGAATTGGTCGTCGCGGGAGGTGCGGAACCCGGTGATTTTGACGTCGCGGCCGAAGCGGCGGACGAGTTCGCTGGAGATGTCGGTGGCGGTTTGTTCGACGGTTTCGGCGCCGGTGAGGGCGTCGGCGGTGCGGCGGGTTCGGGTGTCGAGGAAGCGGTCGCGGGAGGCGAGGCTGGAGCGGTCGACCATGGAGACGACTTCGAGTTCGCCGCCGACGCGGTCGAAGAGGAGGGCCATGGGGGTTTGGCGGAGGACGGCGGTGGAGCGGGCATATTTGTGGGCCATGACGACGGTGCGGGTGGCGGCGCGGAGCTGGGAGCCGCTGGTGGCGCGGACGAAGGAAGGAAGGGCGATGGTGGCGAGGAGGGTGGTGATGACGATGACGATGAGCAGCTCGATGAGGGAGAAACCCTTCGACGCGGCGCGGGGGGCAGGAGGGAGGGAGGAGGGATGAAAGCTGAAAGCTGAGGGAGGGGGAGGAGGGAGGGTGGAGGGATGAAGGCT
>DAOLCW010000193.1:0-1979 GCA_035327665.1 Kiritimatiellia bacterium
AGCATTCAGGAGGTGGAGCGCAAGGCGGGCTTCCGGCTGTTTGACCGCGGGCGCGACGGGGCGATACTCACCGATGCGGGGCGGGCGTTCATGAGGCAGGCCTCGGACCTGCTGGCCCTCGCCGACGGCATGGAGCGGGAGCTGGCCCTGATCAAGGGCCTCGATACCGGCGATCTGGTCATCGGGGCGGGCGTATACGTCAGCGACATGTTTATCGGCGAGGCGCTGGCCCCGTTTGCCCGGGTTGATACCCAGGTCCGCATCCGCCTGATGAATGACCAGCCCGATGTCTTGACCCACCGGCTGCGTCGTCGCGAGGTGGATCTGGTGGTGGCCGATCCGGCCTGGATTGAGCCCGCGACCGAGATCAAGCAGATCACGCTGAACCGGCATCAGGGTTATCTGGTGGTTCGCCGCGGGCATCCGCTTCTGGGGCGGAGGAACCTTGCCGCCGGCGATGTGGTGCGGTATCCGCTGGTCACGATGGGGCTGATGCCCAACCGGATCGCCGCGATGGGCCGGCAGCTTGCCGGAGACGAGGCCGAGACCCATAAGTTGGTTGAAAAGTGGAAGCCGACGATTGCCGTGAACTCCATCACCTCCATGAAGACCATTGTCGCCCATTCGGATGCGGTTGCGATCGTTTCCCTGAAAATGGTCCGGCACGAACTGGCCCGCCGTGAACTTGCGGTTCTTCCTCTTTCTTTCCCCTGGCTGGGTACGAGCTTTGCGATCATGCACCTGGCCCACCGGACCTTGTCGCCCCTGGCGGCGGCGGTGACGGAGTCCATTGTGGCCGAGGACAGAAACTTGCTGGAGCTGGAGCGCGAGCTGGCCGCCCGCTGGCTTAAGAAACCGGCGGGTCGGCGCGGCGGGCGTTGATGCGCCCCCATGCGCGCGGGTTCATGGCATCTGGCGGGCCTTTTCGACCAGCGCGCGGATGCGCTGGCGATAAGCTTGTTGCCGTTGCCGTGCCTTTTCCTTTTTCACCGCCGGATCGATGCGTGGTCTCCCGGCGGCCGGGAAAAATACCGCCTCAGGGGTGGTGAAAAGGTTGCGTTGCCGGAAGGAGGCGGGCGTAATCGCCAGCAATCGCCCGCGCAACGGCGTGGCGAACCACGGGTCGGCGGCAACCCGTCCGGGATCACACGTCCAGCCGGGTCGGGCAATGCCCGCACGATCCGACAGCCATTCGGCATAGGCGGCGAGATAGGCATCAGCCATATCGCCGCCGGGGAAGCGTCCGCGGCACCGGAGAGGTTCTTCTTCCGTACGCCGTAGAAATTCAGGCCGGCTCCGGACACCCCCCCGTTGAATGTCATGTTGCCAATCGCGCAGGTTCATGCCGAAGGATTGCAGGGAGTCTGACCGGCGAGCGACATCGGCCAACGTTTTCGGTCGGGTCATGATAGGCTTAGCGTTCACCGTCAAATCGACTCCTCGATGAGTGATGTCAGCACGACTTCGTGCTCTTTGGTAATGACATCATCCGGGTAGTATTTATCGATGTGGTCTTGGATTTCGGCTACCGACCGGATGCCGATCTTTCGAATCAAGAAGCGAAGGTCATCCAGGTCTCCTTCATAGCCAGGCAACGGATCGCGGCATGCTAGCGCCTTCATGGCCAGTAGATATCCCGCCGTGGGTGCGGTCAGTTTAATGCCCGGCCCCTCCCAGGGTATTGGGCGCAGTTGTTCCGAGGGGGCGACAAACATACGCACATGATCGTTTAGCCAGTCCTCCGGGAGCCCCAATTCTCGAGCGACTTTTCCGGCCAGCGCACGCCCTTCCTTGGACGGACGAACAATCGCATCCACATCTTTGGTGATGGTGCGGGCATCATACACCAGCATCATTAAGGCGCCACCATACAGGCAGACTTCCAAGGTCAATCCCTGCTTGTCGGCCAGTTCTCCCAGCCTACTCAATGCGGCAATTAACGTGTGCTTGGTTATGGTCATTTACTATTAAACATAACG
>DAOLCW010000193.1:2079-3617 GCA_035327665.1 Kiritimatiellia bacterium
TAGTGTTTTCCCCGTCGCAGGGATCGGGGTTTTGGCGGAACCGTTGGAAGATGGGGCCCGCCAAGGGAGCGATCCTTCGCTGCGACAAGAATCACAGAGGGGGGGCTTTAAGCCCTCGCCGAGGACAACCAAAGTCAGGAGAAGCATGAAAAAAGCAGTTAGATCATTTATCGCCTTCGCGATGTTGCTGGCGGTGACCGCCGGTGGCGCGATCGCCCAGTCGGACAAACCGAACATTCTCGTCATCTGGGGCGACGATATTGGAACGTGGAACATCAGCCACAACAACCGCGGCATGATGGGTTACCGGACTCCGAACATCGACCGTATCGCCCGGGAAGGCATTGGTTTTACCGACTACTACGCCCAGCAAAGTTGCACCGCCGGCCGCGCGGCCTTCATCAGCGGATCGTCTCCGGTTCGCTCCGGCATGACCAAGGTCGGCATGCCCGGGGCCAAGGAAGGCTGGCAGAAAACCGATGTCACCATGGCCACCATCCTGAAAAGCCTGGGGTACGCCACGGGTCAATTCGGGAAAAACCATCAGGGCGACCTTGATGAGCATTTGCCCACCTTGCACGGCTTTGACGAGTTCATCGGCAGTCTCTATCACCTTAATGCCGAGGAAGAGCCGGAGCAACGCGACTACCCCCGCGACATGCAGCTCGCCAGCGGCAAAAGCTTTCTCGAAACCTTCGGCCCGCGCGGTGTCATTAAGAGCCTCTCCGATGGCCAAGGCGGTCAGACCATAGAAAACCTCGGCCCGCTCACCAAGAAGCGCATGGAAACCATCGACGAGGAAACCCTCGCCGCCGCCAAGGACTTCATCATCCGCATGCACAACGAAGGCAAACCCTTCTTCTGCTGGTGGAACGGCACCCGCATGCATTTCCGCACCCATGTCAAAGAGGAGCACATCGGAATCAGCGGACCCAGCGGCGACGAGTACGGAGACGGCATGGTCGAGCACGACATGCATGTGGGTGAATTGCTGGCGCTCATCGACGAACTCGGCATCGCCGACAATACCATTATCCAATACTCCACCGACAACGGCCCGCACTACAACACCTGGCCCGATGCCGGCACCACGCCCTTCCGCGGCGAGAAAAACTCGAATTGGGAAGGGGCTTTCCGCGTGCCATGTTTCATCAAATGGCCCGGCCGTTTTCCTGCGGGAACCACCCTCAACGGCATCGTCTCCCACGAAGACTGGTTGCCCACCTTCGCCGCCATCGCCGGCGCTCCCGACATCAAGGAACGGTTGCTCGAGGGCGGGGTGGAACTCAACGGACGGACGTACAGGAACCACATCGATGGTTACAACCTGCTCGACTACCTCACCGGCAAAACCGATCAATCCCCGCGCAATGAGTTCATCTATCTGAACGATGCCGCGGAAATCGTCGCCATCCGGGTGGGCGATTGGAAAGCCACCTACATGGAAAACCGTGAACGCCAACTGCAACTCTGGCGCGAGCCCTTCGTTTCCCTGCGCGCCCCCATGCTCGTCAACCTGCGCCGCGATCCCTTTGAAA
>DAOLCW010000194.1:0-3611 GCA_035327665.1 Kiritimatiellia bacterium
TTCGTTTCCCTGCGCGCCCCCATGCTCGTCAACCTGCGCCGCGATCCCTTTGAAAGGGCCCAGGAGAGTTCCAACACCTACAACGATTGGTACATCGACCGCGCCTTCATCCTCGTGCCGCTCCAAGCCGTGGCCAGCAAGTTCCTCATGACCTTGCAGGAATTCCCGCCCAGCCAGAAGCCCGGCGACTGGAGCTTGGAGAGTCTGGAACGACAAATCAAAGCCATGGCTCCTTCAACCCGGTAACATGGAATCCCCTCGGGTGCCGCCGGGGATCACGGCGGCACCCGTTTTCACGCCGACAAACGATCTATCCGTAAGTCAATTCGTCAATGAGTCACCAACGCCAAGCTCCAATGAAAAGCAAGCTCATTGCCCTGCTCGCCGGCGCCGGGCTTGTGGCCGCCACATCCATCACGTCCGGCAAGCCGTCCGATAAATCGGGGGAAGGAACGCGGCCAACGTCGGAAAACCTCACCCCCTCCGAAGCCCGCGGCATCGCCAGGGAAGCCTACATCTACGGCTTTCCGATGGTCGACAACATGCGAATCCAATATTCCTATTTTGTCGACAAGGACAGCCCCGAATACAAGGCGTCTTATAACGCTCTGTTG
Source organism: Kiritimatiellia bacterium (assembly GCA_035327665.1). Classification (GTDB taxonomy): domain Bacteria; phylum Verrucomicrobiota; class Kiritimatiellia; order CAIVKH01; family CAIVKH01; genus DAOLCW01. The sequence continues at coordinate 615 of DAOLCW010000194.1, forward strand.
AACATCCCGCGGGTTTTCACACCCGAGGACAAGGCGGTCCAGACCCCCAATTCCGATACACCCTATTCCTGGATCGGCTTCGACTTCCGCGCCGAGCCGATTGTTTTCACCGTGCCGCCCATCGAAAACGGCCGCTACTGGAGCCTTCAATTAATCGATCTCTATACCCACAACTTCGACTACCTCGGCAGCCGCGCCAGCGGCAACGAGGGTGGCAGTTACATGATCGCCGGTCCCGATTGGAACGGGGAAACACCCCCAGGAGTCACCAAGGTCATCCGATGCGAAACATCCATCGCGATAGGGCTTATGCGCACCCAGCTCATTAATCCGGACGACTTGGAAAACGTCAAAGCGATCCAACAACAATACCGCTTCCAACCCCTCTCCGCCTTTCTCGGCCAAACCGCACCCGCCGCCGCGCCGGAGATTGCTTTCCCGGAACCCCTCACCCCGGAAACACAAAAAACCTCGCTCGAATTCTTCTCCCTTCTCAATTTCTATCTCCAGTTCTGTCCGCCGCACGCCTCCGAGAAAGATCTCATGACGCGCTTCGCCAAACTAGGCATCGGCGCAGGACAAAGCTTTGATCCGGAAAAACTCACACCGGAAATCAAGCAAGCCATCGAACAGGGCATGGCTGACGCGTGGGCCGATTTCGCCGGAGTCGTTCAGGACGTCAACGCGGGAAAAACCACCTCCGGCGACCTTCTCGGCACCCGCGAAATTCTGAAAAACAATTACCTTTACCGCATGGCTGGTGCCGTGCTCGGCATCTATGGCAACAGCAAAGAGGAGGCGATGTATCCCGCTTACTACGTGGATGCCTCAGGCAACCCTCTCGATGGCGGGAACCGCTACACCCTGTGCTTTGCTCCAGGACAACTCCCGCCAGCAAATTCGTTCTGGTCACTGACCATGTATGAGCAACCCGCCAGCCTGCTGGTGGCCAATCCGATCAACCGCTACCTGCTCAACTCACCGATGCTCCCGCAATTCATCAAGGACGACGATGGAGGCATCACCTTCTTTATCCAAAACGAATCCCCCGGCCCCGAAAAAGAAGCCAACTGGCTGCCCGCTCCCCAGGGTCCATTCTCCCTCATCATGCGCCTCTATTGGCCAAAGGCAGAAGCCCTGGAAGGCAAATGGACACCGCCGCCCGTGCAGATCGTCGAATAAACGAACAACCTCAAGCCAGAAATCAGGGTACAAATTGATGAAGAATTACATTCTCGCCGCCGCGCTCGTTGGAGGGCTGACCTCCGTCTCGGTCTTGGCCCAGTCCACGCCCACCCTTCAGACCTCGCGCGACACGCGCATCGGTTGGATCGAGTTGGACAAGGGATTCCCCTCCAAGGATGCCGTTACCAAGCTCTATGACGAACTCGACTTCCAACGGGCCTGCCAGGCCTACATCTGGGCGCTGCCCATCGTCGGCTTCGCCGAGTGGCAGTCATCCGCCGCTGAAAACCTTGGCGCGGGCAGTCTCGATTACGTTCTTTATAACAACTATCGCGACAAGCTCGGCATTCTGACGCCGAACGGCAGCACGCCCTACATCCTCGGATTTCCCAATCTCGCCGAGACCGGCCCGCTGGTGGTCGAAGTGCCCGCAGGCCCCAGCGGTGGTGGCGTGCTCGATTTTTGGCAACGTCCCATCACCGACACCGGTTTCGCCGGCCCCGACAAGGGCGAGGGGGCCAAGTATCTGATTCTGCCGCCCGATGCGCCTGACATCGAGGCCGAGGGCTACCGCACCTTCCGCTCGCCGACCGTCAACATCTTCGTCGGCACCCGCGCGCTCGATCCTGATCCGGCGGCTGCGGAGGCCTGGATCCAACAACTGCGGCTTTATCCGTATGCGAAGCGGGACAATCCGCCCGAGACCCGCATCCTTAGTCCCGAGGGCCGCGAGTGGAGCCAGGTGCCGCCGCGCGGACTGGCCTATTGGGAACGTCTGTCCGACATCATCAACCGCGAACCGGTGGCCGAACGCGACCGCTTCTTCATGGCCATGCTCGCGCCGCTCGGCATCGAAAAGGGCAAGCCCTTCCAGCCGGATGAACGTCAGCGGCAACTGCTCGAAGAAGCGACCTTCGTCGGTGAATCCATGGCCATGGCCATCAGCTACGACAAGCGCACCGAAGGCGCCCGCTATCGCCCGGATGCGAACTGGCAATACGTCATCATGCTCGATCCGAGCCAGGAGTCGGAGTTCTTCACCCAACTGGACGAACGCGCCGATTACTTTTATGAAGCGGTCACAACGACCAAGGGCATGGTCAGCAAAACTCCCGGCGTCGGCCAGGCCTATTTGGGGGCTTACGAACTCGCCGCCGACGGCAGCCGCTTCGATGGCGGGAAAAACTACCGCCTCCGCGTGCCGCCCGACGCGCCTGCGAAACAATTCTGGTCGGTGACCCTTTACGACGTGGACACCCGCAGCTTCATCGTCACCCCGGAAGGAATCCCCGACCGCTCGTCACGCATGGATCTGCTCAAGAACGACGATGGCTCGGTGGACATTTACATGGGACCGACGGCACCCGCGGGCTATGAGAAAAATTGGATTCCCACAGCACCGGGCCGCGGCTGGTTCACCCTTTTCCGTCTCTATGCGCCGACCGAGGCTTACTTCGACAAGAGCTGGCCGCTTCCCAGCATCGAGTTGCTTGAGTAATCGCGTCATGCCAAATCTTATGAACAACCTGTATCGCTCCGTCTTCGCCCTGTTTCTAACCGGTGCCGTCTTCGCCGCCGATCCGTTGCCGTCGTGGAACGACACCGCGTCCAAGCAGTCGATCATCGCGATGGTTGAAAAAGTCACGAAGGAAGGCACGTCCGACTTTGTGCCACCCGCCGCCCGCATTGCCGTCTTCGACAATGACGGCACCTTGTGGTCGGAACAGCCGATGTACTTCCAGGCGTTTTTCATCTTTGACCGCATCAGGGAACTGGCCCCGCTGCATCCGGAGTGGGAAACCCGGGAGCCGT
>DAOLCW010000195.1:0-3582 GCA_035327665.1 Kiritimatiellia bacterium
GGGGGACTGGGTGGCGGGGCGGGCGGGGGGGGGGGGTGGGGTGGGAGACGTTGTCGTTTCCAAGGTTTGGAAATGAAATGGGGGGTGTTTTCCAAGGTTTGGAAACCATCCGTCTTCGCTCCTCCGGAGCTACGCCGCGACAAGCGTTGCGGGGGGTGGGGCCGTTGGATTCGGTGGAGGAGGTGTACCGGGCGCTGTGTCTGGGGTTGAAGGATTATGTGGAGAAGAACGGGTTCGGGCGGACGGTGATCGGGATCAGCGGGGGGATTGATTCGGCGTTGGTGGCGGCGATTGCGGTGGATGCGCTGGGGGCGTCGCGGGTGGTGGGGGTGACGATGCCGTCGGCGTTTTCTTCGGAGGGGACGCACGGGGATGCGCATGAGTTGGGGCGGCGGTTGGGTTTGGAGTTTTTGGATGTTCCGATCCGGGAGTTGCACGGGATGTATGTGGAGCAGCTTGAGCGGCTGTGGGTGGGGCGGACGGAGGATACGACGGAGGAGAATTTGCAGGCGCGGATCCGGGGGAACATTGTGATGGCGCTGTCGAACAAGTTTGGTTGGCTGGTGCTGACGACGGGGAACAAGAGTGAATTTGCGACGGGGTATTGCACGTTGTATGGGGATATGGCGGGGGGGTATGCGGTGATCAAGGATGTGCCGAAGACGCTGGTGTATGCGTTGAGCCGGTGGCGGAACGGGGTGGGGGAGGAGCGGGTGATTCCGGAGGGGATTCTGGAGCGTCCGCCGACGGCGGAGTTGCGGGCGAACCAGAAGGACAGTGATTCGCTGCCGCCGTATGAGGTGCTGGATGCGATTTTGGAGCGGTATGTGGAGTGGGATTGGGGGGGGGACCGGATTGTGGCGGAGGGTTTTGATGCGGAGACGGTGCGCCGGGTGATTCATCTGGTGGATGGGAATGAATACAAGCGACGTCAGGGGCCGCCGGGGATCAAGATCACGCCGAAGGCGTTCGGGCGGGATCGCCGGTTGCCGATTACGAATCATTACAGTGAGCGATTGAAAGTTCCGCGGGCGGCGAAGCGGCCGGCGGGTGAAGGAGGAGAATCATGACGACATCGACACGGCCGGAGGTTCCGGCGGCGAACATTGAGGCCCGGCGGGTTCAGGAATTGACGTTGCTCTACAATGTGAGCCGGATTTTGGACCAGAGTCTGGACATGCGGGAGGTGGTGAGTCCGGTGTTGGAGGCGTTGGCGGACAACATGGATATGCAGCACGGGACGCTGACGCTGCTGAACCGGAAGACGGGGGATATTTTGATTGAGGCGGCGCACGGACTTTCGCCGCAACAGGCGCGGCGAGGGAAGTACAAGCTGGGGGAAGGGGTGACGGGGCAGGTGATTCTGACCGGGGAGCCGATGATTGTGCCGCGGAAGAGCGAGTCGCCGTTGATTGTGGACAAGACGAAGCGGGGGAAACGGGACGATACGTCGTTTGTGTGTGTGCCGATCAAGGTGGGGCAGGACATGGTGGGGGCGTTGAGCGTGGAGACGCCGTATGTTCCGGACCGGGCGTTGAAGGATGATGTGCGGCTGTTGACGATTATTGCGTCGATGATTGCCCAGGCGGTGCAGTTGCGGCGGGCGGCGCAGGAGGAGACGGAGAAGCTGGAGCGGGAGAATGAGCGGCTGCGGCAGGAGCTGCGGGAGCGGTTCCGGCCTTCAAATATCATCGGGAATTCGCACGAGATGCAGATTGTGTATGACCAGATTGCGCAGGTGTCGAAGGGGCCGACCTCGGTGTTGATTCTGGGGGAGACGGGGACGGGGAAGGAGCTGGTGGCGCACGCGATTCATTACAATAGCGACCGGGCGGACAAGCCGTTTGTGAAGGCGCATTGTGCGGCGCTTCCGGAGAATATCATTGAGAGCGAGTTGTTCGGGCATGTGAAGGGGGCGTTCACGGGGGCGACGGCGGACCGGAAGGGGCGGTTTGAGCTGGCGCATAATGGGACGTTGTTTTTGGATGAGATCGGGGACATTCCGCCGGCGATTCAGATCAAGTTGCTGCGGGTGTTGCAGGAGCGGGAGTTTGAGCGGGTGGGGGGGACGGAGACGATCAAGGTGAATGTGCGGGTGATCGCGGCGACGAACCGGGACTTGGCGGCGATGGCCAGTGAAGGGAAGTTCCGGGACGACTTGTATTACCGGTTGAATGTGTTTCCGATTTATGTGCCTCCGCTGCGGAAGCGGAAGGCGGATGTGGTGCTACTGGCGGATTATTTTCTGGAGAAGTATGCGCGGGATAGCGGGAAGTCGGTGAGGCGGTTGTCGAGCGCGGTGATCGACATGCTGATGAGTTACCATTGGCCGGGGAATGTGCGGGAGCTGGAGAATTGCATCGAACGGGCGGTGGTGGTGTGCGAGGGGGATGTGATCCATCCGTACCACATGCCGCCGACATTGCAGACGGCGGAGGCGAGCGGAACGACGGCGACGGGTAGTCTGAAGGATCTGGTGGATGCGTATGAGCGGGATATCATTGTGGATTCGCTGAAGTCGAGCCGGGGGAACATGGCGGCGGCGGCGAGGTCATTGGGGACCACGCAACGGATTTTCGGCTACAAGGTGCATCGTCACGGGATTAATCCGAAGAAGTATGGGAGTTGATGGGAAGGGGGAGGGGGTTCAGGAGGTTCAATGTTCAGGAGAGGAGGCGTTTTGAGGCAGTTGTGCTGCCGGCGAGCGTAACCAATGAGGCGTATGAGAGTGGGGCGAGCGAGGTTTGGGTCACGATTGAGGAGTGAGGATGGGGGGGCAGCCGCCGGCGATGAAAAGGTGTTGCGCGATGTTTGGGTTTTGTTAGGCTCTGTCGGCGTGCGGGGGTACTTAACGTGGGATAACGTGTGGATACCAAGAGGTGAATGTGATGCTGAATGAAATTGTGATCGGTTGCGGACTGGTTGGGGTGGCGGCGTTGGGATTTGCGTTGTACCGGGGGGGATGGGTGAAACGGCAGGATGCGGGGAATGAGCGTCTGCAATCGATCAGTGCGGCGATCCGGGAGGGGGCGATGGCGTTTTTGAGCCGGGAGTACAAGATCCTGGTGGTGTTTGTGATTGTGGTGTCGGCGGCGCTGGCGATTTTTTCTACGGGGAGCGCGAAGCTGGTGGCGTTGTCGTTTGCGACGGGGGCGATTTGTTCGGCGCTGGCAGGTTTTTTTGGGATGCGGGTGGCTACGCTGGCGAATGGTCGGACGGCGCATGCGGCACAGGAGGGTCTGGGGGCGGCTCTGAAGATCGCGTTCAACGGGGGATCGGTGATGGGGATGAGTGTGGTGGGGTTGGCGATTGTGGGGCTGACGTCTCTGCTTTTGGTGTACACGAGGTTGTGGGGGGTGGATCTTGAGGCGGTGAAGTCGCAGGTGTTGCCGGTGCTGGCAGGATTTTCGCTGGGGGCGAGTTCGATCGCGCTGTTTGCGCGGGTGGGGGGAGGCATTTACACGAAGGCGGCGGATGTGGGGGCGGATCTGGTGGGGAAGGTGGAGTCGGGGATGAATGAGGATGATGAGCGGAACCCGGCGACGATCGCGGATAATGTGGGGGACAACGTGGGGGATGTGG
>DAOLCW010000196.1:0-3460 GCA_035327665.1 Kiritimatiellia bacterium
GGGGGGGTTTTGGGGGGCGGGGGCTGCTGGGGGGTGGGGGGTTGTGGGGGGGGGGGGGGAGGAAGGGGGGTTCGCGGGGGGGGGGGGGTGATCGTCGTTTGATCTTGGCGAGGGGTTCCGGGTGCAAGTTGCGGGGGGTGAACTTTCGGTGGAGAAGGTCGCGGAGATGAAGACGTTTTCTCCGGTGGAGCTTGAGGGGGAGGGGCGGTGGCGCATTGAGGAGTTGGGATGGGAGGTTGAGGTCGAGTCCGGGGTGGGGTTTCAACGTTCGGGGGGGAAGGTCGGTCAGGTTCCGGCGGAGGTGTATTTGTCGGCGCGGGCGGTGAAGGGAAAGACGATGCGGGTGCGGTCGGTGCAGGCGGGGGACCGGATTTATCCGACGGGGATGACGGGGTCGGTGAAGTTGCAGGATTTGTTTGTGAATGAAGGAATTCCCCGTGAAGAACGGGGTCGGATTCCGGTGTTGGAGGTGGGAGGGAAGGTGGCGTGGGTGTGCGGGTACCGGGTGGACCGGAGGTTTGCGGTGGAAGGACCGGATGCGGGGAGCGTGAGGTGTGGGGTGTTCAGGGTGCGAGAAGGCTGAACGTTGTCGGATGTTAACGCAAAGGCGCGAAGGGCGGCAAAGCATCGCGAAGATGATGGAGTTGGGAGATGAGGCGGGGGGGAGGTTGGCGTGATTTTTTCGGGGCCGATTTGTTCACGCCAGGAGGGCGGGGCTCGGTGTGGACGTTTCGGTAACCGGCGCGAGTGCGGAGTCTCGCGTTCCCGGGGGAGGGTGGTTTCGACCCCCCGCAAGTTGGTTTCCAAGGTTTGGAAACGGAAAGAGGGAGGTTTTCCAAGGTTTGGAAATGTGGCCGGGGGGGAGGGAGATTAGGTGTAGGATTACGAGGGTGAGGGGGTGGCCAAAACGCTTGGAATTTGGGGGTGTGATGTGGTATGTTGGTGAACTTGCGTGGGGTCGGCTTGGTCGACCTGTTCCTGTATTGACCGGTTGGAAGATGAGGTCTGATTTTTATGGATGAGAAAAACGAGAAACGGGACTCCGGGCCGGAAGGGCAAAAGGTTCCGGTAAAGGGTTTGTTGGTGTGGATCGTCCTGCTGACGATGTTCATGGTGATGTACCAGTTCATGGCGCGGGGGCAGGTGCAGTCGGATGTGATTGCGTACAGTCCGGATTTTCTTTCGTTGATCGAGAAGGGGCAGATCCGGTCGGCGGAATTGGTGATTGAGGCGTCGGGGTCGCGGTATGTGCATGGGGAGTTGCTGGAGAACGACGCGGCGGGGCGTCCGGCGCGGTTCAAGGTGTTTGTGGCGGATACGGACCGGGTGACGGAGTTGATGGCGGAGAAGGGGATTCCGTTCAAGGTGAAGCCATTTAATCCTTTGCTGACCCAGTTGCTGACGAGCTTGATTCCGCTGATCCTGATTATCGGGTTGTTGTATTTTCTGTTTACGCGGCAGATGAAGATGGCGGGACGGGGGGCGATGAGTTTCGGGAAGAGCCGGGCGCGTTTGCTGACCCGGGGGAAGAACAAGATCACGTTCAAGGATGTGGCGGGGGTGGAGGAGGCGAAGGAGGAGCTGACGGAGGTGGTGGACTTTCTGAAGGATCCGAAGCGTTTTCAGAAGCTGGGAGGGCGTATTCCGAAGGGGGTGTTGCTGGTGGGTCCGCCGGGAACGGGGAAGACGTTGCTGGCGAAGTCGATCGCGGGGGAGGCGAATGTTCCGTTTTTCAGCATTAGCGGTTCGGACTTTGTGGAGATGTTTGTGGGGGTGGGGGCGTCGCGGGTGCGGGATATGTTTGAGCAGGGCCGGAAGAGCGCGCCGTGCATTATTTTTATTGATGAAATCGATGCGGTGGGGCGGAGCCGGTTCAGCGGGATCGGGGGGGGGCATGACGAGCGGGAGCAGACGCTGAATGCGTTGCTGGTGGAGATGGACGGGTTCGATACGCAGGAGGGGATCATTATCATCGCGGCGACGAATCGTCCGGATGTGTTGGATAATGCGTTGCTTCGGCCGGGCCGTTTTGACCGGCAGGTGTATGTGGATTTGCCGACGCTGGAAGGGCGGGAGGAGATTCTTAAGATCCATGTGAAGAAGATCAAGCTGGCGCGGACGGTGGACTTGCGGCGGGTGGCGCGGGGAACGCCGGGGTTCTCGGGGGCGGATCTGGCGAATCTTTGTAATGAGGCGGCGTTGTTGGCGGCGCGGCGGGGGGCGGATGAGGTGGAGATGCGGGACTTGGAGGAGTCGCGGGACAAGGTGCGCTGGGGCCGGGAGCGGCGGAGCCGTTTGATGGATGATCACGAGAAGCGGATTACGGCATACCATGAGGCGGGGCATGCGATTGTCCTTCATGAGGTGGAGGAGTCGGAGCCGCTGCACAAGGTGACGATTATTCCCCGGGGTCAGGCGTTGGGGGCGACGATTCAGCTTCCGGAGAAGGACCGGTACACGCAGGGCCGGAAGCGGCTGCTGGGGATGCTGGCGGGGTTGATGGGGGGCCGGGTGGCGGAGGAGATGGCGTGCGATGATGTGACGACGGGTGCCCAGAATGACATTCTGCAGGCGACGCGAATCGCGCGGGCGATGGTGTGCGAGTGGGGGATGAGCGACAAGCTGGGGATGCAGGCGTTCGGGAACAATGAGGAGGTGTTGTTTCTGGGGCGGGAGGTGGCGCGTCAGCATGAAATGAGTGAGGATACGTCGCGGATGGTGGACGCGGAGGTTGCGCGGTTGTTGCGGGAGGGTCTCGAACAGGCGCGGACGATTTTGACGGAGAACCGGGAGAAGCTGGATTTGCTGGCGAATGTGCTTTTGGAGCGGGAAACGATCGATGGGGATGAGGTGGATGAGCTGTTGGAGCACGGGCGTTTGCTTTCGGAAGTGGAGCGCACGGAGCGCCGCCAGCAGCGGGGGGATGGCCTGGGCGAGGCTGCGGTGGAGGCGGCTGCGGTGGATGTGAGTCCGCCTCCGGTTAAGGTTCCGCCGGCGCTTCCTCCGACGTCGAGTCCGTCACCGGCTTGATCAGCGATGGGTGCGGGGATGTCCAGCGTGCGGGAGGCCGAGGGCGGCCCGTGGGCGTGGTCATGAGGTGGCGTTGCGGGAGCCGGTGGTTGGAGGTGGGGGAACGAGCCCGGGTGATGGGGATTGTGAATGTGACCCCGGATTCGTTTTCGGACGGGGGGCGATTTTTGGATGCGGCGGCGGCGATTGAGCATGGGCTGCGTTTGGCCGAGGAGGGGGCGGATGTTCTGGATGTTGGAGGGGAGTCGACGCGTCCGGGGGCGAAGCCGGTGGGGATGGCGGAGGAGTTGGACCGGGTGTTGCCGGTGGTGGAGGGGTTGAGGCGCCATTTCGACGGGGTGCTTTCGGTGGATACGACGAAGGCGGAGGTCGCGCGGGCGGCGGTGGAGGCGGGGGCGGATGTGATCAACGATGTGTCGGGGTTGACGGC
>DAOLCW010000197.1:0-3372 GCA_035327665.1 Kiritimatiellia bacterium
CCTCTTCCTCTACGGCGGCAACGACGCCAACAACACCCTCGTCCCCCGCGACCTCTCCTCCTACCTCGACTACCAGCGCGACCGCGGCATCCTCGCCCTCCCCCGCGAAGATCTCCTCCCCCTCAACCACCCCTCCGACGACGGGCGCGAATTCGGTCTCCACCCCGCCATGGCCCCTCTCCTCCCCCTCTTCGAGCAACAACGCATGGCCATTCTCTGCAACGTCGGCACCCTCATCGCCCCCATCACCAAAGCCGAATACCAGGCAGGCGGCGCCGCCATCCCTCCCCACCTCTTCTCCCACAACGACCAACAAGTCCAATGGCAAACCTCCGTCCCGGACTCCCCCAAAATGGTCGGGTGGGGCGGACGCATGGCCGACCTCCTCCAATCCCTCAACGCCGGCTCCAACATCTCCATGAACATCTCCATCGCCGGATCCAACTTCTTTCAGGTTGGCGATGAAGTCATCCAATACCACGTCACCCCCGATGGCACCATCGGCCTCACCCAGCATGACGCCACCTGGAGCCCCGTCCGCGAAGGCTATCAGGCCATGAGCAACATGCTCGGCCGAAGCTACGGACATCTCTTCGAACAGGAATACGCCAACACCGTCAACCGCGCCGTCGCCAATGACACCCTCATTAAAACCGCTCTCGCCAATGTCCCCGACCACCTCGACACCTTCGCCAACAGCACCCTACCCTCCGGCGCCCTCAACCATGTCGCCCGACAGCTCCGCATGATCCTACGCCTCATCGAAGCCCGCCAGACCCTCGGCATGCGACGCCAAATCTTCTTCGCCGCACTCGGTGGATTCGACACCCACGACGAACAACTCGACGACCACAACGCCCTCCTTGGCATGTTGAGCCATGCCATCGCCGACTTCTACCACGGCACCCAAACCCTCGGCATCGCCGACAACGTCACCCTCTTCACCGCCTCCGACTTCAACCGAACCTACAACAGCAACGGCAAAGGCTCCGACCACGCCTGGGGCGGACATCACATCGTCGTCGGGGGCGACGTCAACGGCGGCCAACTATACGGCCAGGTCCCCATCCTCGCCATCCAGGGCCCCCAGGACACCGGCACCCGCGGCAGTTGGATCCCCACCATCTCCACCGACGAAATGTCCGCCACCCTCGCCCGGTGGTTTGGCATCTCCGAAACCAACCTCCCCCTCGTCCTCCCCAACATCCATCGTTTCCCCCACCCCAACCTCGGCTTCATGGCCGGGACCTGACACCCTCACGGTCAGCCGGACATCGCCCCCTCACCACCTCGCTCACAAAATACAACGGCCGCTTCTTGCTCTCCTCAAACAACCGGCTCACATACTGCCCCAACAATCCCAAACACATCAGTTGAATCCCTGACAGGAGCAACAGCAGCGTCGTCTGCGACGTCCACCCCGGAACCGTCTCCGCGATCCCGAACAACTTCCCCCACACCAGCCGCGCCGCCAACAGCAGCCCCCCCACCGATACCACCACCCCCGCTCCCATCATCCACCGCAACGGCGCACCCGAAAACGACGTAATCGCATCCCACGCCAACTTCGCCGATTTCCACACCGGATACTTCGTCGTCCCCGCATGCCGCGCCGCCCGCTCGTAATACACCGCGCACTGCCGGAACCCCACCCACGTCGTCAGCCCCCGCATAAACCGGTGAAGCTCTCGCACCTGCTTCATCGCCTCCACCACCTTCCGGTCCACCACCCGGAAATCCCCCGTGTCCATCGGCACCTTGATCTTCGCCATCCCGTGGAAAATCCGGTAGAACGACGCCGCGAGAAACTTCTTCAACCACGTCTCCCCCTCCCGGCTCCGCCGCACCGCATACACCACCTCATTCCCCTCCCGCCACTTCGCCAACATCTCCGGGATCACCTCCGGCGGATCCTGCAAATCCGCGTCAATCACCGCCACCGCGTCCGCGTCCACGTAATCCAGCCCCGCCGTGATCGCAATCTGATGCCCAAAATTCCGCGACAACCTCAACAGCGTAATCCCCTCCTCCTCCCTCGCCATCCCCGCGATCAACTCCGCCGACCCATCCGTGCTTCCGTCATCCACAAACACCATCTCCAGCCGCTCCGGCGCTCCCGCCATCGCCGCCTTCAGCCGCTCCACCATCACCGGAAGGTTCTCCTTCTCATTCAGAAAAGGAACAATCACCGCCACCGTTTTCCGCGCATCCGTCATCATGAGTCACTCCGGGGTACCAACGGCGCTCGCTCGCCGCGCAAAACTTCCAACGCTTCCTTTAACGAACCCGCCAGCGCATCCGGCCGGGCATCCTCCAAAATAAAAAATTGCTCGATCTCGTTCAACTTCACCTTCGACACCAACAGCGTCCGGCAACCCGCCCGCCGACCCGCCTGCACATCCACCAAACCATCCCCCACCATCCAACTCTCCCCCAAATCAATCCCGTGCTTCTCCGCCGCCGCCAACAACATCCCCGGCCCCGGCTTCCGGCAATCCGTCAACCGCGCATACTCCGCACGCCCCCCCGGCCCCGGATCCGGATGAAACGGACAATACAACAAATCGTCCCACCCCGCCCCCTCCGCCTCCAGCAATTCCCCCAGCCGGCCATTCACCGCCTCCAGCTCCGCCTCCGTCAGCGTCCCTTTCGCGATCCCCGGCTGATTCGTCACCACCACAATCCGGTACCCCAACTCCCGCGCCCCTCGCAAAAACGCCCCCGCATGCGGCATCAGCGCCACCTGTTCCGGACGCCGCGGCGAATCCATGATCCCGTGCGTCCCATCATACACCATCCCGTTCAACGTCCCGTCCCGGTCCACAAACAACCCCTTCATCCCTCGCCTCCTTTTCCCCTCAGAAACCCCTCAAGCTCCGCCAGCCCCTCCGGCTTCCCGATCTCATAAAAACGCTCATTCACCCGGTACGCCGCCAACTCCCCCCTCGCCACCAGATCCCCCTGAATCACCGCCAAATCCAGCGGCATCCCCCGGTCCGCATACCGCAACACAATCTCCCGGGTAAACACCGACAACCCATAATCAATATGATCCGCCTCCCCCGCCTTCGCCTGCTTCGAATAAAACACCACCCGCTCCCCCGCCACCCGCACATTGCTGTGGTCCCACTGCCCCTCGTTCCGGAACACACTCATCACCGCCGGACACGACTGCCCCCGGTACCACGAAACCATCGCCCGGTAATCCACCGGCAAATACGAATCCCCGTACAACGTCAAAAACACCTCGTCCAACCTTCCCGCCGCCTTCACCAACGCCCCCCCCGTGCCCAGCAGCGCCCCTGGATCCTCCTGCACCACCTCCCCCTCCATCCCCCACCGCGACCCGTCCCCCACATACTCCCCGATCAT
>DAOLCW010000198.1:0-3279 GCA_035327665.1 Kiritimatiellia bacterium
CCCCGCCGCGCCAGACCCACCGCAAGTTCCCCCATCACCCCCCCGCCCCCCCCCGTCACCACCACCACCTTGCCCGTCACATCAAAAAGCTCGTCCTTCATAGTCCACACCCTCGCCGACCCGCCTCCCTGTGTCAAGCTCACACGTATGAGACAACAATATACTTGCATTCACCCCCGCTCGTGGCATCGTCCCGTCATGAACGAACCCCTCCTTGCCGAGACCCTCGACACCGTCCGCTCCTGGGACATCGATGGCCAACGCATCCTCCTCGTCGTTCCCGACCGCACCCGCACCTGTCCCCTTCCCCTCCTCTTTCATGCCCTGCACGACACCCTCGCCCCCCGTGCCGCCTGCGTTGATGTCATCATTGCTCTCGGCACCCATGCCCCCCTCCCCGAACCCGCCATCCTCGAACACCTCGGCATCACTCCCGCCCAACGCGCCGGACCCTTCCGCAACGTCCGCCTCCTCAACCATACCTGGAACGACCCCCGTCACCTCACCTCCATCGGCGTCATCCCCGCTTCCGACATCGCCGCCCTCTCCAACCACCTCTTCAGCATCGATGTCGAAGTCAACGTCAACCGCGTCGTCCACCACTACGACCTCCTCATCGTCCTCGGCCCCGTCTTCCCCCACGAAGTCGCAGGCTTCAGCGGTGGAAACAAATACTTCTTCCCCGGCATCAGCGGACCCGAAGTCCTCAACTTCTTCCACTGGCTCGGCGCCGTCATCACCAACCCCGGCATCATCGGCTACAAACACACCCCCGTGCGCGCCGTCATCGACCGCGCCGCCGCCATGATCCCCGCCCGCCGCAAAGCCGTCTGCATGGTCGTGGAAGGAAAAAACCTCGCCGCACTCTACGCTGGCGACGTCGAAGACGCCTGGTCCCGCGCCGCCGACCACTCCGCCCGCCTCCACATCCGCGACATCGATCCCCCCGCCCACACCGTCTTCGCCGTCTGCCCCCCCATGTACGACGAACTCTGGACCGCCGGCAAATGCATGTACAAATCCGAACCCGCCGTCGCCGCCGGCGGACGCGTCATCATCTACGCCCCCCACCTCCACCGCGTCAGCCAGGCCCACGAGCAGACCCTCTTCCGCGTCGGCTACCACACCCGCGACTACTTCCTTAAACAATGGGACCGCTTCAAGTCCGAACCCTGGGGTGTCCTCGCCCACGCCACCCATGTCAAAGGCATCGGGACCTTCGAAAACGGAATCGAAACCCCTCGCGTCGAGGTCCTCCTCGCCTCCCGCATCACCGAAACCGACTGCCGCCGCCTTAACCTCGGTTACCTCGACCCCGACACCCTCGATCCCCGGACCTTCCAGAACCGCGAACACCAAGGCATCCTCTACATCCCCCAAGCCGGGGAAATTCTTTACCGCGCCCCCTCTCTTGGCCCAAACTTCACCTCATGACCCATCGCATCGGCATCGACCTCGGCGGCACCAAGATCGAAGGCGCAGTCCTCGATCCCCACGGCCACATCCTCGTCCGCCGCCGCATCCCCACCCTGCCCGAACAAGGATATCCTTCCATCCTCGAACGCATCGCCTCCCTCTACCGCGACATCCTCCACGAAGCTGGCTCCCCCGAACACACCTTCGGCATCGGAACCCCCGGCGCCCTCTCCCCCCACACCGGCCTCCTCAAAAACTCCAACACCCTCTGCCTCAACGGCAACCCTCTCCATCACGACCTCGAACGCCTCATCCAACGCCCCCTCCGCATCGAAAACGACGCCAACTGCTTCGCCCTCGCCGAAGCCCTCCACGGGGCCGCCCGCGGCCACCGCATGGTCTTCGGCGTCATCATGGGCACCGGGTGCGGCGGCGGACTCATCATCGACGGCCACATCTGGACCGGCCCCCAAGCCATCGGCGGCGAATGGGGCCACATGTCCATCGACCCCCTCGGCCCCTCCTGTTATTGCGGGCGGCGCGGTTGCGTCGAAACCTACATCAGCGGCTCCGGACTCCAGCGCCAGTGGCACGAACAACATGCCGACCATCGTGCCCTCACCGACATCGTCGCCGCCTACCGTGCCCAAGACCCCCTCGCCATCCCCTTCATGAACCACTTCTTCGAAACCTTCGGACGCGCCCTCGGAAACCTCATCAACGCCCTCGACCCCGATGTCATCGTCCTCGGCGGCGGCGTCTCCAACATCGACGAACTCTACACCCTCGGTGCCGACGCCGTCCGCCGCAACCTCTTCAGCGACCATCCCCACATCACTCTCCTCCGCCACCAGCTCGGCGACTCCGCCGGCGTCATCGGCGCCGCCCTCAATGGAATCTAAAGGGAAACCACCATGACCTATCCCCTCCTCCTCCAGCCTGCCTACAAAGACTACCTCTGGGGCGGCGACCGCATCCCTCACCACTTCCACCGCAATCTCCCTCCCGGCATCTACGCCGAATCCTGGGAAGTCTCCGACCGCCCCGACGGCATGGCCACCATCGCCAACGGCTCCCTCGCCGGAGCCCCTCTCGCTCAGGCCATCGCCACCTGGGGCTCCGACCTCCTCGGCTCCCGCGTCCCCTCCACCCGCTTTCCCCTCCTCATCAAACTCATCGACGCCCACCAGAAACTCAGCGTCCAAGTCCATCCTGACGACCACGCCGCCGCCCGCTTCGGCGGCGAAGCCAAAACCGAATGCTGGTACATCCTTCACGCCGACCCCGGCGCCGGCATCTACGCCGGCTTCAAACCCGGCGTCGATCCCGCCGCCTATACCGAAGCCGTCGCCCAAGGCGCCACCGGCCAACTTCTCAACCGCCTCCACGTCCACACCGGCGACACCATCTTCATCCCCGGCGGACTCGTCCACGCCATCGACGCCGGCTGCCTCATCCTCGAAGTCCAGCAAAACTCCAACACCACCTACCGCATCGACGACTGGGGCCGCGTCGGATCCGACGGCACCCCCCGCGAACTTCATCTCCAGCAGGCCGCCGACGCCATCCGCTGGGACCTCACCGGCGATCCCCGCGTCACCCCCCGCAACCTCACCACTCCCGGCGGCAACCCGGCTCGCCATCTCGTCCACTCCCCCTACTTCCATCTCGACCAAATCGACCTACACCATCCCGAACCCATCGATGGCTTCGGCCAAACCTTCATCGTCCTCTTTGTCGCCTCCGGCTCCGCCCGCCTCGACGGACCCCATGGCCCCCTCGATCTCGCCCCCGGCTCCACCTGCCTCCTCCCCGCCCGCCTCCCCGGAACAACCCTCACCCCCACCCCCCATTCCGACATCC
>DAOLCW010000199.1:0-3244 GCA_035327665.1 Kiritimatiellia bacterium
GGGGGGGGGGGGGGGGGGGGGGTTCGGCGTAGTAGTGGAGGAAGATGGCGGCGAGGGGGGGGAGGTCGAGATGGATGGAGTGTTGGTGGCTGTTCCAGGGGATGGGATCGGTGTGGATTTTTTCGAAGACGCTGACGTTGCTTCCGCCGAAGGCTTGGTGGTCGGTGTTGAGGATTTGGGTGTATTCGCCGGGGAAGGGCACGCCGATGCGGTAGCCCTGGCGGACGACGGGGGTGAAGTTGAAGACGCAGGCGATGATGTGATGGGGGTTGGTGGCTTTGCGGAGGAAGGAGACGGTGCTGTTTTCGCTGTCGTGGAGGTCGATCCACTCGAAGCCTTCCCAGGAGAAGTCGATTTCGTAGAGGGGGAGGTTGCGGCGGTAGACGGTGTTGAGCTTGCTGATGAAGTATTGGAGCTTCTGATGGGGCTCGTTTTTGAGGAGGTGCCAGTCGAGGCTTTGGTGGCAGTTCCATTCGGCCCATTGGCCGATTTCGGCGCCCATGAAGAGGAGTTTTTTGCCGGGGTGGGCGTACATGTAGGCGTAGAGGAGGCGGGCGTTGGCGAATTTTTGCCAGAGGTCGCCGGGGAATTTGTCGAGCATGGAGCCTTTTCCGTGGACGACTTCATCGTGGGAGAAGGGGAGGATGAAGTTTTCGGTGAAGGCGTAGATCATGGAGAAGGTGATGTGGTTGTGATGGTATTTGCGGTGGATGGGATCTTTGGTGATGTATTCGAGGATGTCGTGCATCCAGCCCATGTTCCATTTGAGGCCGAAGCCGAGGCCGCCGAGGTAGGTGGGGCGGGAGACCATGGGCCAGGCGGTGGATTCTTCGGCGAAGGTGAGGAAGCCGGGGAATTCGGCGTGGATGATTTCGTTGAATTTGCGGATGAAGTCGACGGCTTCGAGGTTTTCGCGTCCGCCGAACTGGTTGGGGATCCACTCGCCGTCTTTACGGGAGTAGTCGAGGTAGAGCATGCTGGCGACGGCGTCGACGCGGAAGCCGTCGATGTGGAATTCGTCGGCCCAGTAGACGGCGTTGGAGAGGAGGAAGGAGCGGATTTCGTTGCGTCCGTAGTTGAAGATGAGGGTTCCCCAGTCGCGGTGTTCGCCTTTTCGGGGGTCGGCGTGTTCGTAGAGGTGGGTGCCGTCGAAGTAGGCGAGGCCGTGGCCGTCTTTGGGGAAGTGGGCGGGGACCCAGTCGAGGATGACGCCGATGCCTTCCTGGTGGCAGCGGTCGATGAAGTATTTGAAGTCGTCGGGGGTGCCGAAGCGGGAGGTGGGGGCGTAGTAGCCGATGGTTTGGTAGCCCCAGGAGCCGTCGAAGGGGTGTTCGGAGATGGGGAGGAGTTCGATGTGGGTGAAGCCGAGGTTTTTGACGTAGGGGAGGAGCCAGTCGGCGAATTCGCGGTAGGTCATCCAGCGGTTGTCTTCGGCGGGGACGCGGCGCCAGGAGCCGAGGTGGACTTCGTAGATGGAGATGGGGATCTCCATGGTGGAGGGTTGCTGGGCGCGTTTTTGCATCCATTCTTTGTCGTTCCAGGTGTAGGCGTCCTGGTTCCAGACGACGGAGGCGGATTTGGGGCGGAGTTCGGCGGCGAAGGCGTAGGGGTCGGCTTTTTGGGCGAGGAAGTCGTGGCGGCCTTTGACTTCGAATTTGTAGATGTCGCCGGGGGCGAGTCCGGGGATGAAGAGTTCCCAGATGCCGGAACTGCCGCGGTGCTGCATGGGGTGGTGGCGGCCGTCCCAGCGGTTGAATTCTCCGGTGACGCTGACGCGGATGGCGTTGGGAGCCCAGACGGCGAAGTGGACGCCTTTGACGCCGTTGAGGGTGATGGCGTGGGCGCCCATTTTTTCGTAGGTGCGGAAGTGGGTGCCTTCGCCGTGGAGGTGGAGGTCGAAGTCGGTGAGTTGGAAGGGGAAGCGGTAGGGGTCGTGGGCGTCCCAGGTGTGGCCGTTGGCTTCGTGCATGCGAAGGCGGTAGGGGAAGGGTTTGCGGTCGGGGAGCACGAGTTCGAAGAGGCCGTGTTCGTGGAGGCGGGCCATGGGGTGGGCCTGGCCTTTGTCGTCGAGAAGTTCGACGGAGGTGGCGAAGGGTTGGAAGGTGCGGATGACCACGGCGGCCTGGGCGGGCCGGAGGTCGTGGAGGCCGAGGACGTCGAAGGGGGTCCCGTGCATGCCGTAGATGATGGAGGTGATGGTATCTGCGGTGAGGTTGGAACTCATGGTAGGTCCTCGGGGGGTCAGGGTTGGGAAGCCAATAAGGGTTGGAACGGCCAGATGGCCGACGGGTTTCCGGAGGGGTTCTTCCATCCTTTAGAGATCATTTGATTTATGTAACGGATTGCCAAGGGGATGTCACGCCGCAATTGCGCGGGTGGAGCTTTTTTGCGAAACGGGCTGCGTGAGTAAAGCTGGGATATCAGATTGACAGCCGAATCCTTAAAAGTACAATTGTACTTATGAAAGTCGTTGTAGATACAAATACGTTGCTCGCAGTAGCAATGAACGAACCCGAAAAGGATTGGCTGATAGACGTTACGCGCGGTTATGATCTTGTTGCTCCGGCGGTGTTGCCCTATGAGATTGGCAACGCTCTCTCATCGCTTGTGCGACGCGACGTGATTGCCGAGGGGCAACTGCCGGCAATCTGGGATGCAGCGGCAAAAATCCCTGTTGAGCTAGCACCTGTGAACGTGAGGACAGCCCTGCTGCTCGCAGGACATTTTGGAATCTACGCGTATGATGGATATTTTCTTCAATGCGCGATCGACGCAAAGGTGCCACTTCTATCTCTAGATCGCGGGATGCTGCGTGTGGCGAAAGAATTGAAGTTGGATGTAATGGAGAAGTCATGAAAGTCTATACCTATTCACAGGCCCGCCAAAATCTAGCGGAAGTTTTAAATCAATCGAAAGAGGATGGCGTATTGATTCGTCGACGCGGGGGTGAAACCTTCATGGTTGTTCCCAAACCGAGGACCGGCTCCCCGTTCGACATTCCTGGGGTTACAACCAAAGCCACGACGAGTGACATTGTTCATGCCGTTCGCGAGAGTCGATCAAAATCATCCCAACAACGGCATTCAGGATCTCGCCGCTAACGCGTCAAATCCTGATGCCGGGGGTTGAATCAGAGTATTGAGAGCTCGGTTGATGTCAGGAATCTTGCCGGGATGAGGACAAACCGCAACTTATACCATTACCTATAACTTTTCGGTATGAAGCTTGGCCGATAGAGACTTCG
>DAOLCW010000200.1:0-1783 GCA_035327665.1 Kiritimatiellia bacterium
GGGCGCGGTGGAAAGGGTGATGGAGGGCGGCGGGAGGGGGGCGGGGCGGCAGGCGGGGAGGGTGGTGAGGAGGAGGAGTAGGATGAAGACCTTCGCTTCAAGAAGCGAAGGCAAAAGCGGAATCGAGATTCCGCACTCCAGAGTGGGCTTTCGTTGATTGATCACGCTTTTGATGTCTCATTCGAGATGTTGTGATGTCCGGAGGATGAATAGCGATTGTAGTTCATGAACGGGATGGTATCATTCGCTGTCGTAGATGCGATAAGCAAAGCACGGGTTGATGGAACGTTTGGAGGAATAGCGATGAGTAAACCAGAGATTGCGGGTCGAAATCCAATTTGCGAGGAGATGAAGCCGGGGACGTACTGGTGGTGTTCTTGCGGGAAGTCGCAGAGCCAGCCATTTTGCGACGGATCGCATAAAGGGTCGGAGTTTCAACCGTTTGAGGTGGAGGTTGTGGAGGAGCGGTCGGTGGCGTGGTGTGCGTGCAAGCGAACGGGTACGCCGCCGTTTTGCGATGGATCTCACAAGTATCTTCCGCCGGCATGAGGTCGATCGGGGAGGTCGGTGACGAGAAGCAGGCGCGGCTGTTCTCCGATTATCTTTATGCGCAGGGGATCGAGAATGAGGTGGAGGCAGGGAAGGCCGGCGCGTGGGAGGTGTGGGTGGTCGATGACGACCAACTGGGGGAGGCGGAGGGATTGTTGGGCCGATTCCGGGAACAGCCGGATGACCCGGTGATTGCGTTGACGGCGGCGGATGCGGAGGAGCTTCGCCGAAAAGCGGAGAAGGAGGAACGGGCGGCGGCGAAATTGAACCGTTCGAGTGGGGATGTTTTCCGGCGCCCGGGGTTGGGGGGCATGGGGACGTTATCGCTGGTGATGATCGGGCTGAGTGTGGTGGTGGCGGTGATGTCGTCGATGGGGACGAAGCCGGAGGCGATTTCCTTTTTGTTTATCACGACCCCGCTGGTGGAGATTGGGCGGATCCGATGGATGCCGGGGTTGCCGGAGATCATGAGCGGGGAGGTGTGGCGGTTGATTACCCCGATTTTTATTCATTTCGGCCCGATTCATTTGTTGTTCAATATGTTGTGGCTGAAGGATCTGGGGTCGGCAATCGAGGGGCGGTACGGGTGGAGGTATCTGCTGGTGTTCACGCTGGTGACGGCTGCGCTTTCGAATGTGGGCCAGTATATGGTGTCGAATCCTTTGTTCGGCGGGATGTCGGGGGTGGTGTACGGATTGCTGGGGTTTGTGTGGATCCGGGGTCGGGTGGACCCGTGGGCGGGGATTGCCCTGCATTCGTCGACGGTGGTGATGATGATGGTGTGGTTTGTTTTGTGTTTGACGGGGCTGATGGGAAATATCGCGAATACGGCGCATGCGGTGGGGTTGGGGTGCGGGGCGGCGTGGGGGTTCGCGAGCGGGACATGGTCGAAGAAGAAGAGATGGGAATTGAAATGAGGGTGGTAGATCTTCTCAGGCTCGAAGCGGGGATCGGGGCGGAACTTTCGCTCCTGCCGCGCAAGGCGGCAGGGGGCGAGGGGGAAGTGGGCGGTGGCGGGAGGTCGGAATTTCTTCACCGGCCACGCGAGGTGGCCGGGATCGGGGATGGGCGGCTGTGCGAAGAGGAAGGGGTCGGTGGCGGGAGGTCGGAATTTCTTCACCGGCCACGCAAGGTGGCCGGGATCGGGGAGGAGCAGAGGGGCGAGGGGGAAGTGGGCGGTGGCGGGAGGGTGGAATTTCTTCACCGGCCACGCGAGGTGGCCGGGATCGGGGAG
>DAOLCW010000200.1:1883-3238 GCA_035327665.1 Kiritimatiellia bacterium
GTGCGAGGGGGAAGGGGGCGTTGGCGGGAGGGTGGAATTTCTTCACCGGCCACGCAGGGTGGCCGGGATGTGGAGGGGGTGGGGTATGGTGTTGGCGGCGTGGTGGGGAATGGGGTTGCCGGTGATGGGGATGCCGATTTTGTTCCAGACGACGGAGCGGGGGGTGGAATTGATTGTGGAGGATCAGCCGGTGGTGGTGGTGCTGCAGGCGATCTCGGAAGCGATGGGGTTTCCGATCAGTATTGATGGGTCGATGACGAATCATCTGAACGGGGTGTACCGGAAGCGTGATCTGGAAAGTTTGTTGCGGGATATTTCTCCGGGGCTGGCGATCTCGTACCGGTATGATGAGGAGGTGGGGGATCACGTGATTGAGTCGGTGTTCAGCGCGGGGTCGGTGGATCCGGTGGTGCGGGATGCGTTGGTGCGGGAACGGGTGGTGACGGAGCAGGAGTTGATTGATCGGTTGCGGGAGATTCGTCCACGGCGTGCGGTGAGGTACAGCGGGATCGGTGCGGCGATTTTACCTTCGGATGACGGTCAGGGGATTTGGCTGCAGCCGCTGTCCCCGGCGTCGCCAGCGGCGCGGGCGGGGATTGAGGTGGGGGATTTACTGGTTTCGGTAAATAACCAGCCGGTGAGTTCGTTTGGGAATCTGATGGAGATTTCGGAGGCGATCCGGGGGCCGGATCAAAGCGAGGTGGTGTTGACGGTGCGGCAGCCGCATGGGGAGCTGAAGACGTACCGGATTCGACGGGAGACGGTGACGTGGTCGCCACCGGACCGGGAGGAGGATTTGCCGGAACCGCCCCGGCCCTAAGCGTGATCCGAGATGAAGGTTGAATCTCCAAGGGAGGCGAGAGCGAGGCTGTTGGGAATGGGGGAGGGTCTACGGAGGCAGGGGAGAGTGCTGTTGAATGCGCTGTTTCCGAGATGTTGTGAGGGGTGCGGGGAGGAGTTGGGAGCGGAGGATCCGGAGCTTTGCTGGAGCTGTTTGGCGGATTTACCAAGGATTCAGGCGCCGTTTTGTTCGGTGTGCGGGCATCCGGTGGAAGGGCGGGTGGATCATGGGTATGTTTGTTCGGTGTGCACGCGGCAGGAGAGGGATTTTGTGATGGCGCGTTCGGCGTTGCATTACCGGGGGATGAGCCAGGATTTGGTGTTGGCGTTCAAGTACCGGCAGGCGATTTGGTTGCGACGGTTTTTCTTTGATTGTCTGGATGCTTGCGCGGGGGCGTACTTTCAGGGGGAACCGGTATCGGCGGGGGGGGGGGGGTCGGTTGCGGCCGCGCCGGCGCGGGGGGGGGGGGTGGATTCGGGGCGGACTCTTGCGGGGCGTTCTTGTGGGCGGGGGG
>DAOLCW010000201.1:0-3232 GCA_035327665.1 Kiritimatiellia bacterium
AAACCGGGGGCATGTTCACGGCAAGAGATCTGCGGCTGGAGGCAATCGAGTTGTCGAACGTTCCTTGATCACCGGTCGCTTTCCCTCCTCTTCGTCTTCCGTTTTTTTCTTTCCCAACCAGCCCGCTCTACCTACCCTGCTCGTCTCCAACTCAAGGAATCGCCATGCAAAAAGAAATCATCGGACTCGTCGGGCTCGGTTACGTGGGTCTCCCCCTTGCCCTCACCCTTTCCGAAACCTACGAGATTGTAGGATTTGACATCAACCCGGTCCGGGTCAACGAACTCCTCGCTGGCCATGACCGAACCAACGAAGCCACGACCGAGGAACTTGCAGCATCCGGAATCCACTTCACCTCCAACTCCGAAGACCTCCGGCGTTGCACCTTTATCATCGTGGCCGTCCCCACCCCGGTCAATGATACCCACGAGCCCGACCTTTCCCCCCTAGAGAATTCCTCCACAACCGTCGGCAAAATCCTTGCCAAAGGCATGCTCGTCTCCTTTGAAAGCACCGTGTACCCCGGCGTGACCGAGGATGTCTGCCTCCCCATTCTCGAACGCGAGTCCGGACTCAAGCTTGGCGACTTCGACCTCGCTTATTCTCCAGAACGCGTCAACCCCGGTGACAAGGTCAACACCATCACCACCATCATCAAAATCGTAAGCGGACACGACCAGAAAGCCCTGGACCGCGCCGCCGCCGTGTATAGCAACGTCGCCCGTAAAGGCATCCATAAGGCCCCGTCGATCAAAACCGCCGAAGCGGCTAAAGTTATCGAGAACGTCCAGCGCGACCTCAACATCGCCCTCATGAACGAACTTTCCAAAATCTTCCACATGATGGGCCTTCGTACCCAGGATGTCCTGGAGGCCGCCGGCACAAAATGGAACTTCCACAAATACCACCCTGGCCTCGTCGGTGGACACTGCATCGGGGTCGATCCATACTACCTCACCCACCGCGCCCTCCAGCTCGGCTACCACCCAGAAGTCATCCTCGCCGGACGGCGCATCAATGACGGCATGGGCAATTATGTCGGCGACCTCGTGATTCGAGCCCTCAACGAAAGCGGGCGCCTTCCCCGCGATGCCCGCATTTGGGTGCTTGGCCTCACCTTCAAGGAAAATGTTCCCGACTTCCGTAACACCCGCGCCATCGATGTCGTCAATTATCTCCGGGGGTTCCGCGCCGATGTCACCACCTGGGAGCCGATGGTTTCACCCCAGCGCATCCAGGAAAAATTCGGGCTGCAAACCATTCCGTTCGACCAGATTCAGGACATCGACGCCGTCGTTCTCATCAACGGGCATGACACCTTCCGCGACATCAGCCCCGCGGCGCTCCGGCTTCGTATGCGAACCCCGGTCGTGGTCGACGTTAAAAACTTCTTCCCCCGCCAGACCATGCTCGACCTCGGCTTCCACTACACCAGTTTGTAAATACTCCCTCATTGTCGCTTGCTCCCGCGCGCCTCCGGGCGTAAACTGCCTGCGATTCAGGACGGAACAGCGAGATGGACCAACCCCCCAACTCCGGATCAGCACCGGCCGACCTTCTGCGCGCCGTCGCGGAAGCCGCCAGCATCCTCAACACCTCTGCATCCTTGGAACAAGGCATCCTCCAAGCCTTGGGCCTCATCTCCGAGACCCTCTCCGTAGATCGCGCATACATCTTTGCCAACGGAACCAACGCCCAAGGTCAACTGACCATGTCCCAGCGTTACGAATGGTGCCGCAGCGGTGTCCCTCCCCAAGCCAACAACCCCGCCCTCCAAAACCAACCCTACGACTCCTTCCCCGGCCTCGCCGACACCCTTCTATCGCATCGTACCCACGCCTCTGACATCGTCGATCTCCCCCCCGCCGAACGGGACTTTCTTCTCGCTCAGGGTGTCGTCTCCATCCTCATTGTTCCCATCCATGTCGAAAGCCGATGGTGGGGCTTCATCGGTTTCGACGACTGCTCCGAACACCGCCTTTGGACCTCCCTCGAAATCAACATCCTTCAGGCCATCGCGGGCATCTTCGGCGGCGCGGTCAGCCGCTGGGATACCCTTGCCGTCCTCCGCGAGCGTGAGCGCCACTACCGGTACTCCATGGAGAAACTCCAAACCCTCTTCGACAACCTCTCCATCGGCATCGCCGTGATCAGCCCCGACCTGAAAGTCGTCGAAGTCAACCGCCAGATGAAAGTCTGGTTTCCCGACATCGATGTATACGATCATGCCATCTGCACCCACATGCTGTGCGACCAGCGCCTTAAAAAGCCCTGCCGGACCTGCCCGATTCTCCTCACCTTTGAAGATGGCCTCGTCCATGAATACATCATGGAAAACAACGAGCTTGGCCCCCTCCACTCCCGCATCATTTCCTCCCCTCTGAAGAACGAAGCCGGGCAAGTCCAAGCCGTCATCGAAATGATGGAAGACATCACCGAACGCTTCACCCTCGAAAACCGCATCCGGCAATCCCAGAAAATGGAAGCCCTCGGCCAACTCGCCGGCGGAATCGCCCACGATTTCAACAACCTCCTCACCGTCATCCTCAACAGCACCGACGCCGCCCGCGAGCAGATCCCTCCCGAAGCTGCCGCCCACCCCTACATCCACGACATCGGGGCCGCCGCCCACCGGGCCGCCGATCTCACCCGGCGCCTCCTCACCTTCTCCCGAAACCAACCCATCAAAACCACCGTCATCGACCTCAACCTCATCCTCACCGAGATTCAAACCATCCTCCGCCGCCTCATCGACGAATCCATCGCCATCCGAATTCATCCCTCTCCCCACCCCTGCTGGGTCGAAGCCGATGTAAGCCAGATCGAACAAGTCCTCATCAACCTTGCCGTCAACGCCCGCGACGCCATGCCCTCTGGCGGTGTCCTTGATCTCCGCTTGCTTCCCTTGCACCTTCACCGCGGACGTCATCACCAGATTCCCGAACTGCTTCCCCCCGAAGCCCACGGCCCCCACATCCTCATTCAGGTCGAAGACTCCGGCACCGGCATGACCCCTGCCCAAAAAGAAAACCTCTTCAAACCCTTCTACACCACCAAACCCGAAGGCAAAGGAACCGGACTCGGACTCTCCGTCGTCTACGGCATCGTTCGCAAACATCTTGGCCACATCACCTGCCAAACCCATCCCGGCAAAGGGACCCGCTTCGACATCTACCTCCCCCCCCGCCCCCCCCCCCCCCCCCCCCCCCCCACCGCCCCCCCCCCCCCCCCC
>DAOLCW010000202.1:0-3138 GCA_035327665.1 Kiritimatiellia bacterium
ACACATCACCCCCATACGACAGTCCGAACCCCCATCCTGCTCAATCAACCTTCATCCCCCCGCAATCATCCTCGCAACCCCCACCAAATTTATTAACGTTATTTCCCTATGAATCCCCCCTCCCCCCATCCACGCATCGAACACCTCCGCCGCGAAATTGAACGCCATTCCCGTCTCTACTACGAGGACGCCGCCCCCGAGATCTCCGACCGCGACTTCGACCGGCTCATGGAAGAACTCATCCGCCTCGAACACGAACATCCCGAACTCGCCTCCCCCGACTCCCCCTCCCGGCGCGTTGGCGGAGCGCCCCTCCAGCAATTTCAAAGTGTGGATCACCTCCTCCCCATGCTTTCCCTCGACAACACCTACAACCTCGACGAACTCCGCGAATTCCACCGCCGCGTCGTCAAACTCGCCGCCCGCGACGACCTCACCTACGTCGTCGAACCCAAAATCGACGGCGTCTCCATCAGCCTCCGCTACCAAAACGGCCTCCTCACCCTCGGCGCCACCCGGGGCAACGGAACCACCGGAGACGACATCACCCAGAACCTCAAAACCCTCCACACCCTCCCCCTTCGCCTCACCCTCCCCAACCCGCCCGAACTCCTCGAAGTCCGCGGCGAAGCCTACCTCCCCCGCGAAGGCTTCGCCAAACTCAACCGCGAACGCGAAGCCGCCGGCGAACCCCTCTTCGCCAACCCCCGCAACGCCACCGCAGGCTCCCTCAAACAACTCGATCCCGCCATCGTCGCCAAACGCCCCCTCGCCGCCGTTTGTTACGCCGTCGGCGCAACCCGAGGCATCACCTTCACCCACCACCATCAGGAAATCGAAACCCTCCGCCACGCCGGCTTCACCATCCCCCACCTCTGGTGGACCTGCTCCGGCATCGACGACGTCATCGCCCGCGTCGAAGAACTCCAGCGCCACGAACACGACCTCCCCTACGACATCGATGGCGCCGTCATCAAACTCGACGAACTCGCCCTCTGGACCAAACTCGGCTCCACCGCCAAAGCCCCCCGCTTCGCCATCGCCTACAAATACTCCCACGAACAGGCCCAAACCCTCCTCCGCGCCATCACCGTCCAAGTCGGCCGCACCGGAACCCTCACCCCCGTCGCCGAACTCGACCCCGTCCTCCTCGCTGGCTCCACCATCTCCCGCGCCACCCTCCACAACGAAGAAGAAATCCGCCGCAAAGACATCCGCATCGGCGACACCGTCATCATCGAAAAAGCCGGACAAGTCATTCCCGCCGTCATCCACGTCGTTCCCTCCCTCCGGCCTCCCCACGCCCCCCCCTTCGACCTCTTCGCCCACGTCGGCGGCATCTGCCCCGCCTGCGGCGGCCCCATCCACCGCGACCCCGAATTCGTCGCCTGGCGCTGCGAAAACATCTCCTGCCCCGCCCAAATCAAACGCGCCATCGGCCACTTCGCCGGACGCACCGCCATGGACATCGAAGGCCTCGGCGAAGCCCTCATTAACCAACTCGTCGAAAAACGCCTCGTCGCCAACCTCGCCGACCTCTACACCCTCACCGCCCCCCAGCTCCAATCCCTCGAACGCATGGGTGAAAAATCCGCCGCCAACCTCATCCACGCCATTGACCACAGCCGGGGCCGCGACCTCTGGCGACTCCTCCACGGCCTCGGCATCCCCCACGTCGGCGAAGGCTCCGCCCGCCGCCTCGCCCGCGCCTTTGGCTCCCTCGATGCCATCCTCAACGCCACCCCCGAGCAACTCCAAGCCGTCCCCGACATCGGCGCCATCATGGCCGAAGCCATCCACGAATTCTTCACCAACCCAAAAAACCTCGACCTCTGCCGCTCCCTCGCCACCGCCGGACTCAACACCCGCGATCTAGCCCCCCCACCCCCCGCAACCTCATCCCCCTTCACCGGCAAAACCATCGTCGTCACCGGAACCCTCCCCAGCTACACCCGCGACACCATCAAAGAAAAACTCCGCACCCTCGGCGCCACCATCACCGACAGCGTAAGCAAAAACACCCATTACCTCCTCGCCGGAGAAGCCGCCGGAAGCAAACTCGCCAAAGCCCAAAAACTCGGCATCCCCGTCCTCGACGAAGCCGCCTTCCACGCCCTCATCGAACCCTCATCCCGCCCCCACTAAAACTTCTGCCGCAAACGCAGAATCGCTTCCACCTCCGCCAGATCCTTGATCTCCGAAATCTTCACCGGAAACTTCTGCGTCAACGACATCCGCATCTGAACCCCCGCATACTCCATCAACTCCATCGGATGCTTGAACGTCTTCTTATTCTTCTTCGCCTTCGCCAGCGCCTTGTCCAACGCCTCCCGCGTCACCGCCAGCGGCGTACCCACTTCACGAAGCTTCGACCCATCCACCGGTTTATCCACCACATGATTCGCTGCTGCCGTCACCCACCTCCCCTCCACCGACCGTGCCAACGCCGCACATCCCGTTTTCCGTGACGCCTTCACCACCGCCCCCACATCCTCCGCCTGCACCCCCGGGCGCGACGCTTCATGAATCACGATCGTATCCACCGTTTCATCCACGTAATTCAGTCCATTCGTCAAACACACCATGTACGACGCACCGCCCGGAACGATCTTCCGGATCTTGTGACAGCCATACAACTGAGCCATCGCCTGCACTTGCTCCAAACGCTCCCGGGGCGCCACCACCACAAACCCGTCGATCTCCGGGCAATGCTCAAGCGCACTAAAACTATACGAGAGCACCGGACGATTATCCGCATTCAAAAATCCGGTAACAATCGAATCCAAGGGCTCCTCATCCTTGCCACCTGCCAATATCACGCCCCATGCCGTTCCCATAGCCTGCCTCTTTCTCATCGCCTCACTGCAACCGCGTCCGGCCGTCGCAAATGATAAGCGGATATAAGTAACTGATTTCGAGGGAATTAAGGAAAACACGACTCCCGCCCGGGGTCAAGCCTGAACTATTCAACCCCATCACAACCCGCCAACCGACAACCCATCCCGTTACCCATCATAGCCTTACAAAACATCTCACCCCGTCCACTCCCTCCCCCTTGGGTCCCCGGGGACGGCCCTTCAGCCCCATTTCCAAACCTTGGAAAACCACCCTCCCCGCGTTTCCAAACCTTGGAAAACT
>DAOLCW010000203.1:0-3093 GCA_035327665.1 Kiritimatiellia bacterium
GGGGATGATTTTGCCGCTTGTGGCGGGGGGCGTGCGGGGGGATTCCGTGCCGAAATCGTTCGCGGTGGAGGGGAACCGGTATGTGGCGTTTTCGGATTTTGCGTCGTTTTACGGGATGCAGGTGTCGGGGCCGGTGGGGGGGCGTTTTTTGATCGAGAATCCACGGCTACGTGTGGTGGCAAACATGGATAGCCGGGATTGTTCGATTCAGGACCAGCAAATATGGCTGCATGAGCCGGTGCGGCAGGTTCGGGGAAGGTGGGCGTTTCACGAGATCGATATGCGGACGTCGCTGGATCCGATTTTGCGTCCGGAGGTGTATTTGCGGGAGGTGGGTCACCGGGTGGTGGTGATTGATCCGGGCCACGGGGGGGCGGATTCGGGGGCGCGGGGACGGCTGGGGGTGGAGGAGAAGCGGGTGGTTTTGGATGTGGCGCGGAGGTTGAGGACGCATCTGACGAGCGCGGGGTTGACGGTGTATATGACGCGGGAAAGCGACCGGTTTGTGGAGCTGGAGGAACGGGCGCGCATGGCCCGGCGGTGGAATGCGGATTTGTTTGTGAGTATCCATGTGAATTCGGCGGCGAACCCAAGCGCGAATGGGGCGGAGACGTTTGTGTTGACGGCGCCGGGGTTCGCTTCGACAGCGACGGGCAGCCGGGCGGGAGGGATGGCACCGGGGCATGCCCACAGCGCGCAGAGTGCGATTCTGGGGTATCATGTGCAGCGGTCGCTGGTGGCGCAGACGGGGGTGGGGAATCGAGGGTTGAGGCGGGGGCGGTTTGCGGTCTTGCGTGAAGCGAGCAGTCCGGCGATTCTGGTGGAGTGTGGATTTGTATCGAATCCGCAGGAGGAGCAGCGTTTTATGGATCCGGCGTTTCGAGAAGATGTGGCGCGGGGAATTGCCCGGGGAATCTTGACGTATGTCCAACTGGCGCGACAGGCGAAGGGCGGGGGTTAGGATGAGTATGGATAAGGCGAGCAACGAAGGTAACGGGATTCCGGTCCCGGAGATTCCTCTTCACTTGAAGTATTACATGTTCGATTGGGACGACAACATTCTGCACATGCCAACGCGGATTCACCTGGAGCGGAAGGTGGAGGGAGGGTGGGAGCCATACGATGTGTCGACGGCGGAGTTTGCGCGCATTCGCCGGAGGATGGATGGGATTCGTCCGAGGAAGGGGGACTGGGACGAGGCGTTTGTGGATTTTTACGACCGGGGGGATCGGGGGGATCGCGCGTTTCTGGAGGACACGAAGTCGGCGTTGGCCCCGGTTTTGGAAGGGAAGGAGCAGGGAGCGCCTTCATTTGCGACGTTCAAGCAGGCGCTGATTGAGGCGCGGCTGTTTGCGATTATCACGGCGCGATCCCATAGTCCGGGATCGATCCGGAAAGGGGTGGAGTATTTTATTGAGGCGATGCTGAACGAGGACGAAAAGAAGCTGATGCTTGCGAATATCAAGTCCTACATTCAGCGTTTTGAGGGGAAGTTGCCTGAGAAGTCGGATGGGGAGTTTTTGGCGGGGTATCTGGATTTGAACCGTTATCACGGGGTGACGTCGCCGGAGTTCGAGGCGATGATGGGGAGGCGGGGGGGAGGATCGGAGAGTCCGGAGGCCGCGAAGCAGTTCGCGGTGAAGGATTTTGTGCAGCATGTGCTGAGCCTGCTGCGGGGAGGCGGGGTGGGCGGTCCGGTGAGTATTGGGTTTTCGGACGACGATCCGCACAACATCGAAGCGATTGAAGACTACCTGAGGGATGAGCTGGGACGATCGTTTCCGGACATCAAGTTTGTGGTGTATGACACTTCGGATCCGGACCGGCCGAAGGGGAGGAAGATTGTGGTGGCGGAGGAGTAGCCGCCTTCGCAGGGCCTGCGGCGTGCTATGGGGTCTATCACGTTCGAGGCGGGGGTGGCGGAGACGGCGGGTCGTGCCACGGTCCGCGTACAGCGTCCTGTACCTTGGGGTTGTAGGGCCCCGTACATACAGATCAAGCTGCACGCCTTGCCGCGCCTCCCGTAGCCGCATCCGTCAGGATGTGGCCGCTTCACCCACGGGCTCTTCCCAACCTCGGCCACGTTCTAACCCTCCAGAGTCGGGCAGGCGGGCGCGGCTACACGCGGGGGAGAACGTGGCAGGGGTTGCCATAGCTTACGGGCGGAAAATGGAAAGCGTAAGCTCCGTGATGACGCGATAATGGCGGTGGTTAGCGGTGCAAAGCGTCAACCCGTGCTCGGCTGCGGTCGCGGCGATTAACGCGTCCGCCAGTTCCAGGCCCGAGGACAAAGCAAAGGCCTCCATGTAGATGACCGCACGATGGCTGGTGTCCTGCGTGATCGGCAAAAACGTGAAGGACAAATCATGTAAAAAACTTCGTATTGCTTTTTGATCGGCTTTGTCGCGTGCGCCTTTCACGAGTTCCATGTAGGAAACTGCGGAGAGGTACAGGCGCGGCTGGCGGTCGATCTGCTGGGCCGCCTTGGCGTTTCCGCGAAGTGCCCAAATGATGACATCGGTATCGAATACCATTTAGAACGACCGTCCTTTTCGCAACGCGCGCACAAAGGACGGGACATCCACCAGATCGCGACGATCACGCCACAGCCCAAAAGCCGCATGCGAGGCCGCCGACGGGCGCGACTCCGCCTGATACGGAACAATGACCGCCATTTTCCGTCCGCGCTTGGTCAAGGTTACCTGCTCATTGCGATCCAGTGCGGCGAGGATAGCCCCCGTTCTTCTTCTTAAATCCAATACCGTTGCTTTCATGGAGTCACCTTCCTGTATGCACACTATAAGTATGCACTTTAAGCCTGCCGTGTCAAGGCATGGTCATGGCGGGCGTAAGCTTTGCGGTTTCGTTTGAGGCATAAAAGGGGTCACGCATTAGAGGTTCCGGGAGGCATAAGGTGCATAAGGGAATCCGGAGGGGTTGGTATATAGGCAACGACAGATTCCGAGATCGATTGCTTGAACTGGCGGCTCGATAGGCGAGTGGTCGCAAACGGGCATCCTATCGTGAAGTGGGCCTTGGTTTGCATGACGAGCGCGAGGCGATCCGATTGCTGGCGCAAGCGGCATCACGGTT
>DAOLCW010000204.1:0-3070 GCA_035327665.1 Kiritimatiellia bacterium
GGTGGGGGGGGGGGGGGGGGGGTTGTGGGGGGGGGAGAGGGGGGGGCCGGAAACGTTGGGGGGGGGGGGGGGGGCTTTTGATTGGAGGATCGAGGCGAGCGCGGAGCCTTCGGTGTTGGTGGGGACGAAGGGGGGGGATGCGAAGTTCATGGTGGAGAACAATCTGGTGGGGTCGCTGCATTGTTTTGAGTGGGCGCGGGAGCGGAGGGTACCGGTGGTGTTTTTGTCGACGTCGCGGGTGTATCCGTATGAGCGGATCGACGGGTTGCGGTTTGTGGAGGGAGAGACGCGGTTTGAGGTGTGGGGGTCGGGGCGGGGGTACAGTGAACGAGGGTTGGATTTGGAGTTTCCGATGGAGGGGGCGCGGTCGTTGTATGGGGCGACGAAGTGGGCTTCGGAGATCCTGTTGCAGGAGTATGCGCGGCAATATGATCTTCCGGCGTTGATCAACCGTTGCGGGGTGATTGCGGGTCCGTGGCAGTTGGGGAAGGTGGATCAGGGGGTGTTTACGTATTGGCTGGTCCGGCACATGGCGGGGAAGGGGTTGTCGTACATCGGATACGGGGGGACGGGGAAGCAGGTGCGGGATGTGTTGCATGTGGATGATCTGGTGAGGCTGGTGTTGATGCAGGCGGAGCGGATGGGGGAGTTCCGGGGGGAGGTTTTTCCGGTGGGCGGGTCGCGGGAGGTTTCGCTTTCGCTGAGGGAAACAACGGGGTTATGCCGGGAGATCACGGGCAGGGAGGTGGAGGTGGTGGCGTTGATGGAGCCGCGTCCGGCGGATGTGAAGTGGATGATGATGGATACGGGGCGGACGCAGGAGGTGTTCGGGTGGAAACCGGAGCATGATGCGCGGGGCATTCTGGAAACGACGTACCGGTGGCTGGAGGCGAATCCGGAGGCGCGGGAGCTGCTGGGGGGGAGCGGGCGATGATTGAGCGGCCGTTTTTATCGCTGGTGATTCCGGCGCACAATGAGGAGGGAAGCATCGGGGAGACGTGTGAGGCGTTGTTGGCGGCGTTTGCGGGGGCGGGGGTGGAGGATTTTGAGATTGTGGTGGTGAACGATCACAGCACGGACGGTACGGCGAAAGTGGTGGAAAGGCTGATGGAGAAGGAGGCGCGGATTCGATTGGAGGTGAATCCGGGCCGGGCGGGATTCGGGCATGCGGTGCGATGGGGTTTGGGGACGTTCCGGGGGGAGGCGGTGGCGGTGGTGATGGGGGATTTGTCGGATTCGCCGGAGGATGTGCTGAAGTATTACCAGGAGCTGAAGAACGGTGCGGAGTGTGTGTTTGGGTCGCGGTTCATGAAAGGGGGGAGGGTGATTGATTATCCGCGGCACAAGCTGGTGTTGAACCGGTTGGCAAATACGTTTATCCGGCTGCTGTTCCGGGTGGATCACAATGACATCACGAATGCGTTCAAGGGATACCGGCGGGAGGTGATCCAGGGGATTCAGCCGTTGTTGTCGTCGCACTTCAATTTGACGGTGGAGATGCCGTTGAAGGCGGTGGTGCGGGGGTACCAGGTGGTGAAGCTCCCGATTTCATGGACGAACCGGAAGGCGGGGGTGTCGAAGTTGAAGATCAAGGAGATGGGGAGCCGGTACTTGTTTATTGTGTTGTACTGCTGGCTGGAGAAGAAGTTGTCGCGGGGGGACTATTACCGGGATCGTCCTTGAGGCGTTGCCAGGTCCAGCGGGCGGCGGTCACGAGGAGGGCGCCGGCGAAGATCATGAAGAGGACGTTGACGGGGGCCATGTAGCGGTGGTGGCCGGGGCTGACGTAGGCGTGGAGGAGGAAGAAGAGAAGGATGGTAAGGGCGGGGATGGGGGCTTTGCGGGCGAAGGCGATGCAGCCGATGAGGCCGAGGGGATACCACCAGAGGGAAAGGCGGAAAAGGCGCTGGTGTTGGGCGGCGACGTCGGGGTGGCGGTGGAAATTGGCTTGCCATAACCAGTTCATGTGCCAGTCGGGTTCCCACGAGAACATTTGGAAGAAACTTTTGACGTAGATACCGACGGCGCGGGCGGGATCTTCGCGGTCGGCTTGTTTCTTGAGCTGGCGGAAGTAGTCCATCACTTCGTATTCGGTGGGGACGCGACCGAGTTGTTCGCGGAGGTTGGCGTGTTCATCCCACCAGACGAAGCCGTAGTTGTGGGTGGCGACGTGTTGGGCCCCGGTGGAGCTGAGGAACATGTGGCCGTAGTAGTGATGGCTGCGCCAGAACATGATGGCGATGAAGAGGAGGAGGGGGGTGGCGATGAGGGCGGCACGGGCGATGCGGGTGAGGGATAGGTTGCGGAGGACCCAGAGGCCGACGAAGGCATAGAGGATGATGGCCATGGGTTTGGTCATGACGGCGAGGGTATTGACGATGGCGAAGGCGGCGGTGAGTTTGTGGTTTTTGAAGTCGGGGTTGACGACAAGGAGGGCGAGGGCGCTGGTGAAGAGGGTGAAGAAGAGGGTTTCGCTGATGAGTTGAGGGGTCCAGGTGACGTAGAGGGCAAAGAGGATCTGGACGACGAGGGCGGTGGGGAAGCCGAAGAGGCGGTGGGCAATGACCACGAGGGCGAGCATGGTGATGACGTCGAGGAGGATGTTGGCGATGAGGGCATGAAGGGGGTTGAAGCCCTGGGCGGGGAGGGCATGGGCGCCAAGGGGCATGTTGGCCATGTAGCTTTGGGCGTAAACCTCCTGATCGAATCCGGTGATGGCGTAAAGTCCGGCAAGGAAGAGGGGGTAGCCGACGGAGTGGACCTGGCGGGAGACGAAGCCTTCGCGGACGGGGGCTTCGTTCCAGTAGACGACGAAGCCTTCGCCGCGGAGGAGGTTGAGGGCGTATTCGTGGAAGTCGCGAGTGTCGCTTCGGGCGAACCATTCGACGTGGAGGACGAAGTGGAGGCGGATGAGGATGGCGAGGGCGAGGACGAGGCCGTGGAGGGTGTAGCGGAGGGTGGGGGTGAGGCGGGGGGGGGAGGGGGGCGGGGCGGGGGGGGGGGGGTCGGGGGGGGGGGGGGGGGGGTTGCGGTTGGTGATGTGGGGTTAGAGGGGGCGGGTGGGGGGGGG
>DAOLCW010000205.1:0-3050 GCA_035327665.1 Kiritimatiellia bacterium
TGATCGTCATGGACGAAACCTCCAGCATGGTCGACGTCGCCCGCTTCTTCATGGAGTTCTGCAAATCCGAGTCCTGCGGCAAATGCGTCCCCTGCCGGGTCGGCACCCCGCAGCTCTACGAACTCATCGAGCGCATCCGCGCCCGCCGTGGCACCCGCCGCGATATCGCCCGCATGGAAAGCCTCTGCGAAATGGTCCGCACCACCAGCCTCTGCGGACTCGGCCAGACCGCCCCCAACCCCCTGCTCAGCACCCTGAAATATTTCCGCCACGAATACGAAGAACTGCTCGTCGACGAACCCGAGGAGGCCCGCACATGACCCCCGCCACCACCGCCAAAGTCATCACCCTCACCATCGACGACCGCGAGGTCGGCGCCCGCGAGGACCAGACCATCCTCCAGATCGCCCGCGAAAACGGCATCCGCATCCCCACCCTCTGTTTCCTCGAAGGCCTCTCCCCGGCCGGCGCCTGCCGCCTCTGCCTCGTCGAAATCATCGGCACCGGACGCGTCCTCCCCGCCTGCACCACCTACGCCGCCGAAGGCATGAAAGTCCGCACCACCTCCGAAGCCCTCGAAGCCCACCGCCGCACCGTGCTCGAACTGCTCTTCGCCGAAGGCAACCACGTCTGCGCCGTCTGCGTCTCCAACGGCAATTGCGAACTCCAGGACCTCGCCACCAAACTCGGCGTCGATCACATCACCCTGCCCTATCTCAACCCCGTCCACGCCGTCGACGCCAGCCACCCGCGCTTCATCCTCGACCCCAACCGCTGCGTCCTCTGCGCCCGCTGCGTCCGCGTCTGCGACGAAATCGAAGGCGCCCACACCTGGGACATCATGGGCCGCGGCATCGACGCCCGCATCATCGCCGACCTCAACCAGCCCTGGGGCGAAGCCGCCTCCTGCACCAGTTGCGGCAAATGCGTCCAGGTCTGCCCCACCGGCGCCCTCGTCGAAAAAGGCCGCGCCGTCGCCGAAATGAAAAAACGCCACGCCCTTCCCCAACTCATCACCCGCAACAAGGAGCACGCATCATGAGTAAAGTTCGCCTCGCCACCGTCTGGCTCGACGGCTGTTCCGGATGCCACATGTCGTTTCTCGACATGGACATGATCCTCCTCGACCTCGCCCCCAAAATCGACCTCGTCTACAGCCCCCTCGTCGACTTCAAGGTTTTCCCGGAAAACGTCGACGTCACCATCGTTGAAGGCGCGGTCAGCAGCACCGAGGACGAGGAAAAGATCAAACACATCCGCGGACGCACCAAGACCCTCATCGCCCTCGGCGATTGCGCGATCACCAGCAACGTCCCCGGCATGCGCAACACCTTTTCCGTCGACACCATCATGACCGACGCCTACGGACCCGACCATCCCGTCCAGGTCATTCCCCCCCTGCTCGACAAAAGCGTCCCCGTCCATCACGTCGTCCCCGTCGACGTATTCATCACCGGCTGCCCGCCCCCCGCCGGCACCATCGTCAAAGCCCTGCTCGCCGTGCTGGAAGGCCAGCCCAACCCCGTCCCCCCCCGTTTTGGATAACCGCCATGAGCAAAACCATCCTCATTGATCCCGTCACCCGCATCGAAGGCCACTCCAAGATCACCATCACCCTCGACGATCAAGGCGCGGTCACCAACGCCCGGTTCCACGTCACCCAGTTCCGCGGCTTCGAAACCTTCTGCGTCGGGCGGCCCTTCGAAGAAATGCCCGCCCTCACCGCCCGCACCTGCGGCATCTGTCCGGTCAGCCATCTCGTCGCCTCCGCCAAAGCCGGCGACATGCTCCTCGCCGTCGACATCCCTCCCGCCGCCAAACTCCTCCGGCGCGTCCTCAACACCGCCCAGATGATCCAGTCCCATGCCCTCAGCTTCTTCTACCTCTCCTCGCCCGACCTCGTCCTCGGCATGGACGCCGACCCGGCCGAACGCCACATCCTCGGCCTCGCCGCCAAACACGAACAAATCGCCCGCAACGGCATCACCCTCCGCCAGTTCGGCCAGCAACTCATCGAAGACCTCGCCGGCAAACGCATCCACCCCGCCTGGGTCGTCCCCGGCGGCGTCAGCCGCCCCATGACCGAGGACCAGCGCGCCAACGTTCTCGCCAAACTCCCGGCCATGCTCGACATCGCCCGCCAAACCCTCGACGCCTACGAAGGCTGGGCGGTCAAATTCGCCGATGAAATCCAATACCTCGGCCAACACCCCAGCCTCTACATGGGTCTCGTCACCGACGACGGCGGACTCGAGCACTACGACGGCCATCTCCGCATGATCGATGCCGACGGCGCCGTCCTCGAATCCTCCATTCCCGCCCTCGACTACGCCGACCATCTCGAAGAACACGTCGAACCCGACTCCTACCTCAAGTCACCGTATTACAAAGCCCACGGATTCCCCGGCGGCATGTACCGCGTCGGCCCGCTCGCCCGCATCAACATCGCCCAGAAGGCCGGCACCCCCATCGCCGACCAGGCCTTCCAGGCCTTCCGCCAGATCAACCCCAACGGCCCGGTCGACGGCACCTTCCACTACCACCACGCCCGCCTCATCGAGATCATCTTCGGCCTCGAACGCATGCGGGAATGGTTTGAAGACCCGCTCTGCGTCGACACCCGCGTCCGCGCCGTCGCCGCCCCCAACAACCCCGTCGGCGTCGGCATTTCCGAAGCCCCCCGCGGCACCC
The DNA here is from genome assembly GCA_035327665.1 of Kiritimatiellia bacterium. Classification (GTDB taxonomy): domain Bacteria; phylum Verrucomicrobiota; class Kiritimatiellia; order CAIVKH01; family CAIVKH01; genus DAOLCW01. The sequence goes on from DAOLCW010000205.1 coordinate 2,692, forward strand.
TCCTGCACCATTACGAAATCGACAAACACGGCCTCATCACCAAGGTCAACATGATCATCGCCACCGGCCACAACAACCTCGCCATGAACGCGGGCATCCTCCAGGCCGCCAAACAATTCGTCCGTGGCGACAAAATCCCCGAAGGCGCCCTCAACCGTGTCGAAGCCGTCATCCGCTGCTTCGACCCCTGCTTAAGCTGCTCCACCCACGCCTACGGCCAAATGCCCCTTAAAATCGAACTCCAAGGCCCCGGCGGCATCGTCCTCGACACCGTCATGCGATAACCGCCCCACCACCCGCCTCTGGCGGGAACTTTGTGTTAAACTTCGTGTTGAACTTTGTCTTAACCTTCGTCTGAA
>DAOLCW010000206.1:0-3017 GCA_035327665.1 Kiritimatiellia bacterium
AGTAGCGGGTGTCGAAGTAGGGGGAGACGGGGGCGGGGACGGGGGTTTGGGGGAGGAAGGTGATGGTTTCACCGAACATTTCGCGGTCGACCTTCATGCTGGTGCCGATCATCCAGAGGAAGGGGAGGGAGAAGACGATGGAGCCGCCGACGAGAAGGCCGTAGATGGTGAGGGCGCGGGCGAGGGTAAGTAACTTGCGGGGGGTCATGCTTCATCCTCGTAGTGGACCCAGCGTTTGGACATGCGCATTTGGAAGGCGGTGAGGAGGAGGACAATGAGGAAGAGGAACCAGGCCATGGCGGCGGCGTAGCCCATGTTGAGGTAGCGGAAGGCGTGGTTGAAGAGGTGGTAGGCGTAGAAGAGGGTGGAGTTGACGGGTCCGCCGCCGGTCATGATGAAGGCCTGGGTGAAGATCTGGAAGGTGCCGATGAGGCCCATGACGAGGTTGAAGAAGATGTAGGGGGTGAGCATGGGGAGGGTGATGTAGAGGAATTGTTTCCATTTTCCGGCGCCGTCGATGGCGGCGGCTTCGTAGTATGTTTCGCTGATGCCTTTGAGGCCGGCGATCCAGATGATCATGCCGCCACCAGCGGTCCACAGGCCCATGAGGATGAGGGCCCATTTGCTGGTGTTCTGGTCCTGGAGCCAGAGGGGGCCGGTGATGCCGAGGTAGGCGAGGAAGCCGTTGAGGAGTCCGCTCTGGGGGTTGAAGATCCAGATCCAGAGGATGCTGGCGGCGACCATGGGGACGATGCTGGGGAGGTAGAAGAAGGTGCGCCAGATGGCGACGCCGCGAACTTTTTGGGTGAGGAGGATGGCCATGCCGAGTCCGATGGCCATGCCGAGGGGGATGCCGATGATCATGAAGAGGGTGTTCCAAAGGGATTTGAAGAAGAGTTCATCGGAGGTGAACATGGCGACGTAGTTGTCGAGGCCGAGGAGGATGGCGGGGTTGAGGATGTCGTAGCGGGTGAAGCTGATGAGGATGGAGAAGAGGAGGGGGCCGCCGGTGAAGAGGATGAAGCCGAGGATCCAGGGGAGGGCGCAGAGGACGCCTTCTTTCCACTGGGAGCGGAAGTAGGAGCCTTTTTTGCCTTCGATGACGGCGGCTTGTTTGTCTTCGCGTTCGCCGGTGACGAGGCGGAAGAAGGAGAACTTGCGGGGGGTGGATTTGCGTTGGCGGGTGTCGGAGCGATAGACCCAGACGACGGTGGCGCTGATGAGGGCGGCGTAGAGGACGAAGAACCAGGTCCAGGAGGTGATGGGGCGTCCGGGAGGGGGCTGGAGGGTTTGGTCGAGGCTGCGCTGGACGATGGCGTTGTGGTGGTCGAGGGCGTCCCGGGGGGTGCGGCGACCGTAGATGGCTTCTTCCATGGCCCAGCGCTGGGCGTTCCAGAGCTGCTGGCCGACGGGGGTGACGGGTCGGCAGAGGGAGTGTTCGAGCATGTCGTTGTAGACTTGCATGACGGCGCGGAATTTGGGTTCGATGTCGGGGTTGTCGGCGATGTAGGTCTGGTACATCCATTCGTTCTGGGGGCGGTTGGGGATTTGGCGGGGGACGAAGGGGCGGCCCTGGGCCATGTAGGTGTAGCGCTCGGAGGTCATCATGATTTCGAGGGCGCGCTGGCTGACGAGGAAACGGATGAGTTCCCAGGCGGCCTCCTGATTTTGGGCGGAGGAGGGGATGGCGTAGGCCCAGCCGCCGAGCCAGGAGATGGGATGGCGTCCGGCGTCGAGTTCGCGCTGGGGGAGGGGCGGGGGGGCGGCGCCGACGTTGAGGTCGCGGCCGTAGCGGGCGAGGGAGGACATGATCCAGACGCCGTCGATTTTCATGGCGACCTTGCCGGTGATGAAGGGGTCGAGGGCATCGCGCTGGAAGGTGCTTTGGAAGGCATCGACCTGTTGGGCTCCGCCGAGGCGGTTGTAGACGCGGGTGACGTAGTCGAGGGCTTCGACGACGCGGGGATGGTTGAGGGTGGCGGTGAGGCCGTCCTCGCTCATGAATTCGCCGCCAGCCATCCAGCCATACATGTAGAGGAAGGTGTTGCCGTAGTTGGGGATGAAGCCGACCTGGCGTAGGTTTCCGCGTTCGTCGGTTTCGGTCATGGCGACGGCCATTTCTTCGAGTTCTTCCCAGGAGCGGGGGGGGCGGGCATGGCCGAGTTCGTTGGTGAAGCCATAACGGACGAGCATGTCTTTGTTGTAGAGGAGGACACGGTTGTCGGCGTTGTTGGGGATGCCGAAGAGCTGGGTTTGGCGAGTGAGAGGATTGCGGTAGTTTACTTCGTCCCAGGCGCCGGGATAGAAGTCGGCGGCTTGGATGGGGGAGACCCCGGCGAGGGCGGGGGCGCCTTCGGCTCGGGGAGGTTCGGGGAGGGCGCCGGGCCAGGGGGCGTGAAGGGGGTCGGCCCCGGAGGCTTTCCATTGGGTCCAGAGTTCCTGGTCGTGGGCGAGGAAAGGGTCGAGGGGGGTGAAGGCGCCGCGGGCGGCCCACTCGCTGATCGCGAAGCGGTCGAAGAAGATGACGTCGGGAGGATCTCCGCCGGCGAGACTGAGGAGGAAGCGGGTGGGATCTTCGACTTGGTCGCGGGAGGCGTGCTGGCCGGCGACGACGCGGATGACGGGATAAGAGGGATCGATGCGGTTGCGTTCGCGGGTGAGGTGTTCGAATTCGCGGACGGCGGCTTCCATGGCGTCGCGGATGGGGCCTTCGGGGGCCATGTAGCGGATTTCGATGGCGTCGTCCTCGATACGCTGGGTCGCGGTGGGGGCGAGAACCCAGACGATGGTGAGGAGGATGGCGCACCATCCGGCAAATTTGACTTTCTCTCCCATAGGCTTCGGAGGGAGTATGCCGTTTGAGGTGGACGCTGCCAAGCGGGAAGGTGGGGGGGGAAGGGAGAGGTAGATATCCCGTACGGAACTTTCGCTCCTGCCGGACAAGCCGGCAGGGGGCGTGGTGTACGGTGGGACCATGCCTCTGAAGTAAAACTTTTGCTCCGGCCAGCAAGCTGGCC
>DAOLCW010000207.1:0-2892 GCA_035327665.1 Kiritimatiellia bacterium
TTTCCAAGGTTTGGAATTTGGGCGGGCTGGGGAGTCCGCGCTGTGGCCAGCGCGGCTACGGAGGAGCTGCGGATGGGCAGGTGCGTTGGCGACAACGCGGGTTGCGGGGCAGGTGGAGGCGGAGGGCGTCCGGGCTACGGAGGAGGAGTGGGGCTTGGGTAAATCGATGACGCAGTGGGGGCACCGCGTTTCAACTTGAGGTTAAGTTGCGGGGGGTCAAGGGGGCGTTTGATGTGGTTGAGGCGGAGGACACAGGTTGGAAGCTTGTTTTACTTTGGATGGAGGGATGGCGCTTCGTTTTTGAGGAGTTGTTCAATGAGGTGGAGGTACACCTTCGCATTTTCCCGGACACGGGGTTCGTCGAAGGTTTCCGAGCCAAGGTGAACCTCTTCGAGAGTGTCGGCGACTTCTTGAAGGGTTTCTTGAAGTTTGGCGATGGCGATTTCCAAGGTATAGGTGAGCTGGTGGATCTCGACCATCTGTTCGGGTTGGATCGACTCGAGGGTGATGATCTGGTGAAGGTTCTGATTGTAGGTGGAGAGGTTTTCTTTTGCTTCCGCGACGGTTTCCGAGGGTTTGCCTTTGAAGTGGTCAATCCGGTCGTGCGCAGTGGTGATGCCGAGCGCGGCGACGAGGGTAAGGGCGGTTAGCAGGTAGGCTTTTTTCATGGTGATGTTCCTGATTGTGATGGAGGGTTAGAATTCGGCTTTGGCGCTGAGGAAGAAGGTGCGGGGGGTGCGGGGTCCGTAGATGTAACCGGCGTCGCGTTCGGGGCCGAGGTCGAGATCGGATTGGAATTCGTCGGTGAGGTTTTTGACCCCGGCGGTCCAGCGGATTCCGGCGATGCGGCGGGAGAGGCTGACGTCCCAGGTGAGGAAGGAGGGGGTGGTTGCGAGGCGATCTTCTTCGATAAAGCCGGCGTAGTGGGGAACTTTCATGGAGCCGGTGTATTTGGCGCCGATGAAGAGATCGACGAGATCGGGGTTGCGCCAGATGAGTTTGAGGACGGCGTAGTCGTCGGGGGTTCGGAAGTAGTCGCGGGTGTCGAAGTCTTCGTCGGGGTCGTCGAAGCGTGCGCGCTGATGGACGTAGCCGAGGGAGATTTCAAAGAGGTCGGGGATCTGGTAGCCGAGGTTGATTTCGGCACCGTAGACCTTGGCTCCGCCGCGGTTGAGGCGGGTGAACTCGAAGTCGGGGGTGTCGGGGTCGTCGGTGTTTTCGAGGGCGAAGGCGTCCCGAAGCTGGGTGTAGAAGAGAGTTGCTTCGAGGAGTCCAAGGGCGCGGTCGCCGAGGGCGGGGGTCCATTCGAAGCCGCCGCTAAGGCTGCGGGAGCGCTCTTCCTTGAGTTCGGGATCGTTGCGGATGACCTGACCTTCGCCGCCGACCTGGGTGATGTGTAGGTCTTCATCGAAGACTTGGGGTGCGCGAAAGCCTTCGGCGTAGGCGGCGCGGAAGGCGAGGGCGTGGTCGGCGGACCATTTGGCGGCGAGGCGGGGGGAAAGGATGGGGTCGTCGATTTCGGAATGTTTGTCGATGCGGCCGCCGAGGATGAGGGTGATGGCGTCGGTGGCGCGCCATTCGTCTTGGAGGAAGAGGCCGAGGTTGTCGTAGGTTTCGTCGGTGAAGCGGTCGTAGGCGGGTTGTTGATCTTCGAGCTCTTCGCGTTGGTATTGGGCGCCCCAGGTGAGGGTATGGCGGTCGAGGTGATGGTTGATTTGGGAGTCGAGGATGTAGATGGGGTTTTTGGAGAAGCCGTAGGCGTCGGGATCTTGGCCGGATCCGTAGTAGGAGTCGCGTTCGGTGAGGGCGAAGGAGGCGGTGAGTTGGTAGTCCCAGCGAGGGGATGGCGCGTGGGCGAGGGTCAAGCCGCCCACGTCGCGGATGGCTTGGACGGATTCGGCGACTTCGGCCTGGAATTCGGGGAGGTCAAGGCGGTCGCCGCCGCGTCGGTCTTCAAAAGTTCGGGAGTAGTGGAGGGTAAGGCCGGCGTGGGGTCCGAGATCCTGGCCGAGGCGAAAGCCGAAGGATTGGAGTTGGCGTTCGGTGATGTCGGAGAAGCCATCGCCGGTGCGATCATAGGGGTCCTGATCGATCATTTGGCCGTAGACGGTGAGGCGGGTGGTACCGTCTTCGGAGACGGCGCTGGCGAGGCCTCCGACACTGACGGAGGAGGTGCCGTCGACATCCTGGAGGAGGACTTCTACTTCGCCACCGGATTCGCGGGGGTCGCGGGAGATGATGTTGACCACGCCAGCGACGGCGCCGGGACCGTAAAGGGCGGAACCTCCGCCTTTGACGATTTCGATACGTTCGATCATGCGGGCGGGGATGTGCTCGATGCCGTAAACGGCAGCGAGGGAGGAGAGGAGGGGTTGGCCGTCGATCAGGATTTGGGAGTAGGCGCCTTCAAGGCCAAGGATACGTATTTGGTTGAAGCCGCAGTTTTGGCAGTTGTTTTCGACGCGGACGCCACTGGTGAATTCGACGGCATCGGCAAGGGTGAGGGCACCAAGGGTGTCGAGATCGGACCGGCGGATGACTTCGGTGCGAACGGGAACTTCGGCGAGGGTTCGTTCGGTTCGGGTTCCGGTGACGACCACTTCATGAAGTCGGAGGGACGTGGTGTCGGCGAGGGTCGAGGCGGCAAGGGTCGCGAGGGCGAAGGCGATCATCGTAGATTTTGATATCTTCATCGTGGTCTCCATGGGGCATTTTGGCTTGTTGGGCGTAAGTAAATCAAACACATGATATATGCGTCAAACAAAATAATGCTAATGCAAACGTTTGGTCTGGTTTGGGTGATTGGGCGATAGATCTGGGGTGGGGAGACGCACGTTTTGTCGGGGTGAGTTGTTTGATTGAAATCAAGAAGGCAGGGGTTGGGCCGAACTG
>DAOLCW010000208.1:0-2820 GCA_035327665.1 Kiritimatiellia bacterium
GGAGCTCGACCCTCCAAATTTCGCAAAGAAACGTTTCTTTATACCTTAAAGTAGTAGGGATTTGTATCAGGGGCGGGTGAGGCCACGGTTGAGGGCGGGGAGGGTTTCGGTTTCGAGGGTTTTGCTGAGGCTGAAGAGGACGAAGCCGGGGAGTCCGCGCTGGCGGGTGGCGAGGATTTGTTCGATGACCTGGTCGGCGGAGAGGAGGCTTTCGTTGGCGGTGACGCCGATGCCGGGAAGAATGCGCTGGCGGGCGCGGGGGAGGGGGAGTTGCTGGTCGAGGAGGGCGGTGAAGCCGTAGAGGGTTTGGGAGTAGTTCATGGGGATGACCCAGTCGACGAGGTCGTCGCGGAGCCAGGTGGCCCAGTCTTGTCCGATGGATTTTGCGACTTGGGGATAGCCGCCCCAGACGGCGACGCTGAGGATGAGGTTGGGTTTGGTGGCACGGGTCATGGTGCGAACGTCTTTGACGAAGGAGGTGATCTGGGTGGCCCGCCAGGTTTGGAAGGCTTGGACGTGGGGGCCGTTTCCGGTGACGTCGGCGGGCCAGTTGCGGGGGGTGATTTTGGTGTCGCGCTGGAAGGCTTGGCGGGAGGTGGGGCTGAAGCAGGCGTTGGAGTCGGGGTAGCGGATGTAGTCGAGGTGGAGGCCGTCGAGGGTATAGGTGGTGATGGCTTCGCGAAGGATGTCGAGCATGTAGGCGCGGTTGGCGGGATGGGCGGGGTTGAGCCAGTTGCGGGTGGCGCCGGCGGCGTTTTGCTGGAGGCGGCCTTCTTTTTTGCGGGCGGCGATGAAGTCGGCGGGGGCGTTTTCGACCATCCAACAGACGACCCAGAGGTGGACGGAGATGTTGTGGCGGCGGGCGGCGGTGATGGCTTGCTGGAGCTGGTCGCCATAGTGGCGGAAGGTGAAGGAGGGGGGGACGTGTTTGCTGGGGTAGTGGGCGAGGCCGGTCCAGAGGGCGTTGACAAAGAGGGTGTTGATGCCGTGGTCGGCGAGGAGTTTGCAGGTGCGGTCCCAGTCGCCGGGGTAGAGGCCGGTGCCGTCGTGTTCCCAGACGCCGCGGATTTCTCCGGGGCGGGCGACTTGGACGAGGCTGTAGGCGGCGACGAGGGTGTCGCGAAGGCGGTAGGAGGTTTCGACGGCGGCGGGGAAGTCGTTGCGGGAGGCGTGGGAGAGCATGGTGCGGTGGAGCTGGCGGGCGCGTTCGAGGAAGGCGAGGATGGTGGTGCGGTCGGGGTGGTTGCGGGCTTGGGCGGTGATTTGGGTGATGGCGTCGTCGAGGGAGCGGTAGCCGTCGATTTTTCCGACATGGTTGATGTGATGGGCGGCGGCGGCTTGCCAGAGGGTGGGGTCGAGGGAGGCGAGGAGGCCGGTGAGCATGCGGCGTTTGCCGATGTCGTCGTCTTTTTGAAGGATGTGGGTGAACCAGAATCCGTGGGGGGAGCGTAGGACGGCGGGGTCGGTGGAGCGTTGTCCGGCGGCGTTGGCCCAGTAGGCGATGACGGAGGCGTCGGGGGCGGCGGGGCGGGCGGGGCCGATGGCCCAGGAGAGTTGATGGACGGCGGGAGGGACGCGGTAGCGGTGGGGTTCGAGGAAGTCGAAGGCGCGCCAGCGTGCGATGTCGCGGGTGGTTTCGACGGGGGAAAGGCGTATGCCCATGTGTTGGGCGAGGGTGTCGCTGGAGCTGTACATGACGAGGAGTTTGCCGCCGCGGGCGGTGAAGGCGCGGAGGCGGGTCATGGCGGGAGCGGAGAGTTGGGGGTTGTAGGGGAGGATGACGATGGTGTTGGCGGGGTGGAAGACGTGGTCGAGGTCGGCGTCGGTGAGGAGGGAGTGGCCAATGCCGGATTGGTCGAGCCATTGGCTGATGCGGAGGGCGGTGCGGCGGGCGAGTCCGCGTTCGGAGTCGTTGGGGAGGGAGGTGGTGGCTTGGAGGATGGCGACGCGGTCGCGTCCGGCTTGGATGGAGTGGATGTCGAGGGCGGTGGGGGTGGGGCGTCCGCGCCAGGGGGAGATGCGGATGCGGTCGATGTGGTTCCAGCCGCGGGGGGCGCCTTCGGTTTGGAAGTCGGCTTTGCGGAGGGTGAGGCGTTGGCGTCCGGCGGCGGGGAGGGGTTGGTTCCAGATGTACCAGCCGGAGCCGCTACGGAAGTAGATGGCGAGGGAGCGGAGGGCGTCGGGTTGGTCGCAGGAGAGGTCGAGGTGGATGGAGGTGGCGGCGGAGAGGTCGAGGGAGAGGTCGTGGTCCCAGTAGACGCGGTCGCGGTTTTCGTTGAAGGGGGCGGGAAAGCGGAGGCCGCCGCCGGGGAGGGGCTGGGGGGCGGGGGCGCCGTCGCGGGGGATCCAGGCGGAGGCGGCGGCTTCGGAGGAGGGGAAGGTGAAGGGGGCGAGGGTCTGGCCGATGGCAGGTGGGGTGCCGGCGCAGAGGAGGAGGAGGAGGAGAACAGGGAAGGGTAAAGATTTTTTCACGAGGGGGATGAAACACGGAACGGGGTGGGAAATCAATGCGGAGTGGGAAAAATCGTGAGGGGTATGGGTGGGGGATACTGTGATGACGGGGATTGTGGGCGATTGTTGGTTTGTCGTGTATGATGCCTGAAGTCTTCGGGCCGTTCGGCGACCGCCGGATTTACCGCGCTTTCTGCGTTGGACTCGGGGGTGCGGACGGGTGGGGGATACTGTGATGAAGGGGATTGTGGGCGATTGTTGGTTTGTCGTGATGATGCCTGAAGTCTTCGGGCCGTTCAGCGACCGCCGGATTTACCGCGCTTTCTGCGTTGGACTCGGGGGTGCGGACATGAGTCCAGCCCCCCCTCG
>DAOLCW010000209.1:0-2812 GCA_035327665.1 Kiritimatiellia bacterium
GAGGAATCGGTAGGTTGAAGTGATGAGTGTGGGCAGATTTTTGAAAATGGCGGGTGTGTGGGGGGTGTTTGTGGGGCTTTTGCTGGTTGCGGGAGAGGCTCGGGGGGTGATTCCTACGAATGCTGTGTATAATACTGACTCCCGCCCGGTGCTTTCGCTGGATTTTTCGGTGACGAACCGATTTGTGGCGCTTGGATTGAATCATGGAACCACGCCCGACTTGAGGATTTTGAATTGGCGGACGAATGCGGTTCACCTGACCAACACGGTTTCGCTGGGAAATCGTTCCGTAGAAGCGGTTCGTTGGCATCGAACCCAATACTGGCTGGCGGTGGGAACGACCAATAATGTCTCGGGGCCGGAATTGTATGTGTTTAATGTCAGCCCGACCAATGGGCGGTTTACCCTGACGAATACGGTGGAGGTGGGAGCGGCGGCGACGGCGATTGCCTGGCATCCGACCCAGAACTGGTTTTTGGTGGGTTCACATAATTCGACACGGGAATTGGCCCTTTACCAATACGGGGGAAGCGAGATTATCACGGTGGCTACGTTTAATGTGCATAGTAGTTTAGGGCCGGCAAGAAAAGTTCAGCGGGGGGCGTTGGCATGGCATCCGAATGGATCGAATTTTGTGGTGGGTTTGGATTACAACAATACGCTCAACGAGTGGAATCTCCAGGTGTTCCGATTTAATGGAACAAGTATTGCCAAGGTTTCCGACTTTAATTTTGCATTATTAAACACGGATGTCACTGCGGTGGATATCTCGTCGAGCGGGACGTTGCTGGCGGTGGGGCTTTCACACAGCTCTGATACAAACCAACTTCGCATTTTCCGTATGAACCCGCATACCGGTGCGTTGACGGCGATTGGGGGGATGCCGACGGTGAATCGGAATGTAACCGGGGTGCATTGGTTTCCGGGGGGGGAATTGCTGGCGGTGAGTATCGGCGGCAGTGGTACGGGAGAGGACATTCGCATCTACCAGTGGAATGATCTGGATGAGACCTTGACCCTCTTGGATGGTAATGTTCTTTCTGGCACACAGGGAGCGAACATGTTTCGCTGGTCGAGGGAGCTTCCTTTTCTTGGCTCCGGGGATGGTCTAACCGGAGCTCAAGCGAAGTTTTTCCGGTTTACGGCGGCGGATTTGCGTTTGACGATGACGACGTCGACGAACGTGGTGTGTTCGGGGAGCAATTTTGTGTACACGCTTTCGGTGACGAACCGGGGGCCGGATGCGGCGCCGGGAGTGACGTTGCGGAATCCGCTGCCGCCGACCAATCTGATCAGTTACTTGTCGGTGACGAGCACGGTGGGGGTGTGTGATGTTGTGGGGGGTGAGCTGGTATGCTGGGCAGGGACGCTGGCGACGGGGTCGTGGTTCCGGGTGACGATTACGGCGCGGGTGGATGTGGCGGCGATGTGGAGTGTGACGAATTCAGCGTCGGTGACGTCGGCGATTCCGGATACGGTGATCTCGGACAATTTCCAGTCGGTGACGAACTTTTTTGATTTCGACTGCGACGGGGTGCGGGATGTGCTGGATAATTGTCCGATGGATTTTAATCCAAACCAGCAGGACAGCGATGGGGACGGGGTGGGGAATGTGTGTGATAATTGTCCGTTTGTGTTTAATCCGGGGCAGGAGGACAGTGTGGGGGATGGGGTTGGGGATGCGTGTCGTCCGATCGATGTGGGGATCTCGATGGTGGCGGATCCGGGGATGACCCAGCCGGGGAGCAACATCGTGGTGGGATTGTTTGTGACGAATTTTGGTCCGCGGGTGGCGTCGAATGTGGTGGTGGTGAATACGTTTCCGGTGGATCTGGGGTTTGCGGGGATTTCGTTGCCGACGAATCAATATGTGCATACGGGGAGTCAGGTGACGATGGCGCTGGGGAACATGGCGTCGGGGGCGGTGGTGTCGGTGACGCTGACGGGGGTGGTGCAGATGAGCGCGTTTCATCCGTTTACGAACCGGGCGGAGGTGACGACGACGACGGAGGAGGGGAATCTGGGGAACAATGTGGCGTTTGTGATTTTGATGAGTGACCGGGACGGGGACGGGATTGCCGATCATGTGGATAACTGTCCGTTTGTGTTTAATCCGGGGCAGGATGACATGGACGGGGACGGGATTGGGGATGCTTGCGATCCGGATATGGATGGGGATTATTTGCCGACGGACTGGGAGCTGCTGTATGGATTTAATCCGTTTGAGCCGACGCTGGTGGCTCATGAGACGTGTGTGGATTCGGATGGGGACGGGTTTACGAACCTGGATGAGTTTATCGCGGGGACGCATCCGCTGGATTCGAATTCGTTTTTCCGGGTGTCGAATGTAGTTGCGGGGGGTGGGATCGAACTGACGGTGGGGTCGGTGACGGGAAGGTATTACCATGTGTATGTATTGACGGATTTGGTGTCGCAGGCGTGGGCGCCGATGATGACTAATGTGGTGGGTCAGGCGGGGGTAACGGTGCTGACGGATACGAATCCGGCGGCGGGGAGGTTCTACCGGGTGAAGGTGAGTTTGCAGGATTGGTGGCCGCCGGGATCGAATGGGTTCCCGGGGGTGATTTGCGGGGAGTGAAGGGGAGGGAGGGGATGAGGGATGAGGGATGAGGGATGAAAGCTGAAAGCTGAAGGGGGGAAGGGGAGGAGGGCAGGATGAGGGATGAAAGCTGAAGTGAGGAAGGGGAGGGAGGGGAGAAGATGTTTTTTTTCTTAACGCAAAGGCGCTAAGGATCGCGAAGTTCGCAAAGGGGGAGAGAGGTTAGGAGGTGGGGAGGTTAGGAGGTGGGGA
>DAOLCW010000210.1:0-2790 GCA_035327665.1 Kiritimatiellia bacterium
TGCCGCCTTCGTCCGGCGGTTGCCGGACTCCGGCGTGCCATGGCCGCCTTCGCAAAGCCTACGGCGTGCCATGGCCGCCTTCGCAAAGCCTACGGCGTGCCGTGGAGGGAAGAGGGGATAGGAGAGGAGGAGGGGGGAGATTTGAGTGTACGAGTAGGTGTACGAGTAAGGGTGAGGGAGGGATTAAGAGTAAGGTTAAGAGGGGGAGAGAGGGAGGCTGCTTTGAACTGCGGCCCATCAAGCTGGGCGGCATAACGCGCGGTCAAGCCCGCGCACTCCAAACGATTGCGCTGGGTTTGAAAGCGGGGGCATGTGCAATTTAGGAGGGGGTGGAATTTCGGGGGGAAAGGTGATACAAGGAGGGGGATTTGTTGATGGGGTTGAGCGGTTATGGGGCAAGCCGGGGCGGGGAGGCGGCTTTAGGGTTAGGGTTTCGGTGTGAAAGGACCGGCCGAGAGTGGTCGGGCATGTGATGGTTATGGATGGAATGGAACAAGAGGTTTTCTGGTTGTGGGCGAACCGTCCGTTTGTGGCGGGTTTGCTGGGATGGTTTGCGGCGCAAACGATTAAACTGGCACGGGAACTGATCAAGACGCGACGGGTGGATTTTCGCTATCTGGTGAGCTCGGGCGGGATGCCGAGCGCACACTCGGCGATGGCCTGCGCGCTGGCTACGGCGGTGGGGCTGGAGGAAGGTTTCGATAGCGCATTGTTCGCGGTGTCGTTTGCGTTCGCAGGGGTGGTGATGTTCGATGCGCAAAGCGTGCGGAGGGCGGCAGGTCAGCAAGCCCGGATTTTGAACCAAATCGTGGATGAACTTTTTCAGGAGCACCATTTGTCGCGGACGAAGCTGGCGGAACTGCTCGGCCACACACGGGTGGAGGTGTTTGCCGGCCTGCTGCTGGGAATCGGTATGGGAGTGCTGGCGACGGTTCTTTGAAGGAAGGGTTCAGCGTTCAGGGGTTCGGGGGTTCAGGGAAGAGGGGAGAGGGAAGAGGGAAGTGGGGAGGGAATGACGAATGATGAAATCCCCACGTGGCGCGTAGACGGACGTTCGAAGGAAGCCCGAAGGTCGAGGGTCGAATGGGGAGGAGCCGCTGTCGCGGGGCCCAGGGCGGGCTGTGGGGTTCGGGGGTTCAGGGAAGAGGGGAGGTCTTTTACCGTGAGACTTCTTCGATGGCGGTGACGAGGCCGTTGATGATTTCGACGCGGGTATGCTCGAATTCGCGGTCGCGGTTGACATCGACCCAGACCCATTCGCGGGAGGAGCGGGAGCGTCCATCGCGGTCGCGGTAGCGGACGTCGACGTTGACGCGCTGACGGTCGGTGGAGGTGATGGTACGGATGTAGGACCAGACGACGACTTGTCCCTGGGCGGTGGTTCGGGTGTACTCGCGGTCGGGGCGTCCGAGGGCGAGGAAGACGGCGTCCTGGGGGAAGCCGATGCCGATTTTTCCGTCCTGGACCTGGGCCTGGATGTCGGGGGGGAGGGACTCGAAGAGTTCGGGGTTGCTTTTGATGCGGGAGGAGGGACTGGCACAGGCGGCGAGGAGCAGCAGTCCGAGGAGGGCGGGAAGGAGGGGGACATGGCGGGGTGAGTTCATACGTAAACTATACCCACATGAGCTTATTTGGACAATGGCAATGAGGGGGGCGATTAGGGTTGGTGGCGGGATGGTGTGTGATATAGAGTGGCGCGATGAAACATTTTGCCTCTGCGATTTTGTTGTTTTTGTGCGCTGCGGTTTCCACCCATGCCCAAGGGAATTGGGGACGGATGCTGGAGGGCCGGACGACGCTTTCGCTTTCGCTCACCGCGGGAGGATTGTACGGGTTGGACGGGGAAGTGCAGGAGACGACACGTCCGATCGAAGTGATCGGGGGGCCGACGTCGGGGGCGCCGCCGGAGAATTACAGTTGGGACGAGTTGGGCTTTGATGACCGGACGGCGGCTTTGGGGTTGCGGGTGGAGAAGATGTGGCGGTTTGTGACGCTGCAGTTCCACGGCTACATGGCGCGGCCTACGGTGAAAGGGGTGGCGGACCGGGATTTCTACATCGGGGTGGAGGAAGTCGTCCATAATGGGCGGGTTTATGAGTACATGCAAATTCCGGAGGGGCGGGCGTATGACGGGGAGATCGATGTGTTTTCACTGGATACGCGGTTGCTGATCACCCCGATTACAATCGGGATGCCGGATACGGCGCAGTTTACGCCATGGATTCATCTGGGACTGTTTACGTTTTACGGGGACTACGAGATCCGGGCGGGGGCGTCGGAAGGGGTGATTCAGTATGAGAACCCTCCCCGGGATTATGTGGTGGGAGGGACAGGGAAGGGGACGGCGGCGATCGTGGTTCCGGAAATCGGGCTGGGCGGCGAGCTTCGGATTCCGATGTCGGATTCGGTGTACCTGAACCTGCAAGGGCATGTGGGGCTGCTGCGTTATTCGGGAAGCACGGGGGATTTCGGGATCAGCTCGCGCAATGAAAAGTCGATGGATGTGGACTATACGACGTATGCGGCCCGGGCGACATTGGAGATCGAGCTGAATGACCGGGTGGATCTGCTGATCGGAGGAGAATTGGTGCACCGGAGAGGAACGGCGGAGGTGCGGGCGACGGACAAGCCGGAGGAAGATGTTCTGGCGCTGAGGGAGAAGTTCGACAAGGATGTACGGTTTGAAATGACGCTGGTGTCGTTGTTTGTCGGCGTGCAGTTCTGACGGATGGGTTTAATACCATTACCTATAACTTTTCGGTATGAAGCTTGGCCGATAGAGACTTCGGT
>DAOLCW010000211.1:0-2763 GCA_035327665.1 Kiritimatiellia bacterium
GGTTGGGAGGGTTTTTTTTTGTTTGTCTGGCGGCTTGCGGGGGGCTGTTTTTTGAGGGGGAGCCGTGTGCGGCGGGGGTGGGGGTGCCGCTTCATCCGGCACGGTTTCGGGGGCGGGGGTTCAATCAGGCGGACATTTTGGCGGGTCATTTGGCGGGCCGGTGGGGGTGGGGGCTTTTGCCGAAGGGAACGCTCCGGCGGGTCCGGCAGACGCCTACGCAAACACGTTTGACAGCCCGGCAACGTATCTCTAACGTGAGGGGCAGTTTCCGGGTGGAGAGGCCGCAAGCGGTCGCGAACCTGGATGTGCTCTTGGTCGATGATGTGATGACCACCGGAGCGACGGTCAATGAATGCGCGAGGGTGTTGCGCCGGGCAGGCGCGAGATCGGTGCGGGTGTTGACGGTGGCCCGGGGTGGACATCTCTGAGAGGCAGGACGATTTATGGCGCTGTTCAGCAAGAAGAATTATTCGACGATTAAAGTCAAAAAGCGGGAGCTACCGGACGGGTTGTGGCAGAAGTGTCCGGGCTGCGGGGAGATTCTGTTCAAGCAGGAGCTTCAGGCGAATCACATGGTGTGTCCGAAGTGCGGGCATCATTTCCAGCTTTCGCGGAAGGAGCGGATTGACTTGCTGATGGACGAGAAGACGTTTGAGCCGTTTGCGGAAGATTTGGTGAGTGTGGATGTGTTGGAATTCACGGGGACGGCGTCGTACACGAGCAAGTTGCAGGAGAATGAGAAGAAGACGGGGTATCACGACGCGATCACGATCGGGTTGGGGAAGATGGGGGGCATTCCGGTGGGGTTCGGGGTGATGGATTTTTCGTTTTTGGGGGCGAGTATGGGCTCGGTGGTGGGGGAGAAGGTGACGTTGCTGATCGAGATGTGCACGAAGAAGGGACTTCCGGCGATTTTGTGCTGCGCTTCAGGGGGGGCGCGGATGTATGAGGGGCTGTTCAGCCTGATGCAGATGGCGAAGACAAGCGGGGCGCTGGCCCGGCATACGGAAGCAGGGTTGCTTTATATTCCGGTGTTGACGCATCCGACGACGGCGGGAGTGATGGCGAGTTTTGCGACGCTGGGGGATTTGATTGTGGCGGAGCCGGGGGCGCTGATCGGATTTGCGGGTCCGCGGGTGATCAAGGAGACGACGCAGCAGGATCTGCCGGAGGGCTTTCAGCGTTCGGAGTTTCTTCTGGATCATGGCTTGCTGGATCTGGTGGTGAAGCGGCATGATCTCAAGTCGACGCTGGTGGACGTGCTGACGTATACCAAGCCGAAGGAAATGAAGGCCGCGAAGGCTTGAGTTGGTTGAAGCTCGCGGAGCACGATGATGCGAAGCGCAATGTTGTCGAAGTTGCCCACATCGAGGAGAACAGGGCGCTTCATCGGAGTGACACAACGTTAGGATTCTTGCTCTCGTCCATGAACGCACCGCTTTCCGACGCCTTGGCACGCCTGTTCACGCGGAACCTCCATACGATCAAGCTGGGGCTGGAGCCGGTGACGGGGGTGTTGGAGGAGCTTGGGAATCCGCAGGATTCGTTTCTGGCGGTACATGTGGCAGGGACGAACGGGAAGGGATCGGTGGTGGCGATGCTGGCGTCGATTCTCGGGCAGACGGGGTTGAAGGTGGGGATGTACACGTCGCCGCATTTGGTGCGGTTTAATGAGCGGATACAGATTAACGGGAATGTGATTCCGGACGACGAACTTTTACGGATGATGGAGGTGGTGGAGGGAGGGGTGGCGCGCTGGATGGAGAAGGGTGGGCGGGATGTGACGTTTTTTGAGTTTACGACGGCGCTGGCGTTCGCGTGGTTTGCGGACAAGGGGGTGCAGGTGGCGGTGCTGGAGACGGGGATGGGAGGGAGGTTGGATGCGACGAATGTGGTGACGCCAGCGGTTTCGGTGATTACGGGGATCGGGTTGGATCACATGAAGCATCTGGGGCCGGATGTGGTGTCGATCGCGAAGGAGAAGGCGGGGATTATCAAGCAGGGGCGTCCGGTGATTTGCGGGCCGTTGCCGCGGGAGGCGGAACCGGTGATCGAGGGGGTGGCGAAGGAGCGGGAGGCTCCGCTCCGGCGAGCGGAGGAGGTGGTGACGGTCCAGCGGGTGAAGCAGTCGGTGTCGGGTCAGGTGGTGAGGGTGTCGAGCGCGGAGGGGGAGCAAGGGCAGGCGCGGCTGCGGTTTTTGGGGCGGCAATTTCTTTCCAATACGGGAGTGGCGGTGGCGGCGGCGCTAAGCCTTCGGGAGGATGTGGGGTTGCCGATTAGGTTCGAGGAGATTCTTGAGGGGGTGACGGCAACGCGGTGGCCGGCGCGGACACAGATGTTGTCGGGATCGCCTCCGGTTTTGTTGGACGGGGCGCACAATCCGCAGGCGGCGGGGGCACTGGCCCGGACGGTGCATGAGTTGTGGCCGCGGCGTCCGGTCGGGCTACTGACGGGATTTGTTCAGGACAAGGATCCGGCGGGATTTGTGACGTTTTTTAAGTCGGGGCTGGGTGCGTGCTGGGTGGTGGGGCTGGAGACGGACCGGGGAATGGAGGTGGAGGAGGTGCAGAAGGAGCTTCGACTCATCGGGGTGGAGGGGGAGGAGGGGGGGGAGTTGAAGGCGGCGTCGTTGCGGGCGATGCACTGGGCGGAGGAGGAGCAGGGTGTGGTGGTGATCGCGGGGTCGTTGTATTTGGCGGGGGAGGTTCTGGGGCTGATTGAGGCGCATCCGGAGCTTGGGCTGGGTTTGGAGATCGATTACGG
>DAOLCW010000212.1:0-2754 GCA_035327665.1 Kiritimatiellia bacterium
GGGGGGGGGGGGGGGGGGGGTGTTCAGGGTTCAGGGGTTCGGGGGTTCAGGGAAGAGGAGAGAGGGTTCGGGGGTTCAGGGGTTCAGGGAAGAGAAGAGGAGAGAGGGTAGGTTGGGATTAAGATTAAGAGGGGGATTAGATGTTGATGTCGATGTAGGCGTGGGCGCAGTCGCAGCCGTAGACGTAGGATTCGGCTTGGCCGAGGTTGAGGTGGATGGTGAGGGTGAATTGCTCCTGGCGATGGATGGCTTTGAGT
The DNA here is from genome assembly GCA_035327665.1 of Kiritimatiellia bacterium. Lineage (GTDB taxonomy): Bacteria > Verrucomicrobiota > Kiritimatiellia > CAIVKH01 > CAIVKH01 > DAOLCW01. Next base: position 258 of record DAOLCW010000212.1, read on the forward strand.
TTTTCGATGGGGGTTTTGGCGGCGACACCACCGATGGCGGCAGGGAGGCCATCATAGGAGATGTCGATTTTGTTTTCGATGACGCGGGCGGGAGCGTAGCCGATGGCGTCCATGACCCGGCCCCAGTTGGGGCGTTCGCCGTGCCAGGAGGTTTTGACGAGGAGGGAGTTGGCGACGGAGCGGGCGACGGTGTCGGCATCTTTGATGGAGGTTGCGCCTTTGACGACGACCTTGACGACTTTTTCGGCGCCTTCGCCGTCGCGGATCATTTGCCAGGACAATTCCCTGGTGATGGCGTCGAGGGCCTGGACGAAAAGAGGCCAGTCTTTGTGACGGGGATGGAGGACGGGGGTGGCGGCAGCGCCGTTGGCGAACATAAGGACGGTGTCGTTGGTGCTTTGGTCGCCATCGACGGAGATGCGATTGAAGCTTTCGCGGACGGAGGCGGAGAGGGCGGCTTGCATGGATTGGGGGTCGATGTCGGCGTCGGTGAGGAGGAAGCAGAGCATGGTGGCCATGTTGGGCTCGATCATGCCGGCGCCTTTGGCGAGGCCGGTGAGGCGGACGATTTTTTTTCCGACGGGGAAGGTGGCGGTGAAGAATTTGGGACCGTTGTCGGTGGTCATGATGCCCTTGGCGGCGGCCAGGCCGCCTTGGGGGGAGAGCTTTTTTGCGACCTTGGGGATGCCGGTGGTGATGATGTCGATGGGGAGGGGAACGCCGATGGTTCCGGTGGAGCAGACGTAGACTTCGTGGGGGGCGACGCCGATGGCGGCGGCGGTGGTTTGGGCCATGGTTTGAGCATGGAGGAGCCCGGGGTCGCCGGTGCAGCAGTTGGCGTTTCCGCTGTTGATGACGACGGCGCGGCCTTTTTGTTTGCGGGCGAGTTTGCGACACCATTTGACGGGGGCGGCGTTGACCTTGTTTTGGGTGAAGGTGGCGGCGACGGTGGCGGGAAGGTCGGAGACGATGAGGGTGAGGTCGGGGGTTTTCTTGCGTTTGATCCCGGCATGGATGGCGGCGGCTTGGAATCCAAGGGGGAGTTCGGGGCTGGATTCGAGGAGGAGTGAGGTTTTGGTTTTCATGACATGATTCGGTTGGTTTTGGCAGGTAAGGATATAGCACAACGAGGCGTGGCGCACATGAAAAAACCCCGGAAACCGCTGTCGGCGTCCGGGGTTGGCAAGGGGTTCTGCGGAGGGTTACCGCTTGGAGAATTGGAACCGCTTGCGGGCGCCGGGTTGGCCGGGTTTTTTCCGCTCTTTCATGCGGGGGTCGCGGGTGAGGAAGCCGGCGGCCTTGAGGGGGGCGCGGTGGGCTTCGTCGGCGAGGCAGAGGGCGCGGGCAATGCCGTGGCGGATGGCTCCGGCCTGGCCGCTGAGTCCGCCGCCTTCCACGGTGGCGAGGACGTCGAAATTCTTTTCGGTGCCGGTGGTGGCAAAGGGTTGCATGATGACCCGGATGTGGGTTTCGAGGGGGAAGTAGTCGGAGGCGTCGCGGTTGTTGACGCGGATTTTGCCGACGCCGTGGACGAGGCGAACGCGGGCGGTGGAGGTTTTCCGGCGACCGGTTGCGTTATGCTGGACAATTTTGGTGACCATGGGGATCTCGTATCTGGTTAGTTGGCTTTGAGTTCGAGGGCGACCGGCTGCTGGGCGACATGGGGGTGCTCGGCGCCGGGATAGACCTTGAGGCGGGTAATCTGGGTGCGGGAGAGTTTGTTTTTGGGCAGCATGCCCTTGACGGCCTGCTCAATGATGCGATTGGGGTTTTTGGCGCGGATGGTGGCGGCGTTTTGAATTTTGAGCCCGCCGGGGAATCCGCTGTAGTTCTTGTAGGTTTTTTGCTCTTCCTTGCTGCCGGTGAGCTTGACCTTGGAGGAATTGATCACGACTACGAAGTCGCCGCCATCCATGTTGGGGGCGTAGGTGACCTTGTTTTTTCCGCGCAGAAGATGGGCGATTTCCGCAGCGAGCCGTCCGGCCGGCTTGTCGGTGGCATCGACCACGTACCAGGCGCGGGCGTTGTCTTCAGTTTTTACCAATGTTGTTTTCATACGTTCGTCCAACCCGAAAAGAGCGTGGAAATTAGCGAAGAGCGGTTCGGGTGTCAATGCCTGATCGCGGAAAAATCGTATGGGTTACCCGGCTTGGATGTTAAGTTCGACAAAATCCTCGTTTACGGAGGTGCAGGGACAGAGTTCGAGGCGGTAGCGGATTTCTTCTTTGAGGGAGTCGAGGGCGTTGGTGGGGCTGAGTCCGCGGGCGGCGAGGCTCATGGCGGGGCATTCGGCGATGTATTCGCCGTCTTCATGGCTGAGGGTGACGTCGTATTGCATGGCGGGGACCCGGCAGGGGGGGGGTGTTTTGGCGATAGGGAAAGTATGGAGGAGAGGGAGGAAGGATGAAAGCTGAAAGCTGAGGGGGGGAGGGAGAGGGATATGCGGGATGCGGGATACGGGATGCGGGATGCGGGATGCGGGTCATGAGGTTTGGGG
>DAOLCW010000213.1:0-2738 GCA_035327665.1 Kiritimatiellia bacterium
AGCTCCGCGAGACCGAAGTCTCTATTGGCCAAGCCCGGTCTCGCGGAGCTCGACCATCCATACCGAAAAGTTATAGGTAATGGTATAAGATGACTCGGAAGTCCTAGGTGATGGCAGGAGAGAGGAATGGTTTTAATGATTGGATGGGTAAGATGAAGAGGTTGGGCATTCTTTCGGATACGCATGGGGATGTGGGACGGACGCAGAAGGCGATGGAGGTATTGCTTGGGCAGGGGGTGGATGAGGTGGTGCATTGCGGGGATGTGGGATCGACACGGGTGTTGGATGTGTTGGTGGAGCTGGCGGGGGAGATTCCGGTGACGTGTGTGCTGGGGAATGTGGATCATTGGGATCGAGCGGTGAGGGATTACCCGCAGATCGGTGGGGTCAGGGTGGCGGGGCGGTTCGCAGAACGAATGCTCGAAGGGATGAGGATTGGAGTGGTGCACGGGGACGATGACCGGCTGTTCAGGGAGAAGTTGGAATCGGAGGCATACGATGTGATTTGCTTCGGGCATTCCCACATGAGGGCAGATGATATGGGAGGCCGGACCCGATTGATTAATCCGGGGGCGGTGTACCGGGCGGCGATTCCATCGGTGGCGGTGTTGGAGCTGCCGGGAGGGGAGCTGCGGTTTTTGAGTTTGGAAGGGGAGGTTTTGAGGAGGGAGAGGGGAGGAAAGGTGAACGGGGAGGGGGGGGGGGGGGGCGGGTTCCAGGGGTTCGGTGTTCAGGTGGGGGAGGCGATGAACCCCTGAACTCTGACCTCTTGAATTGGGCTGGTTTGTTGGGCGGGGGGTGGGTAAGGATAGAGGGGACGTGGAGGTGGGGATGTTGATGTTGTTGATGAGAGGTGCTGAATGAAGTTGTCGATTGTGATTCCGGTATTTAATGAGGCGGCGACGCTGGAGCGTCTGGTGAGCAAGGTGGACGGAGTGGATCCGGGGGTGGAGAAGGAGATCGTGCTGGTGGACGATTGCTCGCGGGACGGGACGGCGGATGTGATGCGGAAGCTGGAGGCGGCGCATCCGGAATGGAAGTTTGCCTACCATGAGGTGAACAAGGGGAAAGGGGCGGCGCTGCGGACAGGATTTTCGATCGCAACGGGGGATTTGATCATTATTCAGGATGCGGATATGGAGTATGATCCGAATGAGTATCCGAAACTGCTATGGCCGATTCTGCAAGGTCATGCGGATGTGGTGTATGGTTCACGGTTTCTTGGGGGAGGTCCGCACCGGGTGGTGTATTACTGGCACTATCTGGGGAATAAGTTCCTGACCACGTTGTCGAACATGATGACGAACTTGAACCTGACGGACATGGAGGTCTGCTACAAGGTATTCAAGAAGAAGGTTCTGGAGTCAATCGAGCTGAAGGAGAACCGGTTTGGATTCGAGGTGGAGGTGACCGCGAAGGTGGCCCGGGGCCGGTGGGTGGTCTACGAGGTACCGATTTCGTATTACGGACGGAGCTACGAGGAGGGGAAGAAGATCACGTGGAAGGACGGGTTCCGGGCGATCTGGTGTATCTTTAAGTACCGGTTTGTTTGAGGGGGGGGGAATAGGGGTTCAGGGGTTCAGTGTTCTGGGGTTCAGGTAGGAAGGGGAGGGGGAACCGCAGAAGGCGCAGAAAACGCAGAAAGGGGATGGGGCTCATCGACAGGCTCTGGGCCGTAGGGTGGATTTGGTATTAAAGGACCCCAATTTTTATGGCTACTAGAGATCATCTTCGGAAACTGGGATGATCTTCATGAGCGATCTTTGCAAATCGACTTTCAAGGTCTTGCTACCGTGGACTGGAATCACAACGCGCTCTATTTTTCCTGCCATCGTGAAGATATGATGACTGTCATTGATCCTGACCAACATCCAACCCTTTTCCTCTGCGAGCTTGGCCATTCTTTTGCCGGTAACGGCCTTCATATCGCCAGTTCAAGAACCTGTTCGTCTGGTGATGTCAATCGTTGATCTTGCCCGGCAGCAAGCCACCCCTCGATGGCCTCTCGCAGATTCGACTCCAATTCCTCTTTGGTGTCGCCCTGGGTAACACATCCAGGTAAAGCCGGAACTTCTGCCCAGAATCCACCCTCTTCTGCAACATGTATGATCGCTTTGAATTTCATGGCTACATTCTACCAACAGTTGGAGCGGGATAAAGATGAAACGTGGCAATGTTTACGTCGGTCGGTAAGAGTTAGATTAAGAGTAGGATTAGGAGGGGGGAGGGTGAAGGTTGGGGGGTTATTGGACGTTGAGGGTGGCGACGATGACGCCTCGGCGGTTGGAGGGGAGGATGGAGTGGCGGACGCGGAGGGTTCGATTTTGGTTGGGGAGCCAGAGGCCGACGTTGAGGTCGTAGGCTCCGGGGGGAAGATCGTGGGGGAGGGTGATGGTGTGGAGGTAGGGGGGGAGGTCGGGGAAGGTGGAGGGGGTGGCGAGGTCGGCGAGGAGGTAGCGGTCGCCGTAGAAGGAGGGTTGGGTATCTCCTTGTTTGATGCCGTGGATCCAGACGGCGAGTTGGGGGAGTTTGGGGGTCCAGGGCACGTTGCGGGGGGTATGCCACTGGAAGTTGATGCCGATGGACTGGCCGGGGGTGGCGTTGGTGGTTTGGAGTTGGACGGATTGGAGGCGGTGGCGGTAGGTGAAGCGGGTGTTGGCGGGGAGGGTGATGAGGTTGGGGGGGGGGGGGATGTCGGGGGGGGGGGGGGGGAGGGGGTGGAGGGCGTGGGGGGTTTG
>DAOLCW010000214.1:0-2734 GCA_035327665.1 Kiritimatiellia bacterium
GGGGATGTGGCGGCATGGGAGTCGGGGGAGGGGGGGGATGAAGGCGGAGGGGGGGGGGGGGGTGATCAGGCAGGGGGCGACGGGGTTGGCGGTGGTTTCGGCGATTTGTTCGGCGGAGGATCCGGAGGAGGCGGCGCGGAGGTTGCGGGGGGTGATTGAAGAAGGGTTGGGCGAGGTGATGCATGAAACTTGAAGCGTTGGGAGAGTTTGGGTTGATCCGTCGGATCCTGCCGCATTTTCCATCGCCGCCGGAGGGGCAGGTGGGGATCGGAGATGATTGCGCGGTGCTGCGGCAGGGGAATGGCGAGGTGTTGCTGGTCAGCACGGATCTCCTGCTGGAGAACAGTCACTTCCTTTTGGACCGGATGAGACCGGAGGATTTGGGGTACAAGGCGTTGGCGGTGAACCTGAGCGATATCGCGGCGATGGGAGGCCGACCGACGGGGGCGTTGCTTTCGCTAGGGCTTCCGAAGGGTCTGGAGGTGGAGTGGCTGGATGGGTTTTTCGCTGGGATGAAGGAGCTGGTGGAGTCGGCGGGATGTCCTCTGTTGGGTGGAGATACCACGCGGTCGCGAGGGGGGATGGTGATTAATGTGGCGGTGTTGGGCGTGGCGAGGGCCGATGAGGTGAAGTTGCGTTCGGGGGCGCGGCCGGGGGATGTGATTGCGGTGACGGGGGTGTTGGGGGATTCGGGAAACGGGTTGAACCTGTTGCTGGAGGATTTGCCGAGGGAGCAGGCGGACCGGAAGCGGTTGGTCGAGGCCCACGTGAGGCCGCGCCCGCATCTGGAGGAGGGAATGTGGTTGGGGAAACGAGCGGAGGTGGGGGGGATGATGGATGTCTCGGACGGGATTGATTCGGATTTGCGGCGGATGATGGAACAGGCGGGGGTGGGGATGAGGGTGGATTTGGACCGGTTGCCGGTTTCGGAGGAGCTGGTGCGGGTGAGCGGTTCGCTGGGCTGGAATGTCCGGGATCTGGCGGCGACGGCGGGGGAGGATTACTGCCTGGTTTGCACGGTGGCGGAGGGGGGATTCAGCAAGGTGGCGGCGGATTTCGAGGCAAGGTTTGGCCGGAGGTTGACGGCGATCGGCCGGGTGGAGGAGGGGGGGGAGCTCGGTTACCGGTGGCGGGGGTGGGATACGCAACTGGCGGTGCATGGGTTTGATCATTTCCGGGAGAACGGGTCATGACGGCGCCATCCCGGGCGTTGACGATTGCTGGATCGGATAGCGGGGGCGGGGCGGGGATTCAGGCGGATTTGAAGACGTTTGAGGAGTTGGGGGTGTACGGGATGTCGGTGGTGACGGCGTTGACGGCTCAGAATACGCTGGGGGTGACGGGGGTTCACCAGGTTCCGGCGGAGTTTGTGACGGCGCAGCTCAATGCGGTGTTGGGGGATTTGGGGGCGGATGCGGTGAAGGTGGGGATGCTGGGGTCGGCGAGCGTGGCGGAGGCGGTGGCGGCGGGCTTGGTCCGGCATGGGGTGAAGAAGATGGTGCTGGATCCGGTGATGGTTTCGACGAGCGGGACGGCGCTGCTGGATGAGGCGGGGGTAAAGGTTTTGATCCGGGATTTGATTCCGCAGGCGATGGTGGTGACTCCGAATCTTCTTGAGGCGGAGCATTTGCTGGGGCGCCGGATCGCCGGGGTGGCGGGGATGGAGACGGCGGCGCGGGACTTGCTGGGACTGGGCTGCGGGGGGGCGCTGGTGAAGGGCGGCCATGCTGAAGGGCCGGAATGTGTGGACGTGCTGGCGTGGCGGAAGGGTTCGGAGGTCGGGGTCCGACGGTACACGGGCCGCCGACGTGCCACGGACAATACGCACGGAACGGGTTGCACGCTATCCGCCGCGATGGCGGCGTTTCTGGCCCGGGGCTGGGAACTGGCGGAGGCGGTGGGGCGGGCGAAAGCTTGTCTGGAGGCGGCGCTGGAGGGCGGGGCGTCGTGGCGCCTGGGCGGAGGACCGGGACCGGTCAGTCATTTTCATTTAACCAAGGGAGACAAACCATGAGCATGACGAAGATTCTATGGAACGATAATTTATCCATCTATGAGGGGATCTTGGACCACCCGTTCAACCGTGAGTTGATGGCGGGGACGCTGGCCGCGACGCGGTTCGGGTATTATGTGCAGCAGGACTCGCTGTATTTGCGGGATTATGCACGGGCGCTGGCGATGCTGGCGGTGAAGGCGCCGAGCCCGGAGGTGGCGAATGATTTAATGACGTATGCTCAGGGGGGGATTGCGGTGGAGCAGGCGCTGCATGGGAGTTTTTTCAAGGAGTTTGAATTGGTTGCGGTGGAGCGGCAGGAGCCGGGTTGTTTTGCGTATACGCAGTTCCTGCTTGCCGCGACGGCGTTGGAGCCGTTTGCGGTGGGGTTGGCGGCGGTGCTGCCGTGTTTCTGGATCTACCGGGAGGTCGGGTTGTGGATCAAGGAACATGCGACCACTCCAAACCGCTATCAGGCGTGGATTGATACGTACAGCGACGAAGCGTTCGGGACGGCGGTGGCTCGTATGCTGGAGATTACCGATGCGGCGGCGGCGACGGCTTCGGACGAGCTGAAGGAGGCGATGCGGCGGGCGTTTGCGATGTCGACCCGGTGCGAGTGGGTCTTTTGGGACGCGGCGTACCGGGAGGAGCGGTGGGCGGTGGGATGAGCTGACCCCCCGCACGTTGGTTTCCAAACCTTGGAAATGGAGGGGGTTTTGGTTTCCAAAGTTTGGAAAT
>DAOLCW010000215.1:0-2686 GCA_035327665.1 Kiritimatiellia bacterium
CGTGGTCCCCGAGTAGAAACCTCCGCTCAATCACCCGGCTCATGCCGTGGTAATATCCCGACCCATCTGCTTTCACCCGCGATGTTCTCATTCGATCTCAATCCTATCGTCTTGGCAACCTGGCCATAAACCCCAGAACCGCCTCCCATCTATGTGCGAGATGTCCCTCTTTAAACTAACCAAATCCTCTCCATCGGTGTCAAATATATATTGTGTGTCCCTAATATGAATACGTGGGAAAGGTGTTCCTTGCCAATGGATTAGACGGCGGGGGAGGTTTTGAGGAGGCGGTCGATGAGGACGAAGGCGAGGGCGGCTCGCTCGTTGCGGGTGAGACGGTCTTCGATGGACTGGATCTCGGCCTGGATCTTGGGGGAGGTCTCGGGGTTGCGTTCGGCAAGATCGAAGGCGTTTTGCAACTGACTCTGGTTGATGCAGTAGACGGACTCGCCGCCAAGGAGCTCGATGGGGCGAATGGTCATGGCTACACCGAAAAACTGGCGCCGCAACCACAACCTTTTTTGGCTTTGGGATTTTTGAAGCGGAAGCCGGAGGCGATGAGGTCGTCGGAATAATCGATTTCGAGGCCGTCGAGGAACATGAGGCTGGAGGCGTCGGCGATGATGCGGAGTTCGTCGTCCTGGTAGACGACATGGTCGGCGTCGACGAGGTTGTTGTCGATGGCGGCGGAATAGGTCATGCCGGAGCAGCCGCCAGAGACGACGGAGATACGGAGGAAGTTGGTGCCCCCGGCTTCGAGGGCAAGGAGTTCCTTGCGGGCACGGTCGGAGAGTTTGACGAGTTGCTGCTGGTTAAAAAGGATGTTGTTCATATCGGACGGGTTCTCCTTGAAACGAAGGGAAAAGGTATCATGGGGAGATGGTGATGCAAGTTAAATCCGATCAAAAAGGTCGGATTTGTCAGGGGTGGGGTGGGAGCGGAGGAGGGTGTGGGCGTGAAGGCCATGGCGCTGGAGGGCGGCGAGGGTGGAGGGTCCGACGGCGAGCCAGGTGCGGGGTTGGCTTTTTTCTTCGGGGTAAAGGGTGAAGTAGGCATCGACGGTGGAGCCGCTGGTGAAGAGGACGCGGTCGAAGGGGATGCGGGGGAGTTGGCGAAGGGGGTTGCGGCGGTTGCGGTAGAAGATGGCGGGATGGAGGTCGATGCCGACGGTTTTCATGGCGTCGACACGGTCCCGGCGGGGGGCATGGTCGGAGCAGGGATAGAGGTAGGTTCCGGCGTGGTCGGAGGTGAGGCGGGGAAGGAGGGATTGGACGCCGCCGAGGTCGGGGGCGGAGAGGTCGGCACGGAGGCCGAGGCGGGCGAGCTCGTCGCGGGTGGAGGGTCCGACGGCGATGAGGGCTTTTTGATGAAGGAGGCGGATATCGCCAAGTTCCATGAGGGCTTCGAGGAGGGTGTGGACGGCGAAGCGGGAGGGGAAGAGGAGGCCCCGGATGTGAGGGAGTTCACGGCGGAGGTGTTCGACGCGTTCGTGAAGGTCGACGGGGACAAGGCGGATGAGGGGCCAGTGGATGAGGGGGCCGTGTTTGAGGAAGTGTTCGGGATCGGTGCCGAGGAAGAGGGTGGCGGGGCGGAGGGGATGGGAGTGGGGGCCGAGGAGAAAGACGGCAGGGGAGTGGGCGGGATGATTGGGAAGGTCGGAGAGGGAGACGCGGGCGAGGTGTTCGTCGGGGTAGCCGAGGCGTTCGCCGATGAGGACGGGGGTGTCGGAAGGCCAACCGGCGTGGAGGAATTGCTTTTGATGGGCGGCGATTTCGCGGACGCCCATGTAGACGGCGAGGTTTCCGAGCTGGGGGCCGGGAAGGTCGGCGGGGGGGCGGTCGTGGGGCGGGTTTCCGGAGATGAGGGTGAGGCGGTAGCCGTCGTCGCGGTTGGTGAGGGGGGCGCCGAGGCGGGCGGCGGCGACCTGGGCGGCAGTGACGGCGGGGACGATGTCGACGCGGAGGTTCCAGGCGGTGAGGAAGGCGAGTTGTTCGTCGAGGTGGCCGTAGATTCCGGGGTCACCGCCGTGGAGGCGGACGACGAGGTTTCCGGCTTCGGCGGCGTGGAGCATGCGGCGATGGATTTCGGATTGGGGGGTGGAGGCCTCGCCGCCTGCTTTGCCGACGGGGACGGCTTTGTGGTGGATGGAGAGGAGAAGGTCGTCGGGGATGAGGCGGTCGTGGAGGACGATGTCGGCTTGTTCGAGGTAGCGGGCGGCGCGTGCGGAGAGGAGGGTGGAGTCGGCGGGGGCGCCAAGGAGGACGATGAGGCCGGCATGCTGGCGGATGTCGAGGGGGTAGAGGAGGCCGAGGAGGTCGGGGCGGTCGGCGCGGACGACGATGGCGAGGCGGCCCTGGTTGGGGGTGGGGTCGTAGGGAAGGTAGGAATGGATGCGATGGTCGAGGCCGAGGCGCTGGAGGGCGCAGGCGGCGACGATGATGGCGTCGAAGCGGCGGTGGTCGAGTTGGTCAAGGCGCTGGTGGATGGCGCCGCGGAGGTTTTGGAGTTGGGCGCGGGGGTGGAGCTTGAGGATTTCCTCGGAGCGTTTGGGGCTGCTGGTGCCGATGATGCGGGGAGGGCCTTGGAGGTCGGGGCGGAGGATGAGGGCGTCGCGGATGTCGCGAGCGGGGAGGAGGTCGGCGATGGCGAGGCCGGGGGGGAGGGGGTCGGGGAGATCTTTGGCGGA
>DAOLCW010000216.1:0-2665 GCA_035327665.1 Kiritimatiellia bacterium
CCCTCATCTCCTCCCGGCCACCCCATCACCGCCAACGGCACAAACAATCCCATCATCACCGCCGGGGGAAGCACCAACCCCACCGACAACCCCCACTTCATCCATGCACCCTGCCACCCCATCAAACCCTCCGGACCCAACCATGGCCACATCGGATCCGCCCACCACGGAAGCAACAGCATCGGCAAACACAACCCCGCAATCACCACCTCTGCTCCCCCCAGCCACCTCCATGGACGCCGAACCACCCCGCTCAACCGCACCCCCGCCAACGACCCCACCGCCAACCCCAGAAAAAAACAACCGAACACCCGCGCCGCCGAACCCGCGCTCGCCCCCAGCAAATCCACCATCCGCCGCGTCCACACCACCTGATGCGCCAACGCCACCCCGCCCCCCGCAAACGACAACCCCAACACCAGCACCCGCCATACCAACACGCTCATCATGTTCCCATCCCAATTAAATGATAATGATAACTAAATATTGACATCAATCCGCGAAAGGGGCATGTTATCGCTCAACAACCTTCAGGAGGAAAGCATGAAACTCATTCAACGTTCACTGATCGCCGCAGCCTTGTTCACCACCACCCATCACCTCACCACCCCCGCCCACGCAGACATCATCTTCACCGGCGGCAGCGCCGACATCAACTGGTACTACCAAAGTCAGGCCGACACCTGGCACACCGTCTTGCGCAACAAAGGAACCACCGTCGCCACCGGACTCGACTCCGCCTTCCCCGCCTTCACCGGTATCGTCGGTCATGGCGACGACTGGAACTTCAACTCCGCCCTCCGCGTTCAAGTCGACTCCACCGTCACCCTCACCCTCGGCGGCAACGACTTCTTCATCACCAGCGCCAGCGGCTCCCCCCTCCTCAGCGACGGTTCCACCCCCGACCTCGGCATCCGCACCCGGCTCCGCGAAAATGAAGTCGACCTCGGCATCGGAACCGGAACCGCCTCCAACCAATTTGACGGCTTCCGCCTTACCCTGAATCTCGCCAACTCCACCTTCAACGGCACCCCCCTCAACCAGGCCGGCTCACCGTATGTAGGAATCTTCCACTGGGATGCCTTCAACAATCCCATTGCCCTCCTCAACTCCGCCACCCCCCTCCTCACCGCAGACTTCGGTAACTTTACCCACATCCACCGAAACTGGGGCTTCTCCGAATATGGCGACTACTCCCTCGCCTTCGACATCCAAGGCGTCGGCGGAGCCTATGGAGACACCGCCTCCACCGGTATCAGCATCGTCAACTTCGAGGTCGTCCCTGAACCCTCCACCCTTGCCCTCCTCCTCGTCGGTCTCGGCTTCGGACAAATCGTCCGCTCCCGTCGCTTTCGCGGACAGGCCTGAGGTGATTCGGCCCCTCCTTATTCTCCTCGCCCTCCTTGCTCTGTCCGGCTCCGGCCGGGCCGGGCAAGCCCTTTTTTCACCCTATACCGATGGCCACATGGACCTCGGCATCCGGCTCACCAACCACACCCTCGTCGGGTACTGGAAAAACGACGGTGCCCACGTTCATGGCGACATCTCCAGCGGCGACTTTCCCGCCTTCGGCATCCGCGCACTCGCCATCTTCGATGCCGACACCCCTGCCCCTCTCCGCCCCCCGGGAAACCAGTGGAACTTCCTTGGCGTCGGTCCTGGTGAACCCGTCTACATCCTTCCCTCCAGCGGAAACCTCCCCAATATTCCTTACCTCGGCTTCTCCACCGAAGACCCCTCCCTCTCCCTCATCGACCCCGAACCCGAAACCTACCGGTTCACCCTCACCGCCATGACCGGCCCCTCCGGTTCCGTTTTCACCATCTACCTCAGCTCCGCCAACGTCCCCATCAACACCACCAACGGATTCCCCGCCGGGCACATCGACGTCGAGCCCGGCGACCACCTTCACTACAACCTCTCCTTCTCCCGCCTCGGCACCTACGACCTCACCTTCCGCCTCGATGCCCTCGATGGCTCCGAGGTCCTCCTCACCGGCAACACCACCTTCCGCTTCCACATCACCGACGGCTCCGGCTTCCCCGACTACCACGCATGGCGAATCACCTTGCTAACCCCCGACGATCTTGCCGACCCCGCCCGGAGCGATCCCCTCGCCCAACCCTACCCCGACCTTCCCTCCAACCTTCAACGGTACGCCTTCGGCGACACCGCCACCATCCTCTGGACCAACCTTTCCCCCACCCCCGACCACATCCTTCCCGGCCTTGTCGTCCATGAGCGCGTTGGCACTGCCGACCTTACCCTCGACATCCTTTCCACCACCAACCTCCTTCAACCCGCCTCCCATCCCGCCTCCCTCACCCTCGAAGCCGATCATCCCATCTTCCATAACCCCGGTCTTCACCGCCGCATCTACCGCCTCGACGACCCACCGCAACCTTTCCGCGCCCTCCATCAGCGCGCCATCCTCACCCCCTGACCCAGCCCTTGGCACGCCGTAGGCCCTGCGAAGGCGGCCACGGCACCCCGTAGCCCCGGCTCCCCACGCCTCCCTCTCCGTGTCCTCCGTGTTCTCCGTGGTTAAAGAATCCCCCCTTCCTCCTCCGCACCCCAGTTTCCAAACCTTGAAAAATCTCCCTCTTCCCCTTTCCAAACCTTGGAAAACCGACCCATCATCGCCGAAACCACACCAGCCTTCACC
>DAOLCW010000217.1:0-2635 GCA_035327665.1 Kiritimatiellia bacterium
GGGGGGGGCGGTGGGGGGGGGGGGGCGGGGGGGGGGGTCGTGGGCGGGGGGGGGGGGGGCGGGGGTGGGGGGGGGGGGGGGGGGGTGGGGTGTTTGTCAGGGGGCGGCTCACCGGGACGGTTCGCCCTACCATGGGGTGGGTGGATGGTTTGTGGGTTGGGGGGCGAGGGGGGTGTTTGTCAGGGGGCGGCGCACCGGGACGGTTCGCCCTACCATGGGGGTGGGTGGATGGTTTGCGGGTTGGGGGGTGAGGGGGGAGGTTGTAGGGGGCGGCTCACCGGGACGGTTCGCCCTACCATGAAAGCGGGATCGAGATCCCATATGGGGAGCCGGGGACTTTGGGCTCTGGGTTCGGAGGAGGTTGGCGCGTGACATCGGGGCGGGGGTTTTTTAGATTGGCGTCATGAGTGCATTGACGTCAACGAGTTGGACCGCGCCGAGGATACGCAAGCTTAAGGGCAAGGAGAAGGTGGTGGTGTTGACGGCCTATGACTACACGTTGGCCCGGTGGATGGATGAGGCGGGGGTGCAGATGGTGCTGGTGGGGGATTCGCTGGGGATGACGGTGCTGGGGTATGAGACGACGCTTCCGGTGACGCTGGAACATATGCTGCACCATACGGCGGCAGTGACGCGGGCGGTGAAGTCGGCGATGGTGATTACGGATATGCCCTTTATGTCGTATCAGGTATCGGTGGAGCAGGCGCTGGCGAATGCGGGGCGTTGTGTGCAGGAGGCGGGGGCGGCGGGGGTGAAGGTGGAGGGTGGCGCGTTCCGGGGGCCGGTGATCCGGGGGTTGGTGGAGAATGGGATTCCGGTTCTCGGTCACATCGGGCTGTTGCCGCAGAGCGTGCACGCGATGGGAGGGTACCGGATGCAGGGGAAGACGGATGCGGATGCGGAACGATTGATCGCGGATGCGAAGGCGGTGGAGGAGGCGGGTGCGTTCGCGGTGGTTTTGGAAGGGATGCCAGCGGAGGTGGGGCGGGCGGTGACGGAGGCGGTGTCGATTCCGACGATCGGGATCGGGGCGGGTCCGGATTGCGATGGGCAGGTGTTGGTGGTGAATGACCTTCTGGGGTTGACGGAAAAGCCTCCTTCGTTCGCGAAGGCGTATGCCCGGCTGGGTGAGGAGGCGCGGTCGGCGTTTGCGGAGTATGTGCGCGAGGTGCGGGACGGGACGTTCCCGGGGCGGGCATGAAGGTCGTACCTCTCGGGATCAACGGCTATTTACCGATGGGCGGACGGCAGACGTCGTGTTTTCTGGTGCTGACGGAGTCGGCGTCGTTTTTGCTGGACGCGGGGACGGGAGCGGCAAGGCTGGCCGAGCCGGAGATTCAGGGGATGATCGCGGGCCGGGGCGATTTGCATGTTTTGCTGTCGCACTATCATGTCGATCATACGGTGGGGCTTTATTATGCGTTTACCCAGTGGAGGTCGGGGGCGCTGGTGATCCATGCTCCGGTTTGCCCGTTTATCGCCTGCAATCCGGAGGAGGCGATCGGCCGGTTGTTTTCGCCGCCGCTGAACTCGTACTGTCTGGAGGACACGCGGATCCGGATCGATCCGGTGAATGGGGCGGAGAAGGTGGTGGCAGGGCACAGGTTAAGGTTTTGGTCGCAGCAGCATCCGGGGGGATCGGTGGGGATCCGAATTGACGATGCGCTGGCGTATGTGACGGATGCGGTGGTGAAGATGGAGGATGTGGAGAGGGTGAGGGGAGTGGATGTGCTGCTGCATGAGTTGTGGATGAATGAGGCGGACGCAGCGAAGGATGAGAAGGAGCGCAATCGTCATGCTTGTTTTGGTCCGGTGGCGGAGTTTGTGAAGGCGTCGCGACCCGGTCGGGTGATGCCGGTTCACCTTTATCCGTTTTATTCGGATGCGGAGTTGGATGGGTTGGCGGTTCGGCTGGGGGAGGTGAGCGGGGTCGAGGTGATTCTGCCGCGCGAGGGGGAGGTCATCGCGGTAAATAAAATGGTGGAGGCGGGGGGAATTGAACCCCCGTCCGCATCAGTGTCACGGCAGCCTCTACGCGCGTAGTCTTTGATTAAGTCTCGCCTCTTGAACTGCCCAAAGACAGGCCATTCAAGACGCCAGCGCCCACGGAAATACCGCGTTACGAACCGGACACCCGCCCGCACCACGGACCTGCTGTCGTCGCCTCACACCGCGTAGCAGATATCAGCGGGGAGACGTCGCGGCGGTTTTAGGCCGCGAGAGCCAATTCTTGGTTGGCGTTTATTGTTTTTTCCGGGTGATTTACGAGGCCAACCGGAGTCCTCGGCGCGCCACCGACGCTTCAGCTCATACGTCGAAACCTGTCGCCCCCACATGGAAACCGATCAGGAAAGTGGACGTAGAGAAGGTAGGGTATGTTGGGGTGGGGTGCAAGGGGAAGTTTTGCCGTGTGCAGGTCCTGCTTGGCGGGAGGCGCGTTTGTCCTGTACACGGTGGGGGGTGAAGTTGAAACGATCATGGCTGGAGGGTGATGGGGGAATGCGCTGGTGGGCGGGCGGTCTGGCGTTGACAGGGTCGGCCTTGCTTTTGGCGTCGCTGGGCTGGTTTCATCCGGTGCTTCCGGTAGTGATAGGGGTGGGGGTGGTGGCGGGAATGAGGGGGGCATGGTTCGGAG
>DAOLCW010000218.1:0-2581 GCA_035327665.1 Kiritimatiellia bacterium
ATGAGTCGATTTTTGGTCTCTGCGTGCACCCTTTCGTCGATTCGCCTGCGACAGGTTATTTGTTCCGAATCATGGTCTATCTCGACAAAGCTTGCGACAAAGCTCCCGACAAAGTGCGTAAAATTCACGCGGAAAAACCGGAAGAGCCTGGAAAACAACCCTCTTCCCGTTTCCAAACCTTGGAAAACCGCCATCCTCTATGTCCCTCTGCCAAGGATTAGGATGTGCAGACCGAATCCCTTCACTCCACCCCATTTCGGAAAGGTCGTATCCCACTCCCAATCTTCTGGCAAAGCAACTTATTAAACAAACCCAATAAATAGCCCGAGTACTAAAACGATCCAAAATGTTCCCGTTCCCTGAAAATAATCGAGTAACCGAAAATAGACGTAGGACAACCCAAAGGAAACCGCCCCAATCACAATTGCCTGCAGAAATGTATCCCCCAGCATCATCCCCATAAGGCATCGATAACAGGAAAAAATTGCTGCGCACAGCATAGGGCTACCGTGCAGCAGCAATAATTTCACCAAAGCAGCGAGAAATAGAGCGTGCAACATGTTCAGTGCCTTGCTGTCGCTCAATCGACTTGAGTCCCGCAGCACGCTCCGGGGGGGGCGTCGAGGGTGGTGGCTTCGAGAGGGGGGCTGAGGTAGGGGATGCCGAGGGCGAGGCCGCGCATGATGAGGAGGATGGCAACGACGGCGGCGCTGATGGGGACGAGTTTTTGGAGTCTCCGGCGCATGGGCATTTGGATAAGTTTTCCGGCGAGGGAGACGGTGAGCATCATGGGAAGGGTGCCGAGGCCGAAGACGAACATGAAGAGGGCGGCGGTATGGATGTGGCCGGTGGCGGCGGCGGCGGCGAGGGCGACGTACACAGGGCCGCAGGGCAGGAGGCCATTGATGAGGCCGAGGACGAAAAGGCCGGTGAAGCCGCGGTCGCTGAAGTGGCGACGCCACAGGCCTTGGACGCGGGCAAACAGGGTGAAAAGTCCCAGCGCCTCCATGATCCGGTTGAGGAGGCCGGTTTTCATAAGGAGGATACCGAGGAGGAGCAGCGCTCCGAAGGTGATGGAGACCCAGCGTTGGAAGCCGCCGAGGGCGAAGGAGCGTCCGACGAGGCCGATGACCGCGCCCATGACGGCGTAGGTACAGGCCCGGCCAAGGTTGTAGAGGATGCGGCCGAGGACGTAACGGGTCCGGGTCGTTCCGACGACGGGGAGAGCAAGGGCGAGCGGTCCGCACATGCCGACGCAATGAAGGCCGGTGACAAGCCCAAGGGCGAGGGCAGCGGAGAGGAGAAGAAGGAGGGTCATGGGGGAAGAGAGGGGTGAGGGATGAAAGCTAAAACTGAGGGAGGGATTAAGAGGAAGATTAAGATTAAGAGGAAGAGTATGATGGGAGGCTCAGGTCAGGGGGATGGGATGATCGGCGTGTACGAGTAGGTGTAAGAGTAAGGGAAGATGCGGGATTCGTACTCTTACACCTACTCGTACACTCGAATCTCCTGGTTTTTAATTTAATCTGCATCACGATTCGCAGGGATTAACGCGTCTCAGGGCAGAACGAGTTGTTCGGTTTGGTAGTAGCCTTCGCCATTTTGTTCCCATTGAACATTGATCCGCCAGAGGCCGGACTGAAGGTCGGCGAGGTCGAAGAGTTGATGGCCCTGATCATCGAGGGCGAGATCGATGACCTGATCGAGGGAGGAGTCGGAGGGACGGTAGAGATGGAGGGTCCCGGTGGCGGAGGGGTCGGGGAAGTGGGCGGCGAGGGTGCGGGCGGCGGGATCGGCGTGGAGGCGGAGGGGCGGATCGAGGGCGAGGGCGCGCTGCTCTTCGGCCATGCGTTCGGCGTGGCGGAGATCCTGCTCGTAGTAGTCGCGTACGACGAGGTCGACGGGCTGGCGGATCATGACCACGGCGACGGTGACGGCGGAAACGAAGGCGGTGGAGATGAGCACGATGAGGGCGATGGGCCAGGGATTTTTCATGGGGGTCCTCCGGTGGGGCCAAGGAAGCTGGTTTTGACGCGGTCGATGCGGCGGTCCCCGCTGTAGACATCGATGAGCACAGGGGTGGTGGGTCCGGCAAGGGTGGCGGGGGGAAGCTGGAGGATGACCGAGGTTTGTTTCATTTGTTCGGCGGGGACGAGGAGGTCGCCCCCGGCGAGGATGAGGGTGCCGCCTTCGGGGGAGGCGAGGCGGAGGTCGAGGGGAAGGTCGCGGTTGGTCTTGTTGAAGACTTTCATGAGGTAGAGGTTGTTGAGGTCGCCGTTGGGGAGGGTCTGGTAAAGGGTGCCGGGGGCGCGGAGGATATTGGCTTCGAGGTCGGACCGGCTGACGAGGAGGAAGCCGATGAGGGCGGTGAGGATGATGAGCACGACGGTGTAGCCGATGATGCGGGGGGTGATGCGAAGTTTTTCGCCACGCTGGATGTTGGCTTCGGAGGCGTAGCGGATGAGGCCGCGGGAGAAGCCGACGCGGTCCATGACGCTGTCGCAGGCGTCGATGCAGGCGGTGCAGTTGACGCATTCCATCTGGGTGCCGTTGCGGATGTCGATGCCGGTGGGGCAGACCT
>DAOLCW010000219.1:0-2581 GCA_035327665.1 Kiritimatiellia bacterium
CCGGATCAGTGAGGCGGCCGTCGGATTTGCCGTGATTTCAAGGCGGACGAGGGGGTGCTGGACTCATGTCCGCGCCCCCGAGTCCAACGCAGAAAGCGCGGTGAATCCGGCGGTCGCCGAACGGCCCGAAGACTCCAGGCATCCTCACCACCACCCCCAACCTCCACAAAGCCCCTAACTCCCTCTCCCCCTTACTCCCTCACTTCCTCTCCAACTCCCCCTCACCGTCCCCCAGCCCCGCCCAAACCCACCCCCCGCAACCTTCCCTCATCCAACATACACGCGCGGCGCCCGCGGATCGATACTCGTCAGCACCTCATACGGAATCGTCCGCGCCTCCTTCGCCATCGCATCCGCCCAAAACGTCTCTCCCCCCCCCTCTCCCAGCAGCGTCACCTCATCCCCCGGCTCCACCTCCCCCTCCAACCCCACATCCAGCGTAATCCAGTTCATACTGATCCGCCCCACCACCTTGCACCACCGCCCCCGCACACACGCCATCGCCCGATTGCTCAACAACCGGTGATACCCATCCGCATACCCCGCCGCCACCGTCGCGATCCGCGTCGGAGCCGGCGTCGTATAGCTCGAATAATACCCCACCGGAAACCGCGCCGGAACCTTCTTCACCATCAACACCCGCGTCTTCCACGACAACACCGGCCGCGTCAAAAACCGCCCGTCCGCCAGGCTCGCCCCATACCCGTACAACGCAATCCCCGGCCGCACCCCGTCCAAATCCCACTCCCGGTGCGTCAAAAACGCCCGACTGCTCGACGCATGCCGGAAAATCGGTCCCTGGGCCCGCTTCACCACCCCCTCGCAAATCGCCTGAAAACGCTCCTGCTGAATCGGCCCCAGCGATGGCCGCGCCACCTCCACCGATGCAAAATGCGTGCAAATCCCCTCCACCCGGATCCCCTTGCAATGATCCAGCCCCACCACATCCGCCACCGCATTCTCCCACGGCACCCCGAACCGTCCCATCCCCGTATCCACCTTCACATGCACCGGCACCGTCACCCCTCGCTGCCGCGCCGCCGCCGCCAATTCCTCCCCGTGCCTCCGGTCGATCACCACCGTAATCAATCCATGCTCCACCAGCTCATCCAGATCCCCCGCGTCCGCCGCCCCCAGCACCACGATCTTCGCCTCCGGCGCCACTGCCCGCGCCGCCACCCCCTCCGCCGTATACGCCACCGCGAACCATCGCACCCCCCGCAAGTATGCCCGTTCCACCACCGCCCTCAACCCGTGTCCGTACGCATCCGCCTTCACCACCAGCACCGGCTCCGTCCGCCCCGACAACACCCCTTGCATCGCCGCGATGTTCCCATCCAGCCGCCTCAAATCAACTTCAACCCATGCGCCTTTCATCCCCCGCATCCTGTCCATCCTCCGTCCCCGAAACAAGCGTTTTTCAGAAGCCCCAACCCTACAAAAAAGCGGTGCCGACGCATACACGCCGACACCGCTCTCACGTTGTCCTGGAATCAGGGTGCTATTCCACGGCTTTTTCCTTCTTGTCCTTTCCGTAGGACCGGTCCTTTCCGTAGGACTTCTCGCCTTTTTCCTTCTTCTCGCGGTAGGACCCTTTTTCCTTCTCCGCTTTTTCCTCCGCATGCTCCTTCACTTCTTCCGTGGCATGCTTGTGCTTGCCGCCATGCTCATGGGCTGAAGCCCCCAGCGGCAGGCCGAACATCAAAGTCCCGGCCAGCAGGAATGCCGCCCCGGTCAGACCACTACGTTTCGTCGATGTACTCATAAGAGTTCCTTTCCTTGGTTTTAGCGTGCGCTTCCTATTCTGCACACAAGGTCTGACAAACCTCCTCTCCACGCGTTCAAAGGTTTTCGCCGCATCCAGCGCAAATTCAATATCCACCCCTTAATTATTCACGGATCCGGAAGCCGACCCGGCCTTCCCCGTTCACCTTCCCTTCCGTCATCATCGCCCCATTTTTCTGATTGCCCCCGCCTAACAAAATCCTCATACTCCCACCCATGCTACCTCAATGGACCATCGAAAAGAAACGCGACGGCCATGCGCTGACGCCCGATGAAATTCGAACCTTCATCGCCAAATTCACCACCGGGGACATCCCCGACTACCAAATGGCCGCCCTCGCCATGGCCATTTACCTCAAAGGAATGACCCCCGAGGAAACCTCCGTCCTCGTCGACGCCATGATGCGCTCCGGCGACCTCGTCGACACCTCCTCCATCCCCCTCCCCAAAGCCGACAAACATTCCACCGGAGGCATCGGCGACAAAGTCTCCCTCATCCTCGCCCCCCTTGCCGCCGTCCTCGGCGTCGCCGTTCCCATGATCAGCGGGCGCGGACTCGGCATCACCGGCGGAACCCTCGACAAACTCGAATCCATCCCCGGCTACCGCACCGACCTCTCCGAACCCGAATTCATCGAGGTCATCAAAAAATGCGGATGCTCCATCATCGGCCAAACCGCACGGCTTGCCCCCGCCGATAAAAAGCTCTACGCCCTCCGCGATGTCACCGGCACCGTCCCATCCATCCCCCTCATCACCGCCAGCATCATGTGCAAAAAAATGGCCGAAGGCATCG
>DAOLCW010000220.1:0-2579 GCA_035327665.1 Kiritimatiellia bacterium
GGGTCGGCGTGAACTGAGCCACCACCAGAGGGCGAGGGTAATGAGGACGATGACGATGAAGCCGAGGGCGACAAAGACCCACGGTCGCCCGCGTTGGGCGTCTGCTTCATCTTCTAGTAAATAGGCGGTCATGGAGGATTCTGGGAGGTGGGCCTGCGGGTGCTTCCGGAGGCCGGGGCTGGTTTCAGATGAGCAATTCGAGGTCTCTGGCAACCAGACTCATGGAAGGGTAGCGGCTCTCTTTTCGCTTCGCAAGGCATTTGAGGATGAGGTTTTCGAGGGGAGGGGAGACGCGGACGTTGTGAAGTCCAAGGCGGGTGGGATTAATGGAGGGGTCGACCTGCATGCGTTTGCTGTCTTCGGGGGTGACGCCTTCGAAGGGTTTGTGTCCGGTGAGCATTTCGTAGCAGGTGACGCCGAAGGCGTAGATGTCGGTTTGGTCGTCGAGGAGGTTTTTGGCGAGGGTTTCCGGGGGGAGGTAGGCGAAGGTCCCGGGGAGGGGGTTCATCTTGATGGGTTTGCCTTTGTAGGGGGTGGCGAGGTCGAAGTCGACGAGGACGACGAGTCCGTCGGCGCGGACGAGGATGTTTTCAGGTTTGACGTCAAGGTGGAGGTACCGGTTGAGGTGGATGTAGGAGAGTGCGGCGGCGAGCTGGCGCATGAGGGAGAGGATGTTTTGCTGGATGAGGGGGGAGCGTTGGAGGATGAGTTCGCGGAGGTTGGGGGCTTCGACGTATTCGAGGATCATGAAGGGTTCTTCATGGTAGTATCCGGCTTTGATGAGTCGGACGAGGTTGGGGTGGTGGAGTTTGGCGAGGACTTCGGCGCCGTGGAAGAAGAGGTTCCGGGTGCGCCGGTCTTTGATGTAGTCCTGTTTGAGTCGCCGGATGACGACGCGGTGTTGTTGGTCGTCGACAGCGATGTAAAGGTAGGTCATGCCGCCGCTGGCGAGTCGGCGAATAATTGAGTAACCAGCAAATTCCTGCCGCATCATGGTTTGCAGTGTAGGGGGGATGGCGGGAAAGGTAAATGGAAAAGGAGGGGAGGTGGGGGGGGGAGTGACGAATGACGAAATACCCATATGTGGCGGCGTAGCGCGGAGCGCGAAGACGGCCGTTCGAAGGAAGCGCGAATGTTGAAGGTCGAATGCGGGAGGGAGGTGGGCGAGAGGGGGGAGGATGGTTTTTTACGCCGGGGTAAGATTTTTTGGGGAGTTGGATTGACACGGGGAGTTGATTGGTTATTCTTCCCGCTCTTTTTGATTCGGCCGAGATAGGATTTCGGCACGTTAGATAGTAGAGGAAGACCATGGCTCATACGAAAAGCGCAATTAAACATATTCGGACGTCGCGGGAAGCCCAGCTTCGGAACCGGATTCGCAGAACGACGATCAAGTCGCAGTCCCGCAAGTTGACGGATGCGATTGCTGCTCAGGATCAGGACGCGGCGAAGAAGGCGTTCGCGAGCCTTTGCTCGGCTTTGGACAAGGGGGCGAAGACGGGTTCGATCAAGAAGCCGACGGCGACCCGCCGCAAGTCGCGGGCGGCGGCGGCGATTCGCAAGGCGTTTGCGGGCTAAACTGTTCCGTTCCGATTTGATGAAGACCCCCGGGTTTGCCGGGGGTCTTTTTTTGTAGTTTTCCTGTTGTATTTGCATCGATTCTGTAGTTTATTTGTTGGGTGGCTACAATTTTGTATTGAAGTTTGTTTATGAATGCTTTGTGTATCGGGTTGGGTCAGTTGAATTTAACGGTGGGGGCGTTGGAGGCGAACGGGTTGCATGTGGTGGAGGCGGCGAAGCGTGCGCGTTCGGCGGGGGCGGAGTTGATCGTGTTTCCGGAGTTGGCGATTTGCGGGTATCCGCCGGAGGATTTGGTGCTGAAGCGGCACTTTATTGAGGATGTTGCGGAGAGGTTGCGGGGGGTGGCAAGGGAGTTGCCGAAGGATGCGGTGGTGCTGGTGGGGGCTCCGGTGGAGCGGGGGGAAGGGATTGTGAATGGGGCGGCGATTTTGCACGGGGGGGAATGGGTGGGGACGTACGCGAAGCAGATGTTGCCGAATTACGGGGTGTTTGATGAGAAGCGGCTGTTTCTGGAGGGGAGTGAGGGGATGGTGTTGGAGGTGGGGGGATTCCGGGTGGGGGTGCATATTTGTGAGGATTCGTGGGTTGCGAAGGGTCCGGCGTGCCGGGCGATGGGGGAGGCGGGGGTGGATGTGGTGGTGAACCTTTCGGCGTCGCCGTATCACCGGGGGAAGGGGATTCAGCGGGAGGCGACGCTGCGGGCGGCGGCGTTGGAGATGGGGGCTCCGTTGGCGTATTGCAATTTGGTGGGGGGGCAGGATGAGTTGGTGTTTGACGGGGGAAGTATGGTGGTGGATCCGGGGACGGAGGAGGTGGTCCGGGCGGAGTTGTTTGAGGAGGATCTGCTGATTTACGGTGTCGAGAAGCGGGAGACGTCGTTGCGGGGCGGGTCGGGAGGGGCGGGGGGGGGGGAGGCGTTGTGGTGTCCAAGGGTTGGAAATGAAATGGGGGGGGTTTTCCAAGGTTTGGGAACCATCCGTCTTCGCTCCTCCGGAGCT
>DAOLCW010000221.1:0-2451 GCA_035327665.1 Kiritimatiellia bacterium
GTCAGGTTGTGGTCCTGAATGTCGCGGGTTCGAATCCCGTCACTCACCCCATTTTTTCTCTCCCGCCTTCCCCTTCCCGACGCCTCCCATGATCTCAAGTAGTTCCCTTTCCCACCGTCTGCCCTTGGCAAACCTGGTTTGCGCCTCCCTTCTCGCCATCTCCCTCGGCTGTGACTCCCGCAAAGATGCCACTCCTTCCCGCCCCCTGGATCAGCTTCCTCCACCCCCCGCAACTTCCGACGCCGCTCGCTGGACCCTCAAGGGCTCCACCCTCCTCAATCCCACCGGCCAACCCGACACCTTGCGGGGGGTCGATCTCGCCGGATGGCTGGATTTTTCCATCGAACATCTCCCCGAGGCATGGATCGATAATGCCGACAAGCGCCTCGATGCCTGGAGCGTTCTCGCCCGCCGACTCGATCCCGAAACCCTCGGCCGCCTCAAGGAAACCCATCTCCAAACCTTCATCACCGAATCCGACCTCGCCACCATCGCCGCCGCCGGCCTCAACACCCTGCGCGTCCCTCTCGCCTGGAGCATGACCCGCGACCCGCAATCCGCGCTCGCCCGCATCACCCCCATTGCCGACCTTGCCCGCAACCACGGGCTCCACCTCATCCTCGCACTACGCGGACCCGGCATGGAAATGATCCGCGACCCTAACGGACACCACCGCCCCGGGCGGGTCTGGGAGCAACCCGAAAACCTCGCCCATGCCCTGTCCTTCTGGGAACACCTTGCCACCCACCTCGCCAAACATCCCGCCATCCTCGCCTTCGAACCCCTCGATGAACCCGAAGACATGCCCGCCTGGCAGCGCATCATGCTCTACGATGAACTCGTCGCCGCCTTTGCCACCTTCGATCCCGACCGATGGCTCATCCTTTCCGACGCCCGGCTCGGCCTTCATGCCCTTCCCTCCCCCGCCTCCCGGGGCTGGTCCAACATCCTTTACGCCATCCATTCCGACTCCCCCCTTCTTCAGCGCCGGACCGCTCTCGACCTTGATGTTCCTCTGATCGTCCAACCCCTCGGGGCGCGTACCCCCGCCCGACAGGGAACCGATGCCCTCCTCAACGAAATCGACCTCCTCAATGGCCTTGGCTGGTCTTGGACCTTCAGCCCCTACAAACGGTATGCCACCACTCCCGCCACCCATCACGCATGGACCGGCCTCGTTCCCCACCTACCTCCTCCCGCCGCCGCCCGCGAACACGGCATCGTCGCCGCATGGACCCATCTGCTCGAGCAACCCGTCGCGATCAACCCCCTCATCCCTTCCGCTCTCGCTTGGCGTACCCCGACTCCTCCCGCTCCCGCCACCCCCACCGGCCGCACCTACACCTCTGTTCGTGACCTTCGCTCCCTCCCCGCACACCCCTCCCACATGTGGCTCATCCGGCATCAAGGCCAACTCGCCATTGCCCGATGGGGCCGCGGCGACGCCATCGCATGGAACCTTCCCTCCGAACAAGGCGGCTACCGCCGCATTGGACTCACCGGCAACTGGGATACCGACACCATCGCCCTCCAGCTCTGGGTCAACGGTGTCCTCACCCTCCAGCGCGAACGCATCCCCCCGCCCGCCCATCACCCCGCACCCGCCGACATCGAACTCGGCTCCGTCCTCCTTGCTCCCGGCTCCAATCAACTCGAACTCCGGCTGATTCACGGCGACGCCGAATCCGTCCTCATCACCTCAACCTGGTCCGAACCTGCCACGGCAATCGAGCCTGCCCTCGAATCTGCTCTCTGGCTCAGACCCTCCTCCCTCCGCCCCGACCATCAACCCGCTCCTCCCGCCATTGCCTGGAACGACGAGCCCCCCGCCTTCCTCGACCTCCCCTCCAGTGCCGCACTTCTCTTCCCCCTCAAGCTGCGTCAGGGCGGACGCTACCGGGTCGTCGGAACCTATAGCACCCCCAACCTCATGTCCCGCATCCTCATCGCCAACCACGACCAGCCCCTCCTTGCCTCCTTCATCCCCACCACCGGTTCCGCCCATCGATTCAACCAGCATGAACTCGGCATCCTCGACCTCGGCCCCGGAGACCATCTCCTCAGCATCTCCCTTCAAAGCACCAACTCCGCCAACGCCGGCTCCCTGCGCGACCTGCGATTTCAGCGCATCACCGGAATGGACGCCCCCGGCGGCTCCATCCGCTGACCACGTTCCAATCCTAAAGTCAGCCATTGGGGTCGGACCGAACGAAGTTGTTGCGCCGGTCTTGCGTGTCTGGCTACCTCCGCAGTGTACGGGTCAGTCCGCACACGCAGTGTACGGGTCAGCAGTGTACGGGTCAGAGTGTACGGGTCAGTCCGAGAGTGTACGGGTCAGAGAGTGTACGGGTCAGTCCGCACATAGTTGCAACTCGCAGTGTACGGGTCAAGTGTACGGGTCAGTCCGCACATAGTTGCAACTCGGATTTTAATCGCGACCGAACTCGATCC
>DAOLCW010000222.1:0-2438 GCA_035327665.1 Kiritimatiellia bacterium
AAGAGTCTGCTTGTGCGCCTTTATGCCCGAGGCTTGCTGCGGCTGATTCCGGGAGGCATGCGGCGGATGATGGTGGATGAAACCCCGCCCGGTGAAAAACACCGCTGGATGTATGACCGGTACAGCCTGGTAACGTTGTTGCAACAAACGGGATTTTCCGAATGCCGGCTGCTTGCCGCCCACGAATCGGCGATCCCGGACTTCGGCCATGATCACTTGGATGTGAATCCCGATGGACTTCCCTATAAAAATGTATCGTTATATTGCGAGGCGATCAAACCGGCCTGACCGAGGCCTGGGCGTATTCGTCGTAAAGAGCGGAAAAGCGTGTGGCCATGGTCCGTGGAGACAAATAATCCCGAACGTGAACCAAGTTTTCTTCATCGACTTCACCCTGGCTGAACCGCGGATGATCCAGTGCCGCGCGTATGGCGTGGGCCAAGCTGT
Organism: Kiritimatiellia bacterium; assembly: GCA_035327665.1. Taxonomy (GTDB): domain Bacteria; phylum Verrucomicrobiota; class Kiritimatiellia; order CAIVKH01; family CAIVKH01; genus DAOLCW01. Next base: position 448 of record DAOLCW010000222.1, read on the forward strand.
CCGGATCGCCCGGCTCAACCAGCAAACCGTTTTTCCCGTCGGTAATGTAATCCGGTATACCGCCGACGTGGGTGCCGATCACCGGCACTCCGGCCACGGCCGCTTCTTTCACCGCATTCGGACTGGTGTCCGCCCGGGTCGGGAAAATCAGCATCAGCGCCCGCGAGAACTCCTCGGCCACCGCCGATGCGGTGAGGTTCCCGAGAAAGCGGATGCGGTTCCATGTGGCCGAGGAAATTTCGAGTTTCAGCGCCTGGGCGTAAGGATGCTCCGGCGAACCGGTCACGGCCAGTTCCCAGGGCCTGGCCAAATTCATTCGGTCAAGTGCATGCAGGAGCGTGTCCAATCCTTTACGCTGATCCAACGTTCCGACATACAAAAAGCGGGCGGGATCGATCATCGGGCGGCGCGGCAGGCGATGAAACAGCCAGGCTGGCGCATGTTCGATTTGTTCGATCCGCAATGCTGGAGCAATCCGCCGGATGAAATCACAAGCAAACCGAGACTCGGTGGTGACAAGCGGCGCCCGGCCAAACACCTGCCGCTCCACAAACGCGGCCAGCCGGTGGTGCATGCCGGATGGAATGGCTTGAACGTACCAGGACATCAGGCCTTGAACGGTCACCAGATAGGGAACATCCAGGCGCGAAGCCACCAACCCGGCGCCTCGCTCAGCGCCCCAGGCGTGCACCAAATCGGGCCGCACGCGATGGACCAGGCGTCGAATCAACCACGTATCGTACCAGAAATAGGATGGCGCACGCAGTCCGCCCCGGGTCTTCAGCACATAAAAGGTCGTGTTGCCGTCGGTCCACGACAAATTCCGCGGCGCTTGTTTGTTCAGCGTGACCATGTGAAAGCGGTACCGGGCATCCTCGCGCAGTTCGCCCCACAAGACCCGTTGCCAGGTCGTCGGATGCCCTTTTGGCATACCGGCCAGATCGGGCGGACAAGGGTCCAGCCACTCCACCGGGAAGTGGGAAATCCACATGATATGCAGGGGGTTTTTACTCATGATCGGATGGGGGTTTCATTAAGCCGTCGCTTACTCGCGGGCAACGACGCAAGGAAGGTTGCACCGCTACCGAAAACGATCAACACCAAAATCCTGAAATGAAGCATGAAGTCCGCACCGCCGCATTCCCTCCAGCCTCCTCCATGAATGTCACGTACTCCATCGCCGACCAGGTTGTTTCCACCGCCACCTCGATCGGCATCTACAACCTTTCGCTGGGCTACCTCAAGGCCATGCAGGAAAACAAAGCCGTGCGAAAGATCACCCTATTCGGCAACCCCACGACATCATCGCTAGATCTGGGGCATCCCAATACCGAGATACGGAACTTCAGCTACCCGATTCGTGGCCAGGCCGGACGTATCTATTGGGATCAATGGGGCTGTTATCGGGAGGCCGTGCGAAGCGGAAACTCCTGGCTGTTTCTCCCCAAGGGCTTCGGTTCCATTGCCCGCAAATGCCCGGTCAAGCTGGCGGTTTGCCTCGCCGATGTCACTTCGGTGATTTACCGTGAACGATATCCCGGCTCGGTATCGGCGGCCAAACACGCTTATTATGTCTGGACCCACCGGCAAACCATCCGGAATGCCAATATTATCTTCACCATTTCCGAATTCAGCCGCCAGGAAATCATGGGCTGGGCGGAGCGGCAGCGCCTGCCCTGTCCCCCGGTGATCATGGCCGGGTTGGCCGCCGAAACCGATTGGCCTCAACGGACCAAGAAGGATCAACTGCTGGTCGATGTGAGAAAAGCTCCCCACAAGCGCTCCGATCTGGCCATTGCCTGGACCGAGCGGTGGCGAGCCGCGACGGGATATTCGGGCTCCATCGTCGCCGTCGGCACCTTGGCGGACACGATAAAGATTCCGGAGCATCCATGTTGGCGATATATGGGACGGGTGGATCAGGAAACCCGTAAGAATCTCCTGGCCGAATCCCGCGCCCTCATTCACTTTACCGAACACGAAGGTTACGG
>DAOLCW010000223.1:0-2427 GCA_035327665.1 Kiritimatiellia bacterium
CCTCCGCCCCCCCCCCCCCCCGCAAGTTCTCCGCCCCCCGAATGTCCCCCCGCACAAACCTCGCCCCATGCTCCACTACCCGCCGCATCAAATGCTCCGACCCATGCCTCGACAAATTGTCGAACACCGTCACCTCCGCCCCCCGCGCCCGGAACGCCACCGCCAGGTTCGACCCGATAAACCCGCATCCGCCCGTAATCAAAACTGATTTCATCCCCCGCAGCTTAACATCATGCCTTGTCACAACCGCAATCAGAAAACCCATCCATCATTGACCTTCATCCATCCATCTCTACCCTCTTCTCCATGCCTCCTTCCCCACCATTCTTTCCCTCCATCCAACCCTCCACCGGCAACCTCCTCGCCGAACACCCCATCCTCTCCCTGCCCGCCGCCCGGCAACAACTCGACCACCTCCAGTCCGGGTGGACCCGCTGGCGTGACACCCCCCTTGCTCAACGAACCTCCCGGCTCATCGCCATCGCCGACACCCTCGAAGCCCGCGCCCACCCTCTCGCCGACCTCATGGCCGATGAAATGGGCAAACCCGTCACCCAGGGCCAGGCCGAAATCAAAAAATGCGCATGGGCCTGCCGCCACGCCGCCGAACTCGCCCCCGCCACCCTCGCCCCTCAACCCTTCCCCCACCCTTCCCTTCGCGGCTATTCCCTCCCCCAACCGCTTGGCATCCTCCTCGCCATCATGCCCTGGAACTTCCCATTCTGGCAGTTCTTCCGTTTCGCCGCCTCCTCCCTCGTTGCCGGCAATGCCATCGCCTTTAAACCCGCCCCCAACGTCATCGGTTGCGCCAACGCCCTCATCGACCTCCTCGTTTCCGCCGGCTTGCCTCCCTATGCCGTCTCCCAGGTCCCCGTCACCAACGAAACCACCCTCGAACTTATCGACCACCCCGCCATCCGGGGCATCACCCTCACCGGAAGCGCCCGCGCCGGTCGCATCGTCGCCGCCCGTGCCGGTGCCGCCCTCAAAAAAACCGTCCTTGAACTCGGCGGCTCCGATCCCTACCTCATCCTCGACGATGCCGACCTCGACCTCGCCGTCGACGCCTGCGCCGCCAGCCGCATGATCAACAGCGGCCAGAGTTGTATCGCCGCCAAGCGCTTCATCGTCCACATTTCCCTCGCCGACCCCTTCACCCGTCGCCTCGCCGACAAGTTGCGGGGGGTCACCTGTGGCGATCCCCGCGACCCCGCCACCACCTGCGGACCCCTCGCCCGAGCCGACCTCCGCGATCAACTCCACACCCAAGTCCGGCAAAGCATCGATCAAGGCGCCCGCTGCCTCCTCGGCGGCGAACTCCCCTCCGGCCCCGGCTTCTTCTACCCGCCCACCCTCCTCCACTCCGTCGCCCCCGACATGCCCGTTGCCGCCCAGGAAACCTTTGGTCCCGTCGCCTCCATCCTCATCGCCGAGGACGACCTAGACGCCGTCCGCCTCGCCAACGCTTCCCCCTACGGCCTCGGCGCCGCCGTCTTTTCCCGAGATCCCCGCCGGGCCGAACACCTGCTCCTCCAACTCGACGCCGGAGCCTGCGCCGCCAACCAATTCGTTCAATCCGACCCCCGCCTCCCCTTCGGTGGCATCAAGCAGTCCGGCTACGGCCGCGAACTCGGACCCCACGGCATCCTTGAATTCACCAACCTCAAGACCGTCCAAACCTGAACTTGACCCCCGCCCCCGTCGCGTTACCGTGCCCCCATGAATCAAGACGACCCCGACAAAAAAGTCTACGAGCCTGAAGTCCTCCCTCCGCCCGGCAAATCCGCCGCTTCCGGAGGCAACGGAACCTATGTGTTCATTCTCGGCCCCTTGCTCGGCGGCATCCTCATCGACATCATTGATCTTGCCACCCGGCTACCTCACTTCGGCTTGATCCTCGGCGCTGTCGCCGGCTATTGGGCCAGTCGGCTTGTTCCCGCTACCCCTGCCCAGCGCATCGCCATCACCCTCGCCGCCGCCCTCTACTGCGCCCTCCCCAAGACCCACTTCATGCCCGTCGCCACCATCGCCGGCCTCATCACCGCCTTCGGCTCCCGCTTTTCAACCAAGTAGAGTGCGACAACGCATGATCGCAGAACTCAATCAAAGGCGCTTGGCCGCGAAGGCTCTACCTGAACGAGTTTTCACATAACGCTCCATTGCCAAAGCCTGATCACGATCTTTGTAGGCGATACATGTCTTGATCAGCTACGGTCGATAGGGTGCAGTGGAGGGAACCTCTCCGGCATTGTGCCGTGCCAACCGACCCTCCAAATCCTCCGTGAATCCAATATAAAAGCGACCCGGATCCTTCTCGCTTTGCAGGATGTAGACATAAAAGTAATTCAACATCGGTGCTGATTCACCCCGGCAGTCTTCGTTCTCGCTGCGCTGCGATCCACAAACCTTTCGCATCCTCTATCGGCG
>DAOLCW010000224.1:0-2419 GCA_035327665.1 Kiritimatiellia bacterium
GGACCACCGTGATCAACTCTTTCACCGGTGACACAAGGTCAGCGGGGTCATTGTGCTACTGAAGGCCGGCGATTGCTCTAGGGTAGATTATGTGTCGTCCCTGCGTGTGGCGGAGGGGAGGATGAGGGTGAAGGAGCTGCCATGGCCGACCTGACTGGTGACTTCGACGCGGCCGCCGTGGGCGGTGGCGATGTGTTTTACGATGGAGAGGCCGAGGCCGGTTCCGCCAACCCGGCGGCTGCGGGCTTTGTCGACGCGGTAGAAGCGCTCGAAGATGCGGGGGAGGTGTTTGGGGTCGATGCCGACGCCGCGGTCCTGAACCATGATGCGGGTTTGGGTGGGGGTGGAGGAGACGTGGAGGTCGATGGGTTGGCGGGGTTCGCTGTATTTGATGCTGTTGTCGATGAGGTTGATGACGGCTTGCTCGAGGAGGGGTGCGTTGCAGGGGAGGTCGAGGTCGAGGGCGCCGTGGAGGGAGATGGGGATTTCTTTAGCAGTGGCATGGTGGGAACACTGTTGGATGGCGGATTCGAGGATGGGGCGGAGGGGGTTGATTTCAAAGGTGAGCTCGCCCTGTTCGCCTTCCTGCTCGATGCGGGAGAGGCTGAGGAGATCTTCGATGACGGCGATGATGCGGTCGGTCTGCTTGTTGATGATCTGGTAGAAGCGGCGGGTTTCGTCGGGGCCGGCGTCGGGGTTGTCGAGGAGGGTTTCGGCGAAGCCTTTGATGGAGGTGACGGGGGTTTTGAGTTCGTGGGAGACGTTGGCGACGAAGTCGCGGCGGACGCGTTCGAGGCGGCGGAGGCGGGTGATGTCGGTGAAGACGATAAGGACGCCACGGGTGTCGCGGGTGGCGGGGTCGCGGAGGGGGGTGCAGTGAACCTGGAGCCAGATTTCGTCGATGCGATAAACGATGATTTCGCCGGTGGCGGGGGTTCCGGTTTGGAGGGTTTGGTCGACCATGCGGTGGAGGTCGATGTTGCGGACGATTTCGGTGATTCCGCTTTGGAGGGCGCGGTGGGGAGGAATGCCGAGGAGGTGGGAGGCGGCTTGATTGATTTGGAAGACGCGTTGATGGTGGTCGAGGGCGATGACGCCTTCGGCCATGCTGGAGAGGACAGCGTCGAGTTGGTTTTTCTGGTGGCTGATGGTGGCGATGCGTTCGTCGAGTTGGGCGGCCATTTGGTTGAGGGTGTCGGAGAGCTGGCCGAGTTCCTGGGAATGGGTGACGGGGAGGCGGAAGCTGAGGTCGCCGTCGGCGAAGCGGCGGGCGCCGTCGCGGATGTTGTCGAGGGTGCGGTTGATGCGGTGGATGATGGCGAACATGGCCCCGGCGGCGAGGAGGGAGACGAGGAGGCTGAAGAGGAGGAGAGGAATGACCGAGGTGGTGTCGGGTTCCACGGCGCGGGCGACGAAGAGAACGACACCGATGGAGACGAGGGAGATAAAGAAGTAGAAGGGGAAAAGATGCCAGAGAAGCCGTTTGCGGGGCATGGGCTACTCTTTGAAGCGGTAGCCGACTCCGCGCACGGTCTCGATGTATTTTCCGGCGGGTCCGAGCTTGCGGCGGAGGCCGACGATTTGTACATCGACGGAGCGGTCGGTGACGGGGTAGTCCTCACCGCGGACGGCGTCGACGATCTGCTGGCGGGTGAAGACCCAGCCGGGGCGGCGGGCGAGGGCATGGAGGACGCGGAATTCGGTGAAGGTGAGGTCGAGGGGCTTTCCTTTGAGGGTGACTTCGTGGCGTCCAGTGTGGATGACGAGGTCTTTGTGGCGGATGATGGTGTCGTCGTCGGCGGCTTCGATTTCGGCCCGGCGGCGGAAGGTATTGCGGATGCGGGCGATGACGATGCGGGGGCTGAAGGGTTTGGGAATGTAGTCTTCGGCTCCGAGTTCGAGTCCGGCGACGATGTCGGCTTCTTCGCCCTTGGCGGTGATGAGGACGACGGGGATGTCCTGGGTGCGTTCGTCGCGCTTGAGCATGCGGCAGACTTCGAGGCCGTCGATGCCGGGGAGCATGATGTCGAGGAGGATGAGGTCGGGGAGCTGCTTTTTACAATATTTGAGGGCGTCTTCGCCGTTGTCGACGCAGGCGACATCGTAGCCCTCCTTGACCAGGTTGAAGCGGATGAGTTCCTGAATGTCTTCTTCGTCTTCGACGACAAGGATGTTTTCTTTAGCCATAGCGTTACCCACACTTTCCCTTTGTTCGCGGGAACTGATAGGGGGTGTTGGTTAGGGGAGAATTAGGCGATGATGAGGTTTTTAACAAATAAAAAAATGACGGGTCAGGATCGCAGGGTGTGAAAGGCTTCGAGGGCGCGGTCGCGGGCTTGTTTGTGGTCGACGATGGGGCGGGGATAGGTTCGGGGGGGGGGGGGGGGGGTTTCGGGGCGGGGGAGGAGGTTTTGGGGGG
>DAOLCW010000225.1:0-2416 GCA_035327665.1 Kiritimatiellia bacterium
CTTCGCCAAGGCTTCCGCCGCCGCCAAGGCTATGGCGGACAAGACGGCGGACAAGGCAGGTTGCAGGTTGCAGGTTTCAGGTTCGAGGGAGGAGGTTGCAGGTTGCAAGTTGCAGGTTGCAGGTTCAGGGGGGAGGGCACAAGGGGGAGAAGGATTGGGGGGCAGTTCCGATCTTCAGCCTTCAACTAGTTCCCACCAAGCACCCATGCTTCGCTCCGAAGATGAAGCCATGCAGGGTAAGCCCGCATCCCTTATCCCGTATCCCGTATCCCGCATCCCGTATCGCGTATCCCGCATCCCTCCCCTCGTCCTTCGCCTCACCGCTCCGAATGCCCATGACCCATGGGGGGGTATCCAGGCCGCAGATGCAGTGATCGCCAGCGGGACCTCCATTGACAAGGTGAGGAAGGCGCTTCGTCCGGATGTCCACAATGTGCCGAACGGCGTCCATCTCGAGACCTTTGCGGGATCCGAAACTCTCCGGGACCAAGCGAGACAGTTCCGTGAACGATGGCAAATACCGGTGGCTGCCCCCGTTCTGCTTTACGTGGCACGGTTTCAGGACTTCAAGAAACATGACATGCTCATCCGGTCCTTTTCCCTGGTTGTGAAAAAGAAACCGGAGGTCCGTCTCGTTCTGGCGGGTAGCGGTCCGCTCCGATCCGAACTGGAAAAACAAGTGAAGGCAGCCGGTTTACGTGATCAGGTGATTATGCTGGGTGAGGTCGGGTTTGACCAACTCCCGTCCATCTATACCGCCGCCGACATCAAGGTTATTTCCAGTGAATACGAGTCCTTCTGTTTCGCCGCCGTGGAGGCCATGGCCAGTGGGTTACCGGTGGTGACGACAGATTGTGGATGGGTTCCGGGGTTGATTGGCGATGTCCTGCCTCCGATCGACAAGCAATGGGCCAGCGGAGGTGATGCGCCGGGCCGGTTTGAGGTGGAACAAGATGGGAAGCGTATTCGTCAGGCATCGGGGGGGCTGGTGGTGAGTCGGACCGAGCCGGTATCGCTCACGACGGCTCTCCTGCACATGATCGGGGATGCGGAGCTGCGGAAATCGTGCGGACGGTGGAACCGGGAGAAAGCGGTCCGTGAGCATGGGTGGGAGAGCAGCGCGAAGAAACTGCTTCACGTGTATGAATCCTTATTGGATGGGGAAGATTCTTATGAACCACGGATGGATGGACACGGATGGGGAGCTGGTTAAAGGTTCAAGGTTGCAGGTTAGGGGAGGGGAAATTTTGAGAACGACTCCGTGGGCAGGCCAAGCACCAAGCACCTAAGCACGCAGCGAAGCTGCAAGCACGTAGCGAAGCCGCACGAAGTCTGGCAACTGCCGGACAAAGGGTCGCTTGACCAGGTCATGTAGTCGGTTTATGGTTTTGCCATGAAAACGATGATTATATCGGAATTCAAGGCCAAGTGCATCGCGGCAGTGAAGTCGGTCGAACAGGATAAAGATCCGATTTTATTGACCATCCGTGGGCATCCGGTGGCGGAGGTACACCCGGTAAAAAAGGATGGTGCCAAGCGTATCCTTGGATCTCAAGCCGGTTGTGCCATCAAAAAGGAAATCCCTATCCATGATGACTGGAGTGAGGACTGGGGAAACTAGACCGCGGTACGTGATGACATGAAGCTTCTTTTGGATACTCATATTTGGTTTTGGGTCAATGATGACCCTGTCCGGTTGGGTCGTTCATGCCGCGATCTTATCGCAGACCCCTCGAATGCCCTGTACTGGTCCACGGTAACCACCCTGGAACTGGCGAGGCTGACGGAACAAGGTCGACTGGATGTCGGGAAAGATTTACGGGTATGGATTGAAACCGGCATGGAGGCGGTTATGGCAAATGCCATGGAGATTGATGATCCGGTCGCCCTTGAAGCGTATCGTTTACCCGGGACCTTTCACAAAGATCCTTGTGATCGTCTTCTGGTTGCCCAGGCCCGGATCCATGATCTTTACCTCGTCACCATGGATGACATGATCTTGAACTACCCGCATGTGCGGACTCTGGATGCCCGGGTGTGATGCGTTGCGGTGGCAGGCAGCAGAGAAAAGAGGGGGATTGTTCAACGACGGAATGCACGGCTTGTCCTGCATAGCCTCGGCGAAGCAGGAAATGCGCGGAAGAGGGAATGGGGGCGGGGAAAATAGCGCAAAGCCGGCAGAAGAAATGATTTAGTAACCTAAGCTTTGTGTTGAACTTCGTCTTGAACATAATCTTTTTGACTTCAAGTTCAGACGAGGAGATGGGGAATAGGGGACAAGGGTGCAAGGTCGCGGGGGTGCAGGAGATGGGACTCAGTATCCCAAACGTTGTGTTGCCTTCCTCTCCGTGGCCTCCGTGTTCTCACTTGTCCGCCGTCTTGTCCGCCATAGCCTTGGCGGCGGCGGAAGCCTTGG
>DAOLCW010000226.1:0-2385 GCA_035327665.1 Kiritimatiellia bacterium
AAACCCCCCCCCCACCCCCGCCATTTTCAAAAATCTGCCCACACTCATCACTTCAACCTACCGATTCCTCCCCCATTTGTCGAATCCCCCCTCCCCTCCCGCATCAAAGCGTAGCCGCTCTGGAAACAGAGCGGACCCCGCCCCCCACATTTTCCAAGGTTTGGAAACCGAAACCCCCTCCATTTCCAAGGTTTGGAAACCCTACATCCATCCTCAACTCCTACACCCACTCCAACACGCCCCTCCCTCCTCCCCCCATCCCTCACCCCGTATCCCCCATCCCAATCCCGCACCCCGTATCCCGTATCCCGTATCCCGTATCCCGCATCCCACCCTCCCTTGCCCTGAGCAAGGCACAACGTGCCGCGTCGAACGGGTCCCTCAGCTTTCACCTTTCATCCCTCATCCCTCCTTGCCTCCCTCCCTCAGCTTTCAGCTTTCATCCCTCACCCCTCCTTGCCTCCCTCCCTCAATCCCTCCAACACCGCCAAAAAATCCTCCGGCAACTCCGCCTCAAACGCCAAGTCCTTCCCGCTCAACGGATGCCGGAAGGCCAGCTTCGCCGCATGCAACATCTGCCGCTCCGCCATCACCCGCAGCGACCTCTTCCCGCCTCGTCCATACGTTGCATCCCCCACGATCGGATGTCCGAGATGGGCCAGATGCACCCGGATCTGATGCGTTCGCCCCGTCTCGATCTTCACCCCAAGCAAGCTCGCCTCCGCAAACCGTTCCAGCACCTCATAATGAGTAATCGCCGACCGCCCGTTCGGCGCCCGCACCGACATCTTCTGCCGATGCACCGGATCCCGGCCAATCGGTACATCCACCGTGCCCTTCACCAGCCTCGGGCATCCCCACACCAGCGCCCGGTATTCCTTCGCCACTTCCCGCGACTTGAACTGCCCCGCCAGCTTCGTCAACGCCTCCTCACTTTTCGCAACCACCAGCAAACCCGACGTATCCCGGTCCAGCCGGTGCACAATTCCCGGCCGCAACTCCCCCCCCACACCTTCAAGATCCTCCACATGATGCAGCAGCGCATGCACCATCGTCCCCCGTGAATGACCCGGCGCCGGATGCACCACCATCCCCGCCGGTTTATTCACCACCACCAGCGCCTTGTCCTCGAACACCACCGGCAGAGGAATCGCCTCCGGAATCAGCTCCACCGGCTCCGGCGGCGGAATCTCCGCCACCACCCTCTCCCCCGCCCTCACCCCGTGGTTCGCCTTTCGCACCACCCCCTCCACCAAAACCCGCCCCTGCTTAATCAACTCCTGCCACCGCGCCCGCGAAAGCCCCCCCTCCCGGCCCGCCAGCCAAACATCCAGCCGCAGTCCCCCCTCCCCCTCCGCCACCACCCAATCGTAACGTACCCCCTCCGTACTCACGACGACGGCTTCTTCGGCTCCGGAATCGGCAACCCCAACCGGGTCAACACCAGTTTCATATCCACCCACGTAAACTTCTTCGCCGGAGGGTTCCGCAACAAATACGCCGGATGAAACGTCGGCATCACCGCGATCGACTCATACCTTTGCCACGTGCCCCGCACCTTGGTAATCCCCGGCAACGTGTCCCCGAACAATCCCTTCATTGCCGTCGCCCCCAGCGCCACGATCACCTCCGGCTTCAACAGCGCAATCTGCCGCTTCAAATATGGAATGCACGCCGCCATCTCCTCCGGGGTCGGCACACGATTCCCCGGCGGACGACACTTCACGATGTTCCCGATAAACACCTCCTCCCGCTTCAACCCCATCGCTTCGATAATATCCGTCAACAACCGTCCCGCCCGCCCCACGAACGCCAACCCCTGCGCATCCTCCTCCGCCCCCGGACCCTCCCCCACAAACATCAACCGCGGACGCACATTCCCCTGCCCCGGCACCGTCTTGTTCCGTTCCTTGCACAACCCGCACCGTCGACACCCCGCCACCCGCGCCGCAATCTCCTCCAGCGTCCCCACACCCGCCAACTCCTCCTCCAAATCCTTACCCGAACTTGCCGGGGGTAAACTTGCCGGGGGTGAACGATGCCGGGACACTTCCCCCGCATAACCAGCCGGCTTCGCCGCCGCCGGGGTCGCAATCGTCACCCCCCGCAACTTCGCCAACGTCTCCGGCGCCACCTCCACCTCCGTCACCCCATCCAGCGCAAGTTGCTGCACATAGTCCGTCAGCGCATCGAAAACATCCATCGTCTGCCCGCGTCCGCTCGCCGTCATGCCTCATCTCCATGGGTCATCGCCAAAATCAACTCCCGATGCATCGGAAACAGCTCAAGCAGAGACTCCCGATCCCCCATCTCAAAATCCGCAAAATCAAAGCCCGGGGCCACCGTGCAACCCGCCAGACAAAACTCCCCCCCCACACACCTCGC
>DAOLCW010000227.1:0-2353 GCA_035327665.1 Kiritimatiellia bacterium
AGTGCGGCAGCTTGCTTGCCCGCCGTAGTCCGGCATCTGCCGGACGAAGGAGGGACGCCGCTTTGTCCTTCGCTTCTCGAAGCGAAGGGGAACGATAGGACACATCGACCTTCACTTGCCAATCCCCCCTCCACCACTACACTCCTGCCCATGAAACCGATTCCCCTCCTCACCCCCGGACCCCCACCTCCCTGGGCCGCCAACACCCCCAACCCCTTCCACGCCGATCTCTACGCCATGTACTCCAGCCTCTACCGAGGCATCACCACCGACCCCCAATGGATGATCGTCCCCATCGACGACCACCTCGTCCATCGCGGCGACGGCGTCTTCGAAACCCTCAAAGCCTGCCACCGACGCATCTTCCTCCTCGAACCCCACCTCGACCGCCTCATCCAATCCGCCGCCAGCATCCATCTCCCCCCTCCGGTCAACCGCAACGACCTTATTCACATCGTACTCCAAACCGTCCGCGCCGCCCGCCGCGATCACGCCCTCATCCGCATCCTCCTCTCCCGCGGCCCCGGAAGCATGGGGATCAGCCCCGCCGACTGCCCCCAACCCGCCCTCTACGTCATCGTCCACCGACTCCCCCCCCCCTTCATGGACACCCACCCCCACGGAGCCACCGCCGGCTGGTCCACCATCCCCGTAAAATCCGGCCACTTTGCCACCATCAAAACCTGCAACTACCTTCCCAACGCCCTCATGAAGCACGAAGCCCTCCACCGCCAACTCGACTTCATCTTCGCCCGCGACGAACAAAACCACCTCGCCGAAGGCCCAACCGAAAACGTCGCCATCGTCGACGCCGACCGCCGCCTCCTCCTCCCTCGCCCCGGACGCATCCTCCCCGGAACCACCCTCCGTCGCTCCCTCGAGCTCGCTCAATCCCTCCTCAACCACCACACCCTCACCGCCTGCCTCGAAGCCGACATCACCTCCCACGCCCTCCAAACCGCCCGCGAAATCCTCATCTTCGGCACCACCGCCAACGTCACCGCCGTTACCCGCTTCGAAGGCCAACCTGTCGGCGACGGCCAACCCGGCCCCGTCTACCACGCCCTCAGTCGGCTTCTACTACAAGACCTCCACGACCCCTCCTCCCCCAGCCTAACCCCCGTGCCCTGAACAAGCCGCGCATCCCTGCGTAAGAATTCGGTCAAACGAAGGTTGACGCACCGTGAGCGCGTGATAAAACAAAGCCTTACGGAAACGAATCCTTACCGCCCGGGAGATGTTCCATGAACCGAGTCCTTCAGCAGCGCCTCAATCAAGTCAGCCGCAACAACAACTTCCTGTTCACTCGAACCGAGCAGCAGCAAGCCGGCTCCTCCACCCGACACACCGGGACCTCCTCGATCCCCCCCCGCTCCGTGCGTCCCGCCGCCTCTGCCCCCACCAATCCCCAATACCGCTAAAGTAGAGGAACAGGCTTCCAGCCTGTGACCACCTCGCCTCGTGGACGCCGCCCCCTTTGTCTTCGGTGTTCCGCCTTCGCCTAGGCTACGGCGGACAAGTCGGTGGTCAGTGTTCGGTGCTCGTAATCGACCAGATCCGAGGAACTTGCCGCATGCCCCCCATCACCCCCCGCAACTTCATGCGCTCCTACAGGTTACGCCATCTACACAGATTCGCTGTCCCCGAATTCCCCTGAGTTTCAGGCAACCTGAAGTGCTATGAACCGTCCTTGAACGTGTCAATCAGCCGAACTTTCATGTTGCAATCAGCCGAGGCACAAGGTAGCAATCAGCCGAGCATGACGATACCTGTTCCAGAAAAGACCTACCTCCCACGCCATATGCGCAGGGCCCTGGAAGCGGCCTTGGCCGATACTCCGGTGGTCTGTTTACTCGGACCACGGCAGTGCGGGAAGTCCACCTTATCGCGGCATTGTGAACCCGAAAGGCACTACGTAAGTCTGGATGACAAAGCCTATTTGGATCTTGCCCGGGCAGATCCGCAGGGCTTTGTGGATGACCTGCCAGAGAAGGTGGCGATCGACGAGGTACAGCGCGCACCCGAGTTGTCGCTGGCAATCAAACGTAGTGTGGATGCAAACCGAAAGCCGGGCCGTTTCCTGCTGACAGGATCAGCCAACCTGCTGCAACTTCCCCGGTTGGCGGATTCCCTGGCGGGCCGAATGGAATGCCTCTCCTTGCACCCGCTCACCGTTTCCGAAATCCGCCGCTCACCGGGAAGGTTTCTAGAAGAGTTCATGGCAGGCATGCTGAGGCCGGAGATCACGGCCTCCGGTACCCCGAGAGTATCGGAATTGCCCGACTTGCTCGTGGCAGGCGGATACCCGGAATCCATCAAACGCGATCCCGAACGTGCCGACCGATGGCGGCGT
>DAOLCW010000228.1:0-1120 GCA_035327665.1 Kiritimatiellia bacterium
CCCCCCCCCCCCCCCCCAAAACCCCGACCTGGACAACACCCCCCCCCGCCTCGACGGCTCCCCTGCCATCCCCGGCATTCCCCCCGTCGATCACCCCCTCGCCGACTTCGGCGCCATGCAGGAAGTCTCCCAGGGCAAAGACACCATCACCGGCCACTGGGAAATCGCCGGCCTCGAACTCAACCCCGGCTTCCACCTCTTCCCCCCCGACTACCCCTCCTTCCCTTCCGACCTCCTCGACGCCTTCACCCGGCAGACCGGACGCGGCGTCCTCGGCAACAAAGCCGCCAGCGGCACCGGCATCATCGACGAATTCGGCGAGCAGCACATCCAGACCGGCCACTGGATCCTCTACACCAGCGGCGACTCCGTCTTCCAGATCGCCGCCCACGAAGACATCGTCCCCATCCAGGAACTCTACCGCGCCTGCGACATCGCCCGCGCCCTCTGCGACCCCCTCCGCGTCGGCCGCGTCATCGCCCGTCCCTTCATCGGCCAGCCCGGAGCCTTCCAGCGCACCCACAACCGCAAAGACTACGCCTATCTCCCCTCCGAACCCACCATCCTCGAACGCGTCCATGACGCAGGCATCCCCACCTACGCCGTCGGCAAAATCGAAGACATCTATGCCCATCGCGGCATCACCGAATCCGATCACACCGGCAACAACCTCCAATCCCAAAAAGCCCTCGAAACCTTCCATGCCAAGCCCGGACCCGGCTTCATCTTCGCCAACTTCATCGACTTCGACATGCTTTACGGCCATCGCCGCGACCCCCAGGGCTACGCCGACTCCCTCGTTCAGACCGACCAATGGCTCGCCGGTTTCCTTCCCAAACTTCAACCCGACGATCTCCTCATCATCACCGCCGACCATGGCAACGATCCTACTGCTCCCGGCACCGACCACACCCGCGAAATCGTCCCCCTCCTCGTCCTCGGCCCCCACCAAACCGGAACATGGCTCGGCCTCCGCCAAGGCTACTACGACATCGCCCAGTCCATCGCCACCCACTACAACCTCCCCCCCCTCCCCCGTGGCCAATCCTTCCTCTCCCCCTCCTAACTCCTGCTCGAAATCGTAATCGAAGAGATTCGAGTGGAAGAGTAAGTGTACGAG
>DAOLCW010000228.1:1220-2341 GCA_035327665.1 Kiritimatiellia bacterium
TCCCCCATTCCCCAATCATACACCTAATCTTCTTCCCCCTCTTCCTCTTCCTCTTCCTCTTAATCTTAATCTTAATCTTAATCCCCCCCTCAACCTTCCTCTCCCCCTCCTAACTCCCCTGACATCATGAACCGAACCACCTCCCTCCTCCTCCTCGGCGCGTTTCTTGCCAGCCTGTCCTTCCCACTCTCCACCCCCGCCCAGCGCGCCGACATCCCCGCCATCAACGCCGATCCCTATGTGAGCGCCCTCGTCATCGACGCCGCGACTGGCGAGCCGCTCTTCGCCCGAAGGCCCGCCGCTCAAGTCTATCCCGCCAGCGTGCTCAAACTGATGGGGTTGTACGTCATCCTCGATTTGATTGAGCAGGGAAAGCTCCGCATGGATGACATGGTCACCGCCAGCGTGGAAGCCTATCGCATGGGTGGATCCCAAGTGTACCTCGACGTCGGGGAACAATTTTCTATCGAAGACTTGTTGTATGCCTTGATCATCCAATCCGCCAACGATGCCGCCGTCGCCCTCGCCGAACACATTGCTGGCAGCCGTGAAGGGTTCGTTCGATTGATGAACGAAAAGGCCCGCGAACTAGGAATGACCCAGACCACCTTTCACTCCGTTCATGGCTTGCCCCCCACCGTGGGCCAGCAACCCGATGTCACCACCGCCCGGGACATCGCCCGGTTGAGTCAAGCCCTTCTCCGGTTTCCCGAAGCCTTGCCCATCACCTCCACCACCGAGCGCGGATTCCGCAACAACGCCTTCCAAATGCAAACCCACAACAACCTCCTGAAGCGTGTTCCCGGCTGCGACGGATTAAAGACCGGATACTTCCGCTTGGCCGGCTATTCCATTGCCGCCACCGCCGAACGCGACGGGAAACGTGTCATTGCCGTGGTCATGGGCAGCGAGACCAAACAAGCCCGCGACAACGCCGCCGCCCAGCTCATCGAAGAAGCCTTCCGCACCCTTTCCCGTTAAGTGCGCGGGAGAAAATACCACCACCCACGACGTGCGGATCGAACACCAATCCCTACTACTTTATGGTATAAAGGAACGTTTCTTTCCGCAATTTGGAGGGTCTGCCTGTCCGCCTCTGGCGGAAGCTCCGCGAGACCGAA
>DAOLCW010000229.1:0-2289 GCA_035327665.1 Kiritimatiellia bacterium
CCCACCCCTCCCACCCTGAAGGGACGCGCTGCCGCGCGTCCGCACCCTCGAATGAATCCCCCCCCCTCCCCCCAAACCGAACACCTCGAGGGCACCGTCGAACGCGTCACCTTCCACAGCGAAGACACCGGATTCTGCGTCCTCCGCGTCAACGTCAAAGGCGCCCGCGAACCCCTCACCGTCGTCGGCAAAACCCCCAACATCGTCGCCGGCGAAGTCATCCGCGCCACCGGCCAATGGATCACCTCCAAGCAGCATGGCCGCCAATTCCAGGCCGACACCCTCGCCACCCTCCCCCCCGACTCTCTCGACGGCATCAAAAAATTCCTCGGCTCCGGCCTCATCAAAGGCATCGGCCCCGTCTACGCCGCCAAAATGGTCAAGACCTTCGGCAAGCAAATCTTCGACATCATCGACAAGGAATCCGCCCGCCTCGAGGAAATCGAAGGCATCGGCCGCGTCCGTCGTCTCCTCATCAAGGAAGGCTGGAACGAAGCCCGCGACATCCGCTCCATCATGGCCTTCCTCATGGCCCATGGCGCTGGCACCTCCCGCGCTTTCCGCATCTACAAAACCTATGGCGACCAGGCCATCGCCAACGTCCAGACCGACCCCTACTGCCTCGCCCGCGACATCCGCGGCATTGGCTTCAAAACCGCCGACGCCATCGCCGAACGCGTCGGCATTGCCAAAGACAGCCCCCTCCGGGCCCGCGCTGGTGTCGAGCACGTCCTCACCGAATGGACCAATCAAGGCCATTGCGCCTGTCCCCCCGACGCCCTCGTCCAGCAAACCGTTGAAACCCTCGGCATCCCCGAACCCCTCGTCCTCGACGCCATCGAACATGGACTCGCCGAACGTCGCCTCCTTAAAGAACACGTCCCCGGAGCCGAGCCTCTCATCTACCTCACCCCCATCGCCGAAGCCGAAAAAACCGTCGCCGAGCGCCTCCACCGCCTCCTCCATCAACCCCACCCCTGCCCCGACATCGACCTCGAAAAAGCCATCCCCTGGCTCGAAGCCAAAATCGGCATCACCCTCGCCGACGCCCAGCGCTCCGCCGTCCGCTCCGCCGCCACCAACAAAGTCCTCCTCATCACTGGCGGCCCCGGCGTCGGAAAAACCACCGTCGTCAACGCCATCATTCGCATGTTCCACGTCAAAAAACGTGACGTCGTCCTCGCCGCCCCCACCGGACGCGCCGCCAAACGCATGACCGAAACCACCGGCACCGACGCCAAAACCCTCCACCGCCTCCTCGCCTTCGACCCCCGCACCGGCGCGTTCAAACATGATGCCCGCAACCCCCTCCCCGGCGACGTCTTCATCTTCGACGAAACCAGCATGGTCGACCTCCCCCTCGCCGCCTCCCTCCTCAAAGCCATCCCCGACCACGCCATCCTTATCCTCGTCGGCGACGCCGACCAACTCCCCTCCGTCGGCCCCGGCGCCGTCCTCAAAGATCTCCTCCGCTCCGACCGCATCCCCCTCATCCGCCTCACCCACATCTTCCGCCAGGCCGCCCAAAGCGACATCGTCACCTTCGCCCACGCCGTCAACCACGGCCAACTCCCCGACACCTCAACCCAGCAGCCCGACTCCGACCTCTTCTTCATCACCGTCGACGACCCCCCGCAACTTGCCGACCGCATCGTCCACATGGTCCGAAAAACCATCCCCGAAAAAACCCGCCTCGATCCCCTCCGCGACATCCAAGTCCTCTCCCCCATGCAACGCGGCACCCTCGGCGCCCGCGCCCTCAACCAGCTCCTCCAGGACGCCCTCAACCCCCGCAGCGAAGCCATCGAAAAATTCGGCCAACAATACCGCGTCGGCGACAAAATCATGCAGCTTGAAAACGACTACGACAAAGACGTCTTCAACGGCGACATGGGCAAAATCACCCGCATCGACCACGACGAAGCCGAACTCCATGTCGACTTCGGCGGCCGCATCGTCGCCTATCCCTTCCACGAGCTTGACGAACTCGCCCCCGCCTACGCCATCACCATCCACAAAAGCCAGGGCAGCGAATACCCCTGCGTCATCATCCCCGTCCACACCCAGCACTTCGTCATGCTCCAGCGAAACCTCATCTACACCGCCGTCACCCGCGGCAAGCAGCTCGTCATCCTTGTCGGCACCAAAAAAGCCCTCGCCATTGCCGTCCAAAAAGAAGACGCCCGCCAGCGCCTCACCACCCTCACCCAGCGCCTCATCCACCGCTTCACCCCCTAATACCAATCCCTACTACTTTATGGTATAAAGAAACGTTTCTTTCCGCAATTT
>DAOLCW010000230.1:0-2285 GCA_035327665.1 Kiritimatiellia bacterium
CCCGATCCCCCATCACAAAATCCGCAAAATCAAAGCCCGGGCCCACCGTGCAACCCGCCAGACAACACCCCCCCCCCACACCCCCCGCCCCGAACCACCCCCCCGCCTTCACCACCGCCTGTGGCCGTTCACCCCCCGCAACATCCGATCCCAACCGAAGCCGCTCCACCTCTCCCTCCGGATGAAGACACACCACCTCCAACCCGCCCCCCGCATAAACATGCCACACCTCATCCGAAGCAATCCGGTGCAACGCCGAAAACTCCCCCCGCCTCAGCAAGTAATAAATCGCCGTCGAAAACGCACGGTCCCCCCCAAACCGATCCGGCAGCGCATCCTGCCGGATCGACTCCCCGCTCCGGTACGTCTCCCGGAACCAGCCCCCTTCCGGATGCGGTGCCAACTCCAACCCCTTGATCCAATTTTCAGCAGAATTCATCCCATCACCCTACCCGACCCCCCAATCCCGGGGCAAGGGCTGAAACGCTCAAACCAATCCATGAAATAAAGTTGCCACCCTATCTCACGTCCTATAAAATCGCACGCTCTCATTAAATGCTATGAAACAACTTTTGACAATTTCCACAACGGCGGCTCACCTCCTTAAATGGCCTTGGTTGGCCACCCTCATCCTTGCCGCGTGGATGCTTTCCGGCTGCGCAACTCCCCCTGCCGAAACCTCCATCTTCACCTCCGACCTTCAACCAGCGCCGGAACGTGTCTCCCCTCCCGAAACGGCCCCCCCAACCTTGACCCGGGCCGAACGCCGCGAACTGCGACGGCTCGAACGCGCGGAACGCCAAGCCGCCATCGCTAAACTCGAAGCCGAAGCCCCGAACCAAATCCAACCCGCAACCCAACCCGAGGACCCATCCCCACCCGAAAATCGTCCCGGCTTGTTCGCCCGACTCTTCAAATCCAGCCCGGACCAGAATGCCGCTCCCCCTCCTGCCGCCCATGATCCAATCCACCTTAACCCCGCCCCAACCGTCCCCGAACTTCTCTCCGATGTAAAACTTCGCCCCGGCCTCGCCCTCGAAGTCACCGTCCTCGTTGCCGGACAACAGGAAATCGAAACCCGCGCCTCCCGCATCTCCGACAATGGAACCCTCGTTCTCCCCCTCCTCGGCGCAATGAACGTGACCCAGTTCACCCTCGAAGAACTGCGCCGCGTCCTCACCGGACAATACAGCCGCTACTACATCAATCCTCAGGTCATCGTCCAATTCACCCGCGACAGTTCCTCCGACGGCATCTCCCCCTGGGGCTACGTCACCGTACTCGGACGCGTCAAAAACCCCGGCCGCATCATGATCCCCGCCACCCGCGACCTCACCGTCAGCGGCGCCATCCAGCGGGCTGGCGGCTTCGACACCAGCGCCCGCATCAACGCCATCCGCGTCACCCGCCGGGGAACCGGCAGCGAACCCGAAGTTCGCATCATCAACCTCAACTCGGTCGGCGCCGACGGACGGCTCGAAGACGACCTCCTCCTCGTTATGGATGACGTCGTCTTCGTCCCCGAAGCCAGATTCTGAGGCAGCGGCGGCAGGAACAGCCCCCCATGAACCGCCCGCTCGCGCCCCGCCCCACGCTTTCCGGACGACTCACCGCAGCCTTCCTTCCCCTCATCCCCGTTCTGGTCCTCGCCATCCTTGTCTACACCGCCTGGGCCTGGTCCGGACTCCGGCCCTCGTTCCATCGCATCGCCGTCTTCCTCGCAGCCTTCCTCGCCCTTGCCCTCTTCGCCCCTCACCCAAACCTGCCTCGCCGCATCCTGCGTCTCCGCGACCCTGTCTTCCCCCTCGGCCTCGCGCTTATTGCCCTCCTCGCCATCCAATGGTTCAACGCCGGGCGCGAACTCATCCTCGACCCCGCCCTCAACCAATGGGTCTACACCGACCCGCCCCACCCTCGCCTCCCCTTCGCGTTCACCCGCCCGGAAGCCTGGCAAATCATCACCTGGTTCTTCCCCGCCTGGATCCTTCTCCTCGCCGTACGAAGCTCCGCCTTCTCCCCCCCCTCAGCCCTCACCCTCCTTCAAATCCTCGCCGTGTCTTCCGGACTCCTCTCCCTCTTCGGCCTCGTCCAATGGTTTTCCGGAACCCGCGAGGTCTACTGGACCGTTCCCTTCTCCGCCAGCTTCTTCGCCTCCTTCATCTATCGCAACCATGCCGCCTCCTACTTCGCCCTCGCCTCCTGCCTTTCCGCCGGACTCCTCTTCCGCCATCTCTTCCCCAGCCCCCCCCCCCCCCCCCCCCCCCCCCCCCCCCCCCCCCCCCCCC
>DAOLCW010000231.1:0-2276 GCA_035327665.1 Kiritimatiellia bacterium
TCCCCGACGCCCGTGAAATCCTCGTCTACGGCACCGACCCCTTCAATCTGGATACTGATGGCGATGGATTGAGCGATGGCGAGGAAATCGCCCTCGGCACGGATCCTCTCTCCCCGAATGAACCGGCCACGATCTCCATTCTCTTCCCTCCAACCGGTTTCGGTTTTCCCTGATCAAAAAAGGTGACCCCGTATGAAGCTTAGGTTTTTTGCCGCCATCTTCGCTCCCTTCAGCCTGGTCGCTTGCGTATCGAACGCTGCAACCGGAACGGTTACCCACACCGTTTCGTTTCCTCTCCCTGGCTATGAAAACAGATCGGTGGCTCCGAAGGATTCATGCGATGATCAACTGATTTGGTCGACACAGTTCAAGCCCTCTATTCCCGAAGGCGCGACAATCACCGCCAGTATTATTGAAAATGTTTATGTGGACGATTACGCGATCATTGAGGCTTCTCATGGTACCCGTACGTTGGGAACTTGTACCGGCCCCCATAGCCCAGGATCTGAGAACATCATGCCGATACTTGGGACTCCCACCGATGGCTCGTTTACCATCAAGCTCTATGACAGTACGACAAACGGAATGAATGGCAATGAGGCCATCTTCAGAGGGTTCAACACGGTGACCTACACGGTCACCGACCCCTTCCTCCCCCCGCCCGACGACGAGACCTCAGAGGATGAGGTATGCCCGGATCGAAATTGCGATGACGCAGACGACGTCGAGGAGTGCCCATACCATCCCGTGGGGTGTTCGACCTGCTCCAGCCATGGGAGCCCTCGCCCCGCCTTCCATTCGGCCACGTTCAACCTCCAAATCAACGATACCCCTATCTGGCATGACTCCGCGGTCGGCCCCAAGCTTGAGGTTGCCATGCGCTTCAGCAATTTCGCCGCCACCAATGCCCGCACTTCCTTCGGAGCCAAATGGGGCAGCAATTGGGACAGTTACCTCGTCGTCGAGAACGCCCAGACCAACCGGGTTCGCCTGCCTTCGGGCAGCGTGGTTGGCTTTACCGCCCAAGGTGCGTCAACCTGGGCGCCTCCGGCCAGCTTGAGTGGAACCATGGTCCTGACCAACGGTGTCTACCAATACCGGAAAGTCAATGGCGATGTCCTTCAATACGCCGAGTCCGCAGGAAACCCCAACCTCTACTTACTGTCCCGGATGTGGGATGCGTGGTCGAACACCGTGGCGGTAACCTATACCGCCGACCGAATCCATCGCGTCACCCAGGTCGTTCCAGATTCCGGAAACTATCTCGAGTTCTCCTACAACGGCGCCGATACGAAAGCCACCTCCGTCACCACCCATGCCGAAGCCTACCGCATCGCCACCTTTCACTACAGCCCATCCGGCTTTCTCACCAACGTCGTGGATATGAGCGATTTCGGGTATGTCTATACCTACACCAACGGCTTCATCTCCGGGGTCTACAAGGGCAGCCTGTCCGGCCTGCGACGTTTGGGGGTCCATTACTCCATCACCCCCGATGTCTGGACCGCCACCAATTCCCACCGGATCACCATGACCGACTCCGAGGACCGGGTGATGACCTACACCTGGGCCTTCGGACTGGTGCTCAAGGATATTGCCTTTCAAGGGGTCACCAACCGTGAAATCTACCAGGTCGCCGCCAATCCCCACCGCAAGGCCGTGGTGACGACCCATGCCAATACCCGTACCATCCCCATCCAGTTCACCTACAACGCCAATGCCCGACTGATGGAGCGTGTGGACCGCACCGGCGCGACCTGGAGCTATTCCCGCAATGGCGCACATCGTATCACTTCGGTGACCGACCCCCATGACAACGTCTGGAGCAACGTCTATGCCGCCAATGGCATCGACCTCCTCTACCAGATCCCCCCGACCGGGCCCATCCAGCGCGTATTTACCTATGTTCCCGACCGCCATGTTCCCGCCACCGAGTCCAATGCCCTCGGACGGGTCACCACCTACAGTTACAACCCCCTCGGTCTCCTGACCAACCGTCACGACGGCCGCACCACCAACACCTACCTGCACGACACCACTGGGCGGCTCGTCTCCCATCACCGCAACGGCGAACTGGTGCAAACCAACCGGTATGACCCCTTCGGACGGCGCGTATGGACCATGGATGCCGCCGGGCTCGTCGTCACCAGCGCCTACGACAACCTCAATCGCCTGATCTCCGAAACCTACATCACCCCGGACGGGCAAACCACCCGCGAACTCGAATACGATTGCTGCGCCATCAGCCGCATTACCGACCGCAAGGGCCGCGATAC
>DAOLCW010000232.1:0-2274 GCA_035327665.1 Kiritimatiellia bacterium
GGGGGTGAGGGGGGGGGGGAATGCCGGGGATGGCAGGGGGGCCGTCGGGGCGGGGGGGGATGTTGCCGAGGCCGAGTTTTTGGAGGGTGGGGAGGGTGAGGCCGCCGATGGCTTTGCCGATGTTGGGGAGGGTGGCGGCGCCGGTGTCGCCGTAGGCGTGGGCGTCGGGGGCGTAGCCGATGCCGACGGAGTCGAGGACGATGATGATGGTTTTCATGGTGGCGGGGCTCCTTGGGCTAAGGGGGGGGAGAGATTGGGGTAAGGATGGATGGGGAGCTTCGCTTCAAGAAGCGAAGAACAGAGCGGGATCTAGATCCCGCACTCCAAAAGGTTTGGGTGATTGTTTCGGATGAACCCTTCACTTGTCCTCTATTCTTCTGAAAATTGTTTGCAAGCACCGCGAATATGAAGGCTCT
Organism: Kiritimatiellia bacterium; assembly: GCA_035327665.1. Lineage (GTDB taxonomy): Bacteria > Verrucomicrobiota > Kiritimatiellia > CAIVKH01 > CAIVKH01 > DAOLCW01. Next base: position 417 of record DAOLCW010000232.1, read on the forward strand.
GTTAGCGCGATCCTCGATGCGGGGAGGTTTTCGGTCGTGGTATCATGTACCGGCACGATGGAACCGGGTCAGGAGATTTCGTCGACGATGCCGACGATGAGGGAGCGGACGGGGGCTTGTTTGTCGCCGAGGATTTGGCGGGCGCCGTTGCCTTCGTCGAGGATGAGGACGGTTTCGCCGGGGCCGGCTCCGACGGTGTCGACGGCGACGAGGTAGTCGCCGCCGGGTTTTTTATCGGGGCCGAATTTTTCGACGACGAGGAGTTTTTTGGCGGCGTAGAAGGGGTGCTGGATGGTGGCGTGGATGGCGCCGATGACGTTTCCGATGATCATGGCTGGCCCTCGGGGAGGTGGAGGTTGTCGATGAGGCCGATGATGCTGTGGTCGACAGGGACGAAGGTGGGGTCGAGGGCCATGGCGGCTTCGCGTCCGCCTTCGTAGTAGACGAATTCGCCGGGTCCGGCGGTGCGGGTGGCGTCGGCGGCGACGAGGGGTTTGCCTTTGGGGGCTCCGGATTTGTCGAGGGGTTGGACAAGGAGCATGGGGACGCCCTGGAGGCCGGGGGCGACCTGGGCGCAGACGACGTTACCGATGACTTTTCCCATTAGCATGTTTCGCCCTCCATGTGCAGGCCTTGGACGTTGGAGAAGGTGGTTCCCTGTTGAAGGTGGCGAAGGAGGGCTTCGTGGGGGCGGGAAAGGATGCGGGAGGTGGCGTGGCCGTGGGTGTGGCGGGCGGTCCAGGCGTGGGCGATTTCGAGGGCGGCTTCGATGTCGTGGAGTTCGCCCTGGAGGAGGAGAAGGCCTTTGCCGGCGAGTCCGTGGTCGGCAAGTCGGATTTCGGCGATGTGGACGGGGGTGCCTTTGACGGCGGCTTCGGCGGCGCGGATGAGGACGGGAACGGAGGTGGTTTCGAGGATGGCGAGGGGATGGTCGGGTTGGATGTGGCGCTTGTTGAAGATGGCGTCGAAGACGGGAGGGGCGATGTCGGGGAGGAAGACGTGATCAGAGATGGCGTCGGCGCCGTGGAAGCGGCCCTCTTCGTAGGCTTCGTCGACGGAGGCGGTGGAGCCTCCGATGAGGGTGAGGAAGCGGCCACGGGTGATGGAGCCGCTTTTGACGAAGGCGACGGGGGCTTTTTTTAGCATGGCGTCGGTGGCAAAGATTCCGGAGGGGATGTCCTGGAATTCGATGGCGGCGACGGCGGGAAAGGGTTTGGTCATGTGATCCGGAAGTGGTCGACGAGGACGCAGCGGCGGAAGCGGGAGAAGCTCCGGGGTCCGGTGAGGCCTTCGCCGGTGGGGCTGGCAATGGTGAATGAGGTGTAGCCTTCGCCGTCGAGCCCAAGCCCGGCCTGGGAACGGCCATTTTTGACGAAAATGCTGCAGTTGCACTCTTTGGCCATGCGGTGGAGGTTGTCGATGTTGCGGGAGTGCATGATGGCGGTGTGTCGGTTTCCGCCTTCGGTCTTGATGGCGAGGTCGATGGCGTAGTCGGCGTTGGGGACGCGGCAGACGGGGAGGATGGGCATCATTTGCTCGGTCCAGAGCAAGGGGTGGTCCTCGGGGACTTCGACGACGCCGAGGCGGACGGAGCTGGGGGCGCTGATGCCGATTTTTTCGAGGATGACGCCGGCGTTTTTGCCGATGAGTTCGCGGTTGATGTGGGCTTCCTTGCGGGGGCCGTGGGTTTCGGTGAAGATGACTTTTTCGAGGGCGGCGAGTTTGGATTTGTCGATGAGGACGGCGTTGTTGCGGGTCATGGAGGCGATGAGGGTGTCGGCGACGGAGCTGACGACGAGGACCTGTTTTTCGTCGGCGCAGATGATGTTGTTGTCGGTGGAGGCGCCGAGGACGATGT
>DAOLCW010000233.1:0-2273 GCA_035327665.1 Kiritimatiellia bacterium
CGCTTCGAGAAGCGAAGGAGAAAGCGGGATCGAGATCCCGCACTCCAAAAGGTTGCCGATGAGTCCAGGCGTTGACTCATCCTTGTTCAAAGCCGCTTGACCAAGGCGGTGGGAAATGTGGAGAGTCGGGGAGGTTTGAAGGGAAGGGTTTGATACGATGGTAAAAATCTGGTCGCCAAAAGCATCGCAGGGGTCGACGGGCCCGTTTTTGGTGCGTCATCATTATACGGTGCTGTTGCTGGCGGTGGTGCTGGCGGTGTTTACGGGGTTTGGTCCGCGTCCGGAGGGGTTGTCGGTGGAGGGTCAGCGGGTGATGGGGGTGTTTGTGCTGTGCGCGATTTTGTGGGTGACGGGGGTGATTCCGCTGCAGATCACGTCGATTTTGGCGATCGTGCTGCTTCCGGCGCTGAACATTATGTCGCGTCCGGAGGCGTTTGCGCTGTTCGGGAATTCGGCGGTGTTTTTTATTCTGGGGGCGTTTATTTTGTCGGCGGCGCTGATCGACAGCGGGCTTTCGCTGCGGTTGAGTTGTCTGGCTTTGGAGCGGTTCACGAAGTCGGCGAAGCAGTTGCGGAATTCGATTTTGCTGATTTCGGCGTTTGCGAGTTTTTGGATGAGCGAGCATGCGGTGGCGGCGATGTTGTTTCCGGTGGTGATGAGCCTGGTGATGGCGTTCGGGTTGCAGCCACGGCAGAGCCGGTTTGGGCAGAGTTTCTTTTTTGCTCTGGCGTGGGGGTGTGTGATCGGGGGGATCGCGACGTATCTGGGAGGGGCGCGGAATCCGTTGGCGGCGGGAATCCTGTTTGCGAAGGAGGGGATTCAGATCAGTTTTATGAGGTTGTTGGCAGCCTCGTTTCCGATCGTGGTGATCATGCTGGGGCTTGCTTTGGTGGTGTTGAACAAGTTTTTCCCGGAGGAGGCGGTGGATGTGGAGAAGGCGCGGGAGCAGCTTCGGAATGAGCGGGAGAAGATCGGGCCGTTGAGTTTCCGGGAGAAGGGGATCGGGGCGATTAGTTTGGGGACGATCGTGGCGTGGATTTTCCTGCACAATTTCTTTGGGCTGGCGACGATCGCGTTGTTTTCGGTGGCGTTGCTGTTCATGTTCCGGCTGGTGAACTGGGCGGAGATTGAGAGCAATGTGAACTGGGGAATCATCTTGATGTACGGGGGGGCGATTGCGCTGGGGTCGGCGTTGCATTCGAGCGGGGCGTCGACGTGGATTGTGAACGAGACGCTGGCGGGGACGGAGTTGACGCCATTGCAGTTGTTGATTTTGCTGGGTGTGCTTTCGCTGTTGCTGACGGAGTTTATCAGCAATGTGGCGGTGGTTTCGGTGATGATGCCGATCGGGCTGGGGCTGGCTTCGGCGCACGGGTTGTCGCCGGAGGCGGTGACGCTGGCGATCGCGTTGCCTTCAGGGTTGTCGTATGTGATGCCGATGGGCACGCCGGCGACGGCGATCGCGTACAGTTCGGGATTCATGAGTCAGCGGGAGTTCTTTACGTATGGGACGTTGATGAATGCGTTGAGTTTGGGGGCATTTGCGCTGGTGGCATGGTTGTACTGGCCGTTGATCGGGCTGAAGTGACGGGGCATGGAGTGGCATCTGCACACGGGGTGGGTGGCGGACCCGGTCAGCAAGGAGCATGATCCGGGGGAGGGGCATCCGGAGTGCGGGGATCGTTATGATGCGGCGTTTTTGGGAATTTGCCGGGGCGGGTTGATCGATCATTTGGAGAAGATCCGGTCGCGGGAGGCGGTGCGGGAGGAGTTGCTGCGGGTGCATACGGGAGGGTATGTGGATCTGGTGGAGAGGGAGGTGGAGGCAGGGGCGAGGGAGTTGTCGACGGGAGATACGAGGATTTCACGGGGGAGTTTGCGGGCGGCGCTGCATGCGGCGGGGGGGGCGATGGAGGCGGTGACGGCGGTGATGACGGGGGTGGTGAAGAATGCGTTTTGTCTGGTGCGACCTCCGGGGCACCATGCGACGGCGGAGCGGGGGATGGGGTTTTGTGTTTTCAACAACGTGGCGTTGGCGGCGCGGCATGCGCAGGCGGTGCACGGGGTGGAGCGGGTGTTGATTGTGGATTGGGATGTCCACCACGGGAATGGGACGCAGGATATTTTCTACCGGGATGGTTCGGTGTTTTTTTTCAGTGTGCACCAGAGTCCGCTGTATCCGGGGACGGGTGGGGAGAGGGAGCGGGGGGAAGGCGGGGGGGCGGGAACGACATTGAACGTTCCGGTTCCGGCGGGAGCGGGCGGGGGGGAGG
>DAOLCW010000234.1:0-2210 GCA_035327665.1 Kiritimatiellia bacterium
TGGAGATGGTGAAGCCGTCGACGCCGACCACAGTGAACCGGACTTGTCCATCGGCAGGCGCGGTCCATTGGTACCATACGGATCGAGAGGAGTTGGTATGGGGTAGCGGTTCGCCGATCTCCGTACTCGCGCCGCGGTTGTAGCCGAAAACCACTCCTTGTGCGCCGGGAAGGACAATGCGATCGGCGAAGTCGTCATTGACCGGTTTGTTGGCCAAAGCGACCTGAGTCATTCCCGCCAGTAGACAAAAGATGATTCGTTTCATGGCACTCCAGCTCCTTTCATTTCTAACCCAGATGTTGCCGGATGACGGCAAGGTCCTCGCGTAAGGCCGGATCGAGCAGGGCTGTGAATTCATGATGGATCTCCGATTGGGGTTGGGATTAGCGGAATCAGGGCAGATGCACGCCGATGCGATAGCTTCGAAATCCGCGTCCATGTTTTAATTTTGTCCTATGGATGATCATGGTTCTTTCTCAGCGAATATGGGTCGGATCGCTAAGGGAACAAGGTGATGTGCAAGGTCGATGTTTTGGGCGATTGTAGACCACTAAATGAGTAGAACCACACCTCGATCTCATCGGGTGCGGAGACGTAGGTGTTGCCGATGATGGATAGATCGGAAATGAAGTTTGCTCCGGATAAATTATCGCGATTGACGAGAACCCCCATGCCAAGTTGAGCGCCGGGAAGCGGGATTACCATGCGAAATAAGAATGGGCTTTGCTGCATTTGCGGAAGGTTCACCACGACGGAGGTCCGGATCATGCTCACGGCGCGGGTTTGGAGGCTGCCGTCGGGGAACATGATTCCATCGGTTCCGGGTGTGCCTCCGAGGTGAAGTCTGGCCTGGGGGTTGTTGTTGCCGATACCGACATTTCCGATGGAATTGAAACGGACCCGCTCGGTGAAGGTGGAGCCGTCCCAATGCCCGAATTGAATGGCCTCACCGGGGGGTACGCTGAAGTCCCGGGATGACCCGGTGGCGTGAATGCCGCCCGCGACATGGAGGGCGGCAAGGGGTTGGGCGACGTTGCCGCCGATGGCAACGGAACCGTCGTTGTGCATGCGCATGCGGGTGACGCCGTCGGCCTGAATGCGCAGGGGATCCACGTCGGCGGGAGCGCGAACATGGAGGAGGGCGTTGGGGGCGGTGGAGCCGAGGCCGAAAAATCCGCTGGTACTGATTCGGGCGCGCTCGGTGAAGGTTGAACCATCCCAATGTCCGAACTGCATGGACTCCGGGGGAGGCACGGAAAAGTCGCGGGCGGTGCCGGAGGCGTGGATGCCGCCCTCGACGTGGAGTTCGGAAACGGGCGAGGCGGTCCCGACGGCCAGCCTTCCGGGAGCGCTGATGTGGAGGGTGCCGGTCATGGTGTCGCCGGCGCGGTTCACGTAGCGGTTGTCCACGGCGGCGGTGTTTAACTGGTCGATACCGATGGCGTGGTTGCGCACGCCTTCGGCGAAGAGGCCTTCCATATAGGTGTCGGTGCGCAAAATCGCGAGGCTTCCGCTTTGCGGTTGGCCTGCGACGGTGTCAAAAGGGGCACCGATGATTAAGGTGCGGCTGTCGAGGGCGAGCAGGGCGGTGCCGTATTGGGCACTGGAGGATACGTTCAGGTCGAAGACGGACATGAAGGTTTCGCCGGCGGCGTCGAAAATGAAGATCGAGCCTTGGCAGGAGAAGAGATTTACTTCGGTGCAGGGTGCGCCGACGGCGATCATGCCCGGCCCGAGGGCGGCGACCGACGAGCCGAACCGGGGGTTCGCGCCGGACGGGTTAAACGACAGGGTTCGATCATAGGTGAGGTCGGAACGAAGCAAATGAACGACCCCCTGGTTGTTGGTTCCGGGCTCTCCGACGGCGATCATGCCATTGCCGATGAGGGCGAGGCTGGATCCGAAGCCGCCGCCGGACCGGGGACTGGGCGAAGGAATGACCCGCATAATCACACCATCCCGGGTGAATTCGTAGATCCGTCCGGCATCGGTTGCACCGACATTGGCCCCGGGGGCACCGACGAGAATGCGATTGGTGTCGATGGCGAGGACGGCGGCGCCGAACCGGTCGCCGTTGGCGTCGAGGGTGGAACCGAACTGGGCGATGAGGTTGCCATCGCTTCCGAAAAAGAAGGCGGCGCCGGCATTGGTTTTATTGATCGAGCTGAAGGGAGCGCCGACGAGAAAGCCGTCGTCGGGTCCGGCGGCGA
>DAOLCW010000235.1:0-2198 GCA_035327665.1 Kiritimatiellia bacterium
GCGGGGCGGTGTCAGTGGACGAGGGGGGGGGCGCGGTTTTGGGGCGTTTCGCTCGTTTCGACGTCATGGCGGCAGTGTAGCGTCTTTGTATGATAACTCAATGGGTATTCGGGCAAATTTCGGGGTTTGCCTGATAAGAACTTGGCTTGCCGGAGGCGGGCAAGGGGGCTATCAAGAATGGGAACGTAAATGACTTGGAAAGGGAACCCATGAGCGAACACATCCGATTCGACCTGACCCAGAACGACATCCCCACCCACTGGTACAACTTGAATGCCGATTTCAGCGAGCCGCTACCACCGCCGCTGCATCCGGGCACGAAGCAGCCGGCGAGTCTGGAGGATATGTCGGTGATTTTCCCGGAGAACATATTGATGCAGGAGATGTCAGGGGACCGGTGGACCGAGATCCCCTCCGAGGTGCGGGAGATTTATGCGCTTTGGCGTCCGACGCCTTTGTTGCGGGCGGTGCGATTGGAGCGGGCGCTGAAGACGCCGGCGCGGATTTATTACAAGTATGAAGGGGTGAGTCCGGCGGGAAGTCACAAACCGAACAGCGCGATTGCCCAGGCTTTTTACAATCGGCAGGCGGGGACCAAGCGGCTGGTCACGGAAACGGGGGCGGGGCAGTGGGGATCTTCGTTGGCTCTGGCTTGCAAGTTGTTCGGGATCGAGTGTGTGGTGTACATGGTGGGGGTCAGTTACCATCAGAAGCCTTACCGCAAGATGGTGATGCAGACCTACGGGGCGACGGTGCATGCGAGTCCGAGCCAGAACACGGACTATGGACGGAAGGTGTTGGCCAAGGATCCGGATTGTCCGGGGAGTCTCGGCATCGCAATCAGCGAGGCGATTGAGGATACGGTGAAAACCCCGAACACCAAGTATGCGTTGGGCAGCGTGTTGAATCATGTGTGCCTTCATCAGACGGTGATCGGGCAGGAAGCGATCCGGCAAATGGAGCTGGCGGGAGCGGAGCCGGATATCATCGTGGGCTGCATTGGTGGGGGGAGTAATTTCGCGGGGATGGCGTTCCCGTGGCTTCACCGGCAATTCGAGGACAACAAGAACTACCAAATCATTGCGGTGGAGCCGTCGGCCTGTCCGACGGTGACCGAGGGCGAATTGCGTTACGATTTCGGGGATACTGCGGAGACGACCCCGCTGATGATGATGCATACCCTCGGTCACGATTTTATTCCTCCGAAGATTCACTCGGGTGGTTTGCGGTATCACGGGATGGCTCCGATGGTCAGTCATGCCCACAAACTGGGATTGATCGAGGCCCGAAATGTGCATCAGCTCAAGATCTTCGAGGCGGCGGTGCTGTTCGCCCGGACCGAGGGGTTGATCCCGGCTCCCGAACCGTCTCATGCTATCGCGGTGGTTATTGATGAAGCGATCAAGGCGCGGGAGCGGAATGAGCCGAAGAACATCCTGTTTAACCTGTGTGGTCACGGCATGCTCGATATGGGATCCTACGATGCCTATTTCGCGGGGAAACTCGGGGATGAGTGAGAGCCGGCAATTCTTTATGCGAAAGAGATAAAGCTGATGCCTGTAGACTTCGCCATTCGGCGCGGTGCTTTGCCTGGGCGAGGCCGTGATGCACTCTTTTTAACCTTCGCTTCGAGAAGCGAAGGACAAAGCGGCATCAAGATGCCGCACTCCAAACAGCACCTCATAGATCTTACGTTGTGGGATCATCCCAAGACTAGGACAGGGGTGCACGCATTGATCCCCGACTATACCGGAATCAATTTAAAAAACGTCAGTTAAACACAAGAAGATCATTTTGATTGCCTAGGTGTATTGGATCTGACATGGTAGCCATCTGATCGGGGCGTGGCTCAGCCTGGTAGAGCGCTACGTTCGGGACGTAGAAGTCGCTGGTTCAAATCCAGTCGCCCCGACCAGCCTTCGCTCGCCCTTGGCGAGCTACGGCTCGGCACGCCACATGTGAGCGCAGCGGAAAGCGTAGGCGGGACGGGATAGGTGATCCGAGCGAAGGCTCGGCACGACGCTTGCTAGCGCAGGTGGGGGGGCAACGTTGTGGCGAAGTATGAGCGGGATTTATTGGGGATTCGTGAAGAGGAAGTACTTCTACGTTTATATTCTGCGGTCCCAAACCGATCCCCCACACTTTTACTCAGGTTTTACAGAGGACCTTGAAGAACGTCTTGCTCACCATAACTTGGG
>DAOLCW010000236.1:0-2152 GCA_035327665.1 Kiritimatiellia bacterium
AGTTTTCCAAGGTTTGGAAACGCGGGGAGGGTGGTTTTCCAAGGTTTGGAAATGGCATGGAGGGGGTTTGATTGGGACTATCTTCGTCGGGGGGATTTGTGCATAATGAGGGGTTGATGCGCAATCGGGATACATTTGATGTTTTTTGCAAGCTGGCGGGGATCGCGGCGGATGCGCTGGCGGTGTTTGGCGGGTTTTTGCTGGCGGTGTGGCTGCGCTTTGACAGCGGGTGGGTGCCGCTGTTGGAGGAGGGGGTTCCGCCGCGGGAGATGTATGAGTTTGCGGGGGTGGTGCTGACGCTGTTGATGTTGTTTATTTTCCAGACGCTGGAGCTTTATGAGCGGCCGCAGTTGGGGTCGTTCAGCGAGAAGATTCCGAGGCTGGTGCGGGCGATCGGGATTGGGATTTTTATCGGTCTGGCGCTGGCGTTTGTGGTGAAGACGGATCCGCCGATGTCGCGGTTGACGATGTTGATGTCGATGGGGACGATCAGTTTGCTGGTGCTGGTGGAGCGATATGTGATGTTTAAGGTGGAGCTGGCGCTGGCGCGGCGGCAGGCGGTGTCGAACCGGGTGGTGGTGTTGGGGACGGATGAGGTGGCGGCGCGGTTGAAGGGGGCGTTGGAGAAGGAGCCGCGACTGCGGACGAAGGTGGTGGCGTTTTTGGCGGTGGGGGAGACGGCGCGGGCGGAGGAGGTGCCGGAGGAGCTGGTAGGGGGATCGTTGGAGGTGTTGGAGGGGATGATTGCCCGGGGGGAGGTGGACCGGGTGATTTTGGCGAATATGGCGGCGGTGTCGCATGACCGGATGGCAGAGATTATTCTGGAGTGTGAGCGGGCGATGATTCCGTTCAATTTTGTTCCGGATTTGTTCCGGATTTTGACGATTGCGATGGATGTGCAGTCGATCGACGGGATTCCGGTGTTGGGGACGCGGAAGTGGCCGTTGGATTATTTTTGGAACCGGGTGTGGAAGCGGTTGGAGGATGTGGTGGGGGCGTCGGTGGGGTTGGTGGTGTCGGCGCCGGTTATTGCGGTGGCGGCGTGGTTGATCCGGAGGTCGTCGCCGGGGCCGGTGTTTTTTGCGCAGGAGCGGTGCGGGGAACGGGGGGAGACGTTCACGATTTACAAGCTGCGGACGATGAAGATGGACGCGGAGGTGGAGTCGGGTCCGGTGTGGGCGGTGGAGAATGATCCGCGGCGGACGAAGGTGGGGGCGTTTTTGCGGGAGTATAATCTGGATGAGTTGCCGCAGTTTTGGAATGTGTTGCGGGGAGATATGAGTCTGGTGGGGCCGCGGCCGGAGCGTCCGCATTTTGTGGAGCAGTTTAAGGAGGAGATCAGCCGGTACATGTGGCGGCATGCGTTTCGTCCGGGGATGACGGGGTGGGCGCAGGTGAACGGGCTGCGGGGGAATACGAGTATTGCGGAGCGGAGCAAGTACGATTTGTATTATCTGGAGAATTGGTCGTTGGCGTTTGATTTTAAGATCATCGCGCGGACGTTGTTCAGCCGGAAGAATGCGTATTGATGAGCACGGGGCGGCGTCCGGGGTACCGGTTGATGGATTATTTTGTGGTGGAGGGGCTGAATTCGTTTGCGTGCACGTTGCTGCTGCTGAGCCTGTTTTTTTGGACGAAGGGTCGGTTTGGTTTCGGGGAGTTGGAGAATCTGTTGCTGGGGGTGGCGCAGGGGGTGGTGTATATCGGGTCGGCGCGGCTGGGAGGGAGGTGGAGCGACCGGTTGGGGTATGACCGGATGCTGATGGTGGGGGTCGGGGGAACGGGGGTGGTGGCGCTGGGCGGGTGGTTGCTGCCGGGGCCGTGGGGGCCGTTTGTGCTGATCGGGACGTTTATGTTTTTTATGGGGTTGACGTGGCCGGCGCTGGAGGCGGTGGTGATGCATGTGGGGAGCCCCATGAGCGCGCCGAGGCGGCTGGGGATTTATAATATGGTGTGGTCGGCGACGGGGGCGTTGGGCTTTTTTGCGAGTGGATGGTTGTTTGGATGGCGTCCGGATGCGGTGATCTGGGGGGCGGGGGTTGTTTTTATGGTGGAGCTGGTGTGGCTGGGGGTGCGGCGGGGGGGGGGTCGGGCATGTGACGTTGCGGGGGGGGGGCCCGAGCCGCATGTGGGGGAGCGGCCGCCGAGGGGG
>DAOLCW010000237.1:0-2076 GCA_035327665.1 Kiritimatiellia bacterium
ATCGAGTTCGGTCGCGATTAAAATCCGAGTTGCAACTATGTGCGGACTGACCCCATAATTTGACCCCATAATTCTCAACTATGTGCGGACTGACCCCATAATTCTTGACCCCATAATTCTCGGACTGACCCCATAATTCTTGACCCCATAATTCTGACCCCATAATTCTCGAAACCTGGAACCGCAGCGGCGATTCTTCGCCGCTGTGCTACTTTCTTCTGGTTTGACATTTTTACTCAATTGGCGTAAGTATTCCCATGGATCTTTACCGGGTAGAGGTTCTCGCGGGAGGTTCAGCCTTGTCCCCTCCTGAGCAGTACGGCCCGGTGCCCTCGCTGATTGGGCAAAGGCGGCTCTGCGACCGCCAAGGATTCTTAAGCCGCGTGGTTTCCATGCGGCTTTTCCTTTTGGAAACGCAGTAATGACCGAGTAGGCCCCGTTTTCCTCGCGCAACTCTACAATGGCGACCCGGTTTGGCCGTGTCGAAAACAAGGTAAGCCGGTTGCCTTCGCGGTAGACCTCGTTGAAGTTCAGAAGGGCGTCATGTACGAAGCTTTCAATGGCGGCGGTGGTTGGAAATTGCTTTGCGTGTTCGGCTTTAATGTGGAGCCAGCCATATCCCCGGTTAGGGCCGGTCACCTTTCCTTTGAGTACGCGGATAGGCATGGGCTTGATTTCGCCACGGCTTTGTTTTGAGTCCCACTCGGTAAAGGTAGGCCAGTCTTGATGTCCGGTCGGAGATATTAACGGGTCTGTCGGACGAAGTCGTTCAATGTTTTGCTCCACAAGGCTTCGATCTCTCGCCGAAGCCTGAAACAATCCCGGATCAGCGGGGCTGGTCATGGCGATGCCTTCGCGCATTTCCGCGATGAGGCGGCGCATGGCTAGGGGGTTGACGGAGTCGGCGAGGTTGATCCCGTATTTGTTGCGTATTCCCGCGAAGTAGTCGGCGGCGATTTCTTCGGCTACGAGGCTGTCGGTGACATGCTCGCGGGCCATGCGGTTGGCCTCCTGGACGGAGTGACCGGCGGCGCGGTGGCGGGCGATGTGGAGTTGCACGAGGCGGCGTTTGTAGGCGGCGAAGGCGGGCCGGTCCCAGCGGACGGCGGCGACCATGGCTTGTGCGGTCGGGGTGCCGTTCAGGGCGTGGAAGATTTCGTGGTCGATGATCTCTTGAATGCTGTAGTTGTCGCTTTGGGCAACGAAGACCATGTCGCCGAGAAGTCCGCCATCGAAGTACGACGTGTTGGTGACGGGGATGACAGTAAGCCCGGCTTGGCTGGCATTGGCGGCCGCTTCGGAGAACTCCGGTGTCGCCCCGAGGTCCGCGTCTACTTCTACTTGGGCGAGGGGGTTGTCGGCTTCGAGAGCGCCTTGCTCACGGAGGCGGCGTCGCGCATTTTCCAATCCCCGTTGCCATCGGGTGCCATCTTGGGATAGAGAACCATCCCGTTTTCGCCCTTGAGCCTCACGAGGGGCGGCTTGGTTGTCTGTGGCTTGCTCATTGGCTGTTTGTATCCTTTCCTGGTCCTGTGCGTCAAGGTCGCGCATGGAGTACATGGCGAGGCCCTTATCGGTTTCTCGGGTTTTAATTTGGGGATAAGAGGTCGGTCCGCACATAGTTGCAGAAAGTGCAGGAACCTCGGGGAGCTGACCCCCCGCAACTTTCGTCGCGTCGGAGCACCGGAGGAGCGAAGTCCCTTCGACAGGCTCAGGCCGGGACGGATGGTTTCCAAACCCCGGGGGCACTCCATTTCCCTATGTAAACGAGCCGACCACGATTCATCAGCGGAACCCTTGACTTCGCGGAGGATTGTGCGCTGGCGGAGGGAGTGAGCGCGAGTGTTGGGGGGTGGGCGGATGTGCTGCGGCTTGACCGAGTCTGTAGCGGCTCGTACTGTCTGGATATGCAACGGTTGTTGGACCAGATAAAAAAACGGTGGCTCCGGCTTGCACGGAGTTCAACGTAAGAAGGCTTGATGTTTTCGGTTCGGTCGCTCGGGGGGTGGCCACCGAGGACGGCGACTTGGATCTTGCGGTGGAATTTCTGGAGAGCGACGCGCACCCGGCAAAATC
>DAOLCW010000238.1:0-2024 GCA_035327665.1 Kiritimatiellia bacterium
GGGGGCGCTCGGGGTGGGGTATGGCGTTGCGGGGTGGGCGTTGGTTCCGCGAGGGGCTTCGGGAAGGTTGCGGGGGGTGGTGACGGGTTGCCTGGGGGTGGCGGGGGTGTTGGCGGTGTGGGTGTTGCCGGGGTTGCCGACGGTGCATCCGAGGTTTGTGCCGTATGTGGTGGAACAGACCCATGGTCGGGAGGGAAGTCTGGCGGTGGTGGATGATCCGGTGATGGGTCGGGCGTTGCTGTTGCAGAATCAATATGTGCTGGGATCGGTGGCGGGGACGGCGGCTCAAGAGCGGCAGGCGCATCTTCCGTTGTTGCTGCATGCGGAACCGAAGCGGGTGGGATTGATCGGGTTGGCGACGGGGATCACGGCGGGGGGAGCGTTGATTCATTCGGGGGTGGAGCGAGTGGAGGTGGTGGAGATTTCGCGGTCGGTGGCGGAGGCGGCGGGGAGATGGTTTGGGGAGGCAAACCGGGGGGTGATGGTGGATGAGCGGGCAAGGATTTTTATCGAGGACGGGCGGACGTGGCTGGCGGCGCATGGGGAGGTCTTCGATGTGGTGATTTCGGATTTGTTTTTGCCGTGGGGTCCGGGGGAGGGAAGGCTTTACACGGTGGAGCATTTCCGGGCGGCGAAACGGGCGTTGCAGGAGGGAGGGTTGTTTTGTTTGTGGTTGCCGATGTATCAGCTAACCGAGCCGCAGTTCATGGTGATTTTGGCCACATTTCTGGAGGTGTTTCCGGTGGCGGAGGTTTTTGTGCGGGATGAGGAGGCGGGGGCGCCGGCGTTGGGGTTGGTGGGATGGCGGGGAGGGGCGTGGCGGGAGGAGGTTTCGGAGCGTCGCCAGAGGATGGAGGCGGGCCGGTCAGGGGATGGTTTGTTCACGGGAAGGGTGGGGGTGAGTGAGTTGTTTGTGGGACGGGTGGAGCGGGGCCGGGTGCAGGCTCCGGTGAACCGGCTGGGGAATTTGTGGATCGAGCGGGAGGCGAGTCGTGTGAGGGTGTTGCAGCCGGAGTCGGCGCGGTATTTGGCGGGCGCGGCGTGGGTCGGCTGGTTGGAGGGGCTGCGGGTGGAGCTGGGTGAGGGGCGTTAGCGGAGGGATCCGGCTTGGCCGGATTCGCCGGGGCGGAGGCCGCGGTCGAAGGCGTCCTTGAGGGTGGCGGCAGGTATGGCTTGGACGCTGGCATCGACGAAGAGGTAGGAGGAATCGCCCCGTGTCCGGGAGGGGTGGCGGTCGCCGATGCGATGGCGGTCGGCTTCGACATCGTTGAGAAAGGCGTTGTAGGAGGTCCAGAGCCTGGCATGAGTGTGGTCATTGGCGGGGCCGGCGCCGCGATTGTCGGAGATGACGACGGCAAGGAGGGTGTGGGCCGGTTGCTGGATCATGGTGATGCGCCCGGCTCCCCCGGGAAGGGGCTGGCCAAAGGGATCGAGGCGGGGATCGACGACGAGGTCGTTGAGGATGTAGCTGGTGGAACGTCGACGTAGGCGCTCTTGGGCATTGGGGTCGGAGGGGGAGATACGGATGACGTCGAGGTTGCCGAGGTAAGGGGCGAGGGTGAAAATCCATGCTTCAGAGGCGGCGGCGACATGGCGGGTTCGGGGGAATTCGCCCTGATGGTCGGCAGCGTAGTTATGGGTGGCGATTCCGATTTGGCGAAGGTTGGAGAGGCATTGGGCGCGGCGGGCGGAAACGCGGGTGGACATGACGGCGGGGAAGAGGAGGGAGGCGAGGATGGCGAGAATGGCGATGACGACGAGGAGTTCGATCAGGGTAAAGGCGGCGGGGGAGCGACGGCTCCGGGTGAGAGAAGCGCTGCGCGGGTGTGAATTTGGATGAGGATGGAGGGACGAGGTAACCATGGGAGTGCGAAACGGTGAATTATTTGTAACGATAGGTCAATATCGTTAATGGTTGCCGGAAGGGAGGCGATGGAGGATGGGCGCGAGGGGGGTATGAGGGAGTTATTTTAACGCAAAGAGCGCGAAGGGGGGAATGCTTGTAAGATTAGGTGTAGGATTAG
>DAOLCW010000239.1:0-2023 GCA_035327665.1 Kiritimatiellia bacterium
TTCGGTCGCGATTAAAATCCGAGTTGCAACTATGTGCGGACTGACCCCACAATCCTCACAATCCCCGGACTGACCCCACAATCCCCCCACAATCCCACCTGCGCGGCTACAGCAGGAGATCTTCTTTAGCGCTGAAATAGTAAATTGTGGACGCTTAGTGTCCTTATATGATTATAGTAGAGCGTAATGAGCGACAATAAACGGATAGAAGGCGTGTTGGATGATCTCCAGCGCAAAGGGGTATACGGCTTTAGCCGTTCGCGACTGCCGTCCCATTCCATGTCATCCATGGCGGTGGAAAAGGCCTTGGTTCGCCTTGCCGCCAAAGGACGGGTGCGACGTATCCGGAAGGATTTTTATGTCATCATTCCCGTGGAATACTCCACGACCGGCATGATCCCCTACGACTGGTTCATCGACGATCTGATGCAGTCGTTGGGCCAGTCTTACTATGTCGGACTCCAAAGCGCGGCCGCCCTGCATGGCGCCGCCCACCAGCAAATTCAACAGGTCCAGATCGTCACCCCGAAGCAGGAACGATCGATAGAGTGCAAAGGGCTTTCCATCCGCTTTTTTACCAAGGCCGGTTTTGACGGGACGCCGCTGGTATCCCGCAAGGGACACAGCGGCACGTTCCCGGTCTCCTCGCCGGAAGCCACCGCCCTCGACCTGGTTCGTTATGCGAGGCGGCTGGGCGGACTGGACACCGTGACCACCATCCTCACCGAATTGGCCGAAGCGATGGAGCCCGGGAAGCTTTCATCTGCCGTCCGCGCCGAGGAGGAATTATCCCACGCGCAGCGCTTGGGCTGGCTTCTCGACCACCTGAAGCAGGATCGTCTGGCCGAAGCCGTCCATCAGGCGCTGTCCGCCCGCAAATCCATTGCCCGGATACGACTGGATTCCAGTGGTCCCTGGGGTGGCCATACCGGCAATAACCGCTGGCGCGTCGTCGCCAACGCCACTCCAGAGGCCGATGTATGATTGCTCCCGCGTATATCACCGAGTGGTCCCAGCATTGCCCGTGGATAACCCCCGCGCAGGTGGAACAAGATCTGGTGCTGTCCCGCGCCCTGGTCGACATCTATGCCGATCCCTTGCTGCGCGACGTGCTGCTGTTTCGCGGCGGAACCGCCCTGCACAAAGTCGTGCTCACCCCGCCCGCCCGCTACTCGGAAGACCTGGATTTTGTTCAACTGCGCCCCGAACCCATCGGCGATACCCTCGATCTTATCAAGGCCCGGCTGGATCCATGGCTCGGGAAGCCCAAAAGCGACCGCAGTGCGCGGGGCGCCACCTTGACCTACCGCTTCGAGTCGGAGCTTCCGCCCGTCATTCGTCTCCGCCTTAAAATCGAAATCAACACCCGCGAACACCTCTGCCTCCTCCCGGTCAACCCCGCTGCCTTCGAGGTGCGTTCCCGCTGGTTCACCGGCGATGCCACCATCCCGGTCTATGCCAACTCCGAATTGCTCGGCACCAAACTCCGCGCCCTTTATCAACGCCGCAAGGGCAGGGATCTGTTCGACCTCTGGCATGCCCACCAATCCGGCGTACTACATGCTGCAGAAGTCGCCATGATTTTCTCACAGTACATGGACGCCGAAGGACACCCGGTGACTGCGCTCGATTTCGAGGAAAACCTCCGAACCAAATTGAAGAACCCCGCTTTTCTCACCGATACGCCGGCCTTACTCCGGCCCGGATTGACCTTTGATCACCAACACGCAGGCGACTGGGTTCTGGCCAACCTCATTCCGAACCTTGATTGAAAAATTCCATGCTCAAGAACTTTATGGGGGATGCGTTCGGATTTTAACGCAAAGGTCGCAAAGGGGCGCGAGGCCATCATCGCGCTTGAATCGGTCGAGGGGTCGTCGGTCGAGGGGTCGGACCGGGGTCGAGGGGTCGGACCGCACATAGTTGCAGAAAGTGATTGACTAGGTTGGCCCGTCAATCGTGTGGAGTTGCCAAGGAGCATACGCATTGACTACGCGGGGGCCGTTTATCATGTGATGTGTCG
>DAOLCW010000240.1:0-1993 GCA_035327665.1 Kiritimatiellia bacterium
GAGGGCAGGACATTACATAATGTTAGGATCCGTCTCCGGTGCGAAAGGGAGGCGGGGGTGAGCAATGGGAAGGCAGTAGCGGAACGGAACGAAAGTTAGGATCCGCGGTTTTGCGCAGCTGTAACATGGCGGCGAATCGAGTAGAATACGGTCACCACAACCATCCCACCAGAAAGGAGCCGCCATGTTACGCCTTGAGTATATCACAGCTTGGGCGCAGGGGATAGGTGGGAGTCTGCGCCGCTGGCAAACAAGAGAAGCCGAACCGGTCGCCGCTGCACCGATGTGGTGGGTGACAGCGGAACGCCCGCCGTTGGATGAGTTGGTGCGGGGCCCGGAAGCGGCGCTGCCTGACTTTGTGCGTCAGTGCCCGGTGGCCCTGCGTCTGCTGCGGCTGCTGGGCCAACTGGAGTGGAGTGCGTTTCCCGAACCGCCGCTACGGGAGTGGGACACGCGTCAGCCCGAACCACGCGCCCATTTTGTGGCAGCGTTTCTGGTCAAGCTGGTGGCGGAACGGAGCACCATGCCGGCCTTACGCATCTATCTGGTGGAGCACCCCGCCCTAGTCTGGATGCTCGGCTTTCGCTTGCATCCAGACTAGGGCACACCGTGGGGCTTCGATGCGGGGCGCAGCCTGCCGACGCACCGCCACTTCAGCCGCGTCCTGCGTGAGTTGCCCAACGAGCCGTTGCAGTTTCTGCTCCGCAGCAGCGTCCAGTTGCTGCGGCGGGCGCTCGCATCCGAGGAGAAGGCCGCCCACTTTGGGGATGAAATCTCGCTCGACACCAAGCATATTCTGGCCTGGGTCAAGGAGAATAACCCCAAGGCGTTTGTTAAGGAGCGCTACAACAAGCAACGCCAGCCCAAAGGCGACCCGGATTGCAAGCTTGGCTGCAAGCGCAGGAGCAATGAACGCACAACAGGCGGCGGCGCCGAAGAGACACCCCCCACCCCTACCACTAACGGGTTGCCCGCTTCGCAAGGGCTGCCTGCACTGGAGAAGGGTGAGTTCTACTGGGGCTACGCCTCAGGCATCGTCGCCACCAAAGTCCCCCACTATGGCGAAGTCGTCCTCGCAGAACGAACCCAGACCTTTGACCAGGGGGATGCCACCTACTTCTTTCCCCTCATGCACCAGACCGAAGCCGCCCTCGGCCGCAAACCCCGCTTCGGCGCGCTCGACAAAGCCTTCGACGCCTTCTATGTCTATCAATATTTCCACGACGCCGGCGGCTTTGCCGCCGTCCCCTGGGCCGACCGAGCAGACCACAAAAAGCAGTTCAGCCCCGACGGCCTCCCCCTCTGTGCAGCGGACTTACCCATGCCGCTCAAGAGCACCTTTGACAAGAAGAGTCACTGCCTCGTCCCCCACGAAGTGGGTCGTTTCGCCTGTCCCTTGCTCTTCCCCCAAGCAAACGGCGAGACCTGTCCTGTCGCCCACAAAAACTGGGACCAGGGTGGCTGCATCACCACCCTCCCCACCAGTGTCGGCAACCGCATTCGTCATCAGCTCGACCGGGAGAGCGCCGAATTCAAGCGCCTTTTCGACCAGCGCACCGCCGTGGAACGCATCAATAGCCAGGCCAAGGAACTGGGCATTGAACGGCCCAAGCTCCGCAACCACCGTTCCATCGCCAACCTGAACACGTTGATCTATGTCATCATCAACCTGAACGCACTGGCGCGCTTCAAGCAGCGCTGCACCAAATCCTAAGCGCCTGACCTGACCCTTTGCCCGCTCACGGTCTCCCCTTCATTCCGGGGATGGTTGTGGCTCGTTCGCTGGGAGACCTCGGCAACCCGGTCAGGCGCATCCCACAACCGCATCCGCCCCCGCGCTGGTCGCCCTTTGCGCCCGGCTTAGGTCCCCTTGCGCCTGCTGCTTGCCGCCACACGCCCACCGCACCCGCACACCGGCGGCAATTCACCCCTCGAACCCCCAAACCCCTCTTGGCTCCGACCCTATGCAATTTTTGCTGCACTCAATCCGCCA
>DAOLCW010000241.1:0-1965 GCA_035327665.1 Kiritimatiellia bacterium
ACCCGCTCTTGTGTTATAACAGCGAGTGCGGAGCCTCGCGTTCCCGGGGCGGAAGTACGGGTGAAGTTGCGGGGGGTGAAAGTCTGAAGCATGACGGGCGCTTCGTTTGAGGCCGCAGCTCGGCGAGTCCCTCCAGAGGCGGGCAGGCAGCCTCGCCCTACCCTGCGATGATCGTTCGCGAAGGGATAAGGGTCACTCCTTGCTACCTCTATGGTTGATTCGGGGTGACTGGCGGTGAGTTTGTTTGGGATTGTGGTCCCGATAGGGTGTAACAACACCGGTTGAGGACAATTTACATCCGAAAGGGTATAAATTGAGTTGCAACGTTCAGCATTATACCCTATGGGGTGTACATGATGTATGAGTTAGGACCCTTTGTGAAAGAGAAGCGCAAGCGTCTGAAGCTGACCCAGCACGACTTGGCGGACCGGGCCGGGGTTGGGTTGCGCTTTATCCGCGAACTGGAACAGGGCAAGGCCACGCTCCGGATGGACAAGGTCAATCAGGTGCTGGCTTTGTTCGGCCATTGCCTTGGTCCGGTACCGGCCCCGCCACGGGAGGCAGCCGGCGATGCGTAAGGCGGAGATCAGGATGTTCGGGAACGTGACGGGTTACCTCACGGAAACAGACGAGGGCTACACCTTCGTTTATACCCCCGAGTATGCGGTCAACCCAAAGAACCTGCCCATCAGCCGTCTTTTGCCCCTGCGCATAGAGCCCTATTGTGATAAGCGGCTCTTTCCGTTCTTTGACGGACTTATCCCGGAAGGCTGGCTGTTGGCGATCGCCGAGAAAACGTGGAAGCTGGATCCCCGCGACCGGATGGGGCTTCTCCTGGCCACCTGCGGTGATTGCATTGGTGCGGTCAGCGTGGCGCCTGTAGAGGAGGCGGGCTGATGAAGGCATGCCTGATCTGTTGCCACCCCCTCGATGCCGGAGAATCAACCTATCATTCGAAGTGCTCCGCCGGTCTTTTCGGTCGCCGGGCGCGTCCATCGCTTGGCTTCAGTTGGGACGATCTCAACAAGCTGGCGGAAAACATCATCAAGCGCAGTGTGACGGTGCCGGGTGTTCAGCCGAAGCTCTCCTTGCACCTCGAACGAGGCGGTGACTCGGAAGGCGGTCGGCTTACCCTCGTCGGCCTCGAAGGAGAGTTCATCCTGAAACCGCCGACCAAAGACTATCCGGACATGCCGGAGCTTGAGCACTACACGATGCGGTTGGCCATGGCGGCGAGACTGGATGTGGCGCGGTGCGGACTTATCCCGCTGGCCAGTGGGGAGCTGGCCTACATCACGCGCCGCATGGACCGCACGGCAAGCGCTCCGCTCCACATGGAGGACATGTGCCAGCTTACGGACAAAATGACCGAGCAGAAATACCGGGGCTCCATGGAGCAGGTCGGGAAGGCCGTGCTGCGCTATTCAAGCCATCCGGGGTTCGACGCTTTGCGCCTGTTCGAGTTGACGCTGTTCTGCTTCCTGACCGGCAACGCGGATATGCACCTCAAGAACTTCTCCCTGCTGTATGAGTCGGATGGAACCATTCGGCTGGCCCCGGCCTACGATCTGCTCCCGACCAACCTCCTGATACCCAAGGATCCGGAAGAAATGGCGCTCACGCTGAACGGCAAGAAAAGCCATCTGCGGCGCAAGGATTTCGATGCGTTCGGTCATGCGTTGAGCCTGACCGAGCGTCAAATCGCAAACACCTACGCCCGCCTGCAGGGGAACATGGCCACAGCGATGGACGAGGTCCCCTTGGCGTTCATAGGCGCCGACCGGCAGAACGAACTGAAGGCTCTTCTAAAAGATAGATCGTATCGGCTGTGGGGATGAGAAGGGGGATTTTTTACCCTATTCAATCTCCTGCTAATTCAACGATTGGCAGTCCAAGCGATGAAAGCCTCAACCATGATTCGGAACAAATAGCCTGTCGCAGGCGAATCGACGAAAGGGTGCACGC
>DAOLCW010000242.1:0-1925 GCA_035327665.1 Kiritimatiellia bacterium
GGGGGGGGGGGGGTGGGGGGGGGGGGGGGCGTTGAGGAAGAAGGTGTAGTTGACTTGGTAGGTTTCGCCGCGGGCGATGGCATCGCGGATGGTTTGGATGTGGTTTCGGTAGTCGGGGAGGCTCTGGGTGGGTTGCCAGTCGAGGCGGGTATCCTGATCGGGGGCGAAAGGGACGGGGAGGGCGGAGTGGAGGATGGGTTGGGTGAAGCGCGCGAACCAGGCGAGGGGGGTGGTGGAGTCGGGGCGGACGGGGAGGGCGGGCTCGAAGGCGGGTCCGGCTTCGTAGGCGACCCAGCCGATGACCCATGCACCTTGTTCCTGCCATTGTTGGGCGGTGGCGAGGGCGGAAAGGACGTCCTCGTGGCGGGTTGCGGAGAGAACCTGGGTCGGGTCGCGGAATTCCTGCCAGGCGGGCGGGGCGCCGGGGGCGGGACGGAAGACGCGTATGCCGCAGGTGGCGGAGGGGGTCACGATGCGGAGAGTCGCTTGATGAGGATGCGGGATTTGCGACCGCTTTGTTGGTAGGCGGCGCGCCGGGAGGAGGGGAGGTTTTCCTCGGTGCCGCGCTCGAATCCGCCCTTTTGCTGGAAGTAGTTGAAGGCCTGGGTGGAGAGGGCGAGGATTTGGTCGGCGCCAAGTTCGCGGGCCCGGCGTTCGGCGAAGTCCATGAGCTTGCGACCAATGCCCTGGTTGGCGTGGCTTTCGGCGACGATGAGGCATTCGAGTTCAACGACCGGAGAGTGTTCGCCTTTGTAAGAGCGGATGCCAACGCAGCCGACGATGTTGCGGTCGATTTCGAACACGTAGAAGTCGGTGATGCGCTGGATGAGGTTTTCGCGGGTGCGGGGAAGGAGCTGTTTGGCTTCGACGGACTCGCTAATGAGGCCGAGAAGGGCGCCGACATCCTTGCGTTTGGCGGGGCGGATGGCCTCGTATTCGTTGGCGTAGATCATGGTGCCGATGCCTTCGTTGGAGAAGATCTCGCTGAGAAGGGCGGCATCTTCGCGGCCGTCGATGATGTGGACGCGGGAAACGCCGTTGCGGCAGGCCCGGAGGCCGTGGCGGAGTTTGGACACCATTTCGGCATCGAGGTCGGCAAGGTTCTTTTTGAGGTAGACTTCGATTTCGGGAACGGAGAACTGGGCGCTGAGGGTGCCGCTACCCCGGACGCCATGGCTGGTAGAGATGAACATGAGCTTGGCGGCTTTGAGGGCTTCTGAGACTTCGAGGGCGACGCCGTCGGAGTTGACGCGGTAGGTCTGGCCGTTGCCATCGACGCCGAGGGGGGGGATGACGGGGATGATGTTGCGGTCGAGGAGGTCGAGGAGGAAGTCGGTTTCGACTTTTTCGACCTGGCCGGTGTAGAGCTGGTCGACGCCGTCGAGGATCCCGGCGGGGTGGGCGATGACGGCGTTGGTAACGACGGCGCGCTGGTCGGTGTCGCGGAGGCCTTCGAGGATGTGGTGGGCGATCTGGTTGGAGGCGAGGATGGAGAGGCGGAGGGTTTCGGCATCGGTGATGCCCATGCCGGTGAGGTCGGAGGGGGTGTGGTGAAGGTCGGCGGCGAGCTGGTGAAGCTGGGCGCTGGCTCCATGGACGAGAACGATGCGGATGTTCAAGCTGCGGAGGACGGAGATGTCGAGGAGGAGGTTGTGGAAGTTTTCGGAGGCGATGACTTCGCTGTCGACGTTGAGGACGAAGATCTTGTCCCGGAAGCGGGCGATGTAGCCGAGGATGCCGCGGAGGTCGGATAAGTTCATGGGGGAAGTTTTATGCGATTGCCTGCTGAATGCAAGTGTAGGGAAGGTGGAACTGCGGCGAAGAATCGCCGCTAGTGTTATCGGGGACAGGCAAACTTTTTGACCGGGCCGTCAAAGCGTATCGGGCACCCCGAGATCGAGTTCGGTCGCGATTAAAATCCGAGT
>DAOLCW010000243.1:0-1918 GCA_035327665.1 Kiritimatiellia bacterium
GGGCGCGAGGTCTGGGCGGTGGCAGAACCTTCGGGGTATTCGATGGAGCGGCGGGTGGAGCTGGTGAAGGATGCGTGGGGGGTGGATTTCCGGATTCGGGCGGAGCTGCCGGAGGGTCGGGCGGCGGTGGAGGTGATGGTGGAGCCGGAGGCGGGTCGGCGTTTGGCCCGTACGCTGTGGGTGGATGGTTCGTTCGATGAAGATGTCACGTTTTTGAGTCGCGGCGATGATTGACCCCCCGCAAGTTGGAGAGGCTCCGGGCCTTGAGGTAAGCAACCTGCACGTTCATTACGGGCCGATCTGTGCCTTGCACGGGATTTCGTTTTCGGCTCCGGCGGGCCGGTCGGTGGCGTTGTTGGGGGGCAACGGGGCGGGGAAAAGCACGTTGATGAAGTGCGTGGTGGGGTTGGTGGCTCCGGGCACGGGGGAGGTGCGCTGGAAGGGGCAGCCGGTTTCGGCGGGCACGGGTCGGCTTGCTTTTCTGCCCCAGCGGGCGGACATCAGTTGGAGTTTTCCGATCACGGTGAGGGGCTTGGTGGAGATGGGGCGGTATCCGCACCTCGGGTTGTGGTCGCGGTTCGGGGGAGCGCACCGGGAGGCGGTGGACCTTGCTCTGGAACGGATGAAGATTGCGGGGTTGGCAAAGCGGCAGATCGGGGCGCTTTCGGGAGGGCAGCAGCAGCGGGCATTGATCGCGCGGGCGCTCGCGATGGAGGCGGAAGCGCTCCTGCTGGATGAACCGTTTGCCGGACTGGATCAGCCGGCTCAGGATTTGCTCGCGGATCTTCTGCGGGATCTGGTGGCGAAGGGGCATTTGGTGATGGCTTCGCATCATGATCTGAAATCGGTGGAGGCGATTTTTGACGAGGCGATCCTGTTGAATGGAGGGTTGATTGCCCGGGGCCGCAGCGCGGAGGTGGTGACGGAGGAGAATCTGGCCAAGGCGTTCGGGAGGCCGGAATGAGCGAGCTACTCGCGGAGATTTTTTCGTACCAGTTCAATCAGCGGGCGATGGTGGCGGCGCTGATGATCGGGTTTCTGAATGGCTATGTGGGAGGGTATGTGGTGTTGCGGCGGGGGGCGCTCCATGCGGGGGCGTTGTCGCATGCGTTGTTTCCGGGAGTGGCGGTGGGGGCGTTGATCGCGGGGCTGAATCCTTACAGCGCGCTGGTCGGGGCGTTTGTGATGGCGCTGATCATCGGACTGGGAAGCGAAAGCATTTCCTTTCATTCGCGGATCGACCGGGATGCGGCGCTGGCCATTCTGTTTACCGCAGCGACGGCGGGCGGGTTGTTGATTCTTCAGCGGCTGGGAACGTTTGCGCGGGTCGAGGATTACCTGTTCGGTAACATTCTTCGGATTTCGAACTGGGATTTGTGGTTTATGTTTGGATCGGGGTTGGTAGCGCTGTCGGCGCTGTTGGCGCTTCAGCGTCCGTTGCTGCTGTTTGTGTTTTCCCCGGAGATGGCAAAGGCTCAGGGGCTTCCGGTGAAGGCGCTGGATTATGTGCTGGCGGGTGCGATTGTGGTGACGATGGTGGCGTCTTTGCAAGCGGTGGGAGCGTTGCTGGCGCTTGGCTTGTTGGTCGCTCCGGCGGCAACGCTTTATTTGTTTGTGAATTCACCGAGGCTTCTGCTGTGGGGCGGGGGAGTTCTCGGCATGGTGATTGCGGGGGGTTCGGTGATTCTGACCAATGTGATCGATGTGCAAACCGGCCCGGCGATGGTGATCCTGCTCGGGATGATGTTCCTTTTGGGGTTTGTGTTGAGTCCCCGCTATGGATTGCTCGCGAAGCTGCTGTCGCGGTTGGCGATTGGACATCGCTGACGCGGTGGAGGGGCGCGTCTTACCCTTGCAGGGGGGGTGATACCATTACCTATAACTTTTCGGTATGAAGCTTGGCCGATAGAGACTTCGG
>DAOLCW010000244.1:0-1880 GCA_035327665.1 Kiritimatiellia bacterium
GGGGGGGAGCGGTTGGAGGTTGGGGGCGTTTTGGCGTTCGTTTTTGGGGGGGGGGGGGGGGGGGGCGCGGGGGGGGGGGGGGGGGGGGGGCGGGGGGGGGGGGGGGGGGGCGATGGGTTCTTCTTCGTAGATGTTGCGGGGGGTGGCGGTGGAGGGAAGAGGGAGGTGTGCGGGAAGCTGAAGGGAAGGAGCGGTGGGGTCGAGGGGAAAGAAGGTGAGGGAGAGGTCGTGGAGGGAGACGAGAAGACCGCGTCCGGGGGGGAGTTGCTCGATATGGAGGTCGGAGGAGGTGAGTCCGAGGGGTTGGTCGTCGAGGAGGCGGCGGGCGATGTAGTGTTCGGAGGCGAGGATGAGGATGCGGGAGAGGGGGTCGCGGAGGAGGTAGAGGGAGCCGGTGTTGGTGGCGAAGGCGGCGGCATCGTAGTCGGCGAAGAGGGTGGCGATGGAGGCGGCGCCTTCGATGGTGGCGAAGGCGTCGGCGATGGCCCGGGGGATGGGATGATGGTTGCGGAGGGAGCGGTCGATGAGGGCGATGAGGATTTCGGTGTCGATTTCGCGGTGACGGGTAAGTTCAGGGTGGGTAGTCCAGAGGTCGTCATGATTGACGATGATGCCGTTGTGGACGCCGATGACGCGGCGGTAGAGGATGGGTTGATTGTTGGCGGAGTCGAAGTGGGATCCGGTGGTGACGAGGCGGGAGTGGCCGATGAAGGCGAGGGGGCCGGGAGCGGGGCGAGGGGTGGGGAGGAGCCGGTGGAGGAGGGCCTGATAGTGGGGGTGGCGGATCATGCGGGAGGCGGGGAGCCCGCTTTTGAGGAGGTGGAGGCTACCGGGGAGGGCGGCGGCGATACCAGCGGCTTCGCGGCCGCGGGATTCGGAGAGGAGGTAAAGACGGTTGAGGATGCGGAGGAGTTCACCGGAAGAGACGGTGGAGGTGGCGGGAACGAGGATGCTGAAGATGCCGCACATGTCAGGCGGACTCCGGGGAGGCTACAGAAGGTGGTTTGATGGCACACCAAGTCATGATGTTGCCGAGGGTGATGAAAAGTTTGGCGGTGTCAAGGCGAAGGCATTGAAGGGGGCAGGGGATTGAGCGGGGCAATCGCGTGTTCCGGAACCCATGAGTGGTCTCGGGGTGAACTCGGGTGGCGTGGAGCCGAGAGTGACTAAAGTGATTTCTTGATGGAATTGTTTACGCCAGGCTCAAGTGGTTCGCCGCTTTGCGCAGGGTTTGATCGTTGGTGAGCAAGGGACACTGAAGGCGGTCGGCCAGTTCGAGGTACGAGGCATCGTAAGCGGATACTCCGAAACGCCGGGAGAGAATCAACATCCGACGTTGCCAAAGTTGATTATGGTGGTCGTGAATGGCGATAGGGATCTGTTGTAACAACCCCAGAGCACGATCGGCCGATGGTTCATCCAGGCGTTTTCGACGTATCGCCGTAGTGGTCAGGTTGCACATCTCATCGTGCCAGAGCGCGGTGGTGGCCATTTTTAGTTTGCCTTCAAGGATCTTGCGTAAACAGGCTTCAGCAGCCGGGGTGGATTCGTAGGGAAGAATCCACCCCGCCGCAAACGAAGCGCCCAAGACCCTATTCGTCGGCTCCCGATTGTTTCTGTGCGAGGTCATGACTGCTCATCAATCTCAAAAGGCCATTGCTCGCCACCGCATGGCCAAGGCCACGGATGTCTGTCACCGACCACTAACGACCTGTCCCCTTTCACCCTGACCACTTTTAACGCAAAGGTGCAAAGGGCACGAAGGACGCGAAGGGGGGAGGGACGGAGGATTCGATTACGAGGGAGGGGGCAGCTACACTTCGTCGCCTACACGTTATCGGTTACACGTAGTCGACTCGCTGGATCGATTCTGGCCGCGC
>DAOLCW010000245.1:0-1863 GCA_035327665.1 Kiritimatiellia bacterium
TCCCGGGTGATTTGATCCCCGAGTTCCGGGCTTCACCGCAGCGCATGTTGCGGGGAAGGTCTTAAGCCAGATGAGTGACTGAACAAAACAGGCCACGAAGACAAAAACGGTCGGAGGCTTCCGCGCGGGCAATGGTGATCCGGTCAACAACAAGGAAAGGATTAAACCGGAAAAAAACGGTTAGGTAGAGTTTTGTGTCTTGACCGGAACCTCTAATGAGTGACCCCTTATCCGTCCCCTTATCCGTCTTCGCTGCGCTACGCCATGACAGGCAAGCTGCCGCACTCCAAAGGGGGAGCCTGGATTCTACAAGCGGTACTGGCGGGTTTTCAGCGTCTCGGGATCCATGCGAAGATCCAACACCGCCGTGACGATGATCTCGCTGCTGGTGTGGGTGTACAAGACAGCGAACGGGAACCGCCTGAACAAGAAGCGACGCTGGTTAGGACTGACTTCGGTCCATGCGTCAGGGCAATGGAGAATGCGGTGGAGAGTCGCCTCGTATTCGTCGAGAAAGACCGATCCCAATCCGCTGCTTTGCTCTTCGTAAAAGGTGATCGATGTGGCGAGTTCCTCGGCGGCGAGGGACAGAATCCTGTGCTTTATCCCAGCTTTTCCCGCAAGGAGGCGATGACCGACTCCCCATCCCGCGCGGAAAGTTTTCCTTTACGGAACATGGCCAGGCGCTGCTCCCCCTCAACGGCCCACGCCTTCATGATGTTGGCATCAGAGAAGGTTACCGAGGCCATCAGGTGGTCGGCAAGCACGGCCCGATCGGCATGCGATAATTTCAAGGCTTCGTTCTCGAGTACGGATAGATCCATGTTTTTGTCCTCATCGACAACAACGCTAATCCGTATTCACGGTGTACGCAAATCGAAAACGACTCATGTTCTGGAGTGCGGTATCTCGATGCCGCTTTTCTTCGCGCCTTCTCGAAGGCGCGGTCCCGGTCGGGGAGTGTTATCGAACTTGGAACGTTTCTCCCACCGGTCGGGTTCAAGAACCCTCCCCCAAAGCGGCATCGAGATGCCGCACTCCAAAGGCGTTTTGGAGTGCGGGTTCTTGAACCCGCTTTTCTTCGTCGTCAAAAATCATCCACCACCGTCACATGATCCATCTTGAATCCATAAATGGTCTTGACCATCGCCGGGCTGGCGGTGCGTTCGAACCAGGCGGCGCTGCACAACGGGTACTGGTTGGCGACAGAAACGACCCCGTGCCGCACCGGGTTCTGGTGGACGTAGTTCAGCCGGGCGAAGTAGCTCTTCTCGAAGGTCAGACCGGTCTCCCAGTAGTTGTGCCAGACCTTCCGTCCGGGCCTGTCGTCCCGCTTGTTCAACCAGGCCGAGGCGCGGCTGTGGAAATGTTTGAGAAACGCGCTCAAGCTGGAGGCATCTTTTGCGCCTTCCGGCGAGTGGCCGACAAAATGGTAATGGTTTGGAAAAACCGCCCACGCCTCCAGTTGCCAACCGTACTTCGCGGCATATTTCAGCAGCCCGTTGTGCGGCGCGGCGAGCCGTTCGCCATCGGTGAAGAAGGAATTATCGGGGACAGGCAAACTTTATGTCCCGTGCATCATGTTCATGATCAGGTGGTAATGACAGACCTTGGCCGCTAATTGAAATTATTTTCGGAAAAATATGCCTCTCGTTTCCTTGGGTAAGTGGGACGCAGGATAAGAGGGGTCTGTCAACTCCCTGAAAATTGGGCATCGAGAGGCGAGACCAACCCATATATGAGAGCCAAATCCGGCCCGGAAGCTGAAATAATCGATCCGACAAGGGGGAAATTCCTGGCCATGCGGTAAGTGAGGAATTCAAAGCGCGGGATTTTCCCAGCCGACCACAAACTACCTGTCCC
>DAOLCW010000246.1:0-1859 GCA_035327665.1 Kiritimatiellia bacterium
TGCTGTAGACGACATCGAAGGTTGCATCCGGATAAGGAAACCCCTTCAATAGATTGACCTGCTTTACCCCGGGAACCATCGGGTTGAAATCTATGTTTTCCCAACCGGAGGCGATACGGTCCCCGCATCCGAAATTCAGTTTTTTCACGAAGCCGATCCCCGCAGCGCCTGAGTGGCTGCATGTGGCAATAAGGTGCGCTGACCTTCCGGCAAGGGGTGGTACGACGAGGGTTCGGCTCCGACTACCGCCGCTCCGGAAGCCGGCGCGAAATTCAAACGCAAAACCTGAAGCGTAGCCGCGAGGAATAACAGGTTCGGAACCGAGGAATTCATATCGCCATAGATAAGGAAAAAGCTAAGTATGGCGTACAGGAGATAAACCATGAAAACCAGATAGACGCGGACCAAGAAAGGCGAGTTGCATTGGCGGCGCATAGCCGCTCCGCCTTGGACCGCCTCCATGCTTACCGCAATGGTGAAGACGATGAAGATAACCGCGCCGGGAATCCCGGTAGTTATCAGGATCGCCAGCGGTCCGTTATGGTAGTTATGGCTAAGGTACGCCCATGAAACCGTGTCACGCAGGGCCAGAGCGGCTTGTACTTCAGATGCGTTAAACGTAAGCCCTCGTCCCAGCAGGAGGTACTCGGGAAGCATTCTCAAGGCTTGCTGCCAAACGATCAGCCGCCATTCCGTGGAAATAGCGGCATCCATTTTAATTGCCAAGGGAATATCATACCATGGCACCCAGGATAAGGCCCGCTGCACTCCGGTAGGCAGGTTGTTGATAAATGGAGCCAGTCCGATAAGAAGGCCGACAAACGCGACAACGCTGGAGGTCATAATCAATCCCCTGCGCGTGGGGTAGTACACCCACAAGAACATGAGGGTCGTCACGACGATCCCCACCGTGGCGGCGCGAAAACCACTGAGGAGGGTGACAAAAAAACCGGTCAGCCAGAACAATGCAAAAAATACCCGTGACCGGCTGTTGAGGGGGAAGAAAGCGAGCGCGACTATAACCAGAGATCCGGCCATGCCGGTGAAATAAAACCTTGCGGCTCCCGCATCGCGTTGCATCGCGTCCAACGTGGCGAGCATGCCGCTGGCGTAGGCCTCCAGAAACATGTACTGAAAGAAGATTGTTCCCCCGCTAAAATAGAACACTGCCTGTGCGACGGCGGGAAACGTCGACAACAGCAACATGAGAACCAACCCCATCTTGACGTGTTTCTCGGATAAGCGGAGACGACCGCAGACCAAGTAGAACGCAATCGAAATGAAGATCTTAATGTAGGTAAAACCGCCCCACTCCGAGCTGCCGAGGAAGCGTATACCTATCCCGCGGATTGCGATAACGATCAAAAGTACGCAAAAAAAGCCGACGATCATGTAATGGGACAAGCGCCATTTCACGAATTTCTCTTTGGTGATGGTATGGCGGGCGAGGATCATCCCGACAAGGAAGAGAATGACTACATCCATGAGGTTTAATCCCTGGGGGAGGCCGGGGATGATCAAGTCGCTGTAGCGGAGGGCGAGGACGAGGCCGAAAATCAGGCCGATCCTGCCCATGAGCATGAGGACTAGGGGAACGAGGACGAGCATCGAATGGACAAGGGGGCTTCGGGAGGTGTAGCCGAAGATGGCAAGGGCAACGACGATTGCCACCGCGATGATTGGAATGAGGACTCTTGGTATCATGTTGTATTCGCAGGCGTGGAAAGCATTAGGGGATGCTCATGGAATCGTCAAGTCCGAGCGGCATGTTCCTGGTGGCGACGGTACAGAGCGCGGTACTGGTTGGCAATGGCCGGCCAGCCCAAAGCCGTTTCCGCTTGTCGGCGCAGATGGAGCCC
>DAOLCW010000247.1:0-1847 GCA_035327665.1 Kiritimatiellia bacterium
TCGGTCTCGCGGAGCTCGACCCTCCAAATTTCGCAAAGAAACGTTTCTTTATACCATAAAGTAGTAGGGATTGGTCTAAGCCGGTCCCGGCGTTATGTGGCGAGTGCGGGGGGGCGTTTCCGGCGCGGGGGCGGGGGGGCTTTGCAGTCGGTGCAGCGGCCATAGAGGAAGAAGTCGTGTCCATCGACCTCGAAGCCGGGGGGGGCGAGTCGTTCGAGGTGGCCGGGGCATCCGTTCATTTCGAAGGTGCGTTTGCAGTCGCGGCAGAAGAAGTGGTGGTGGTGGGATTTGCCGCTGAGTTCGTAGCGGTCGGGTTCGCCGGGGAGATGGACGGGTTGGGCGATGCCTTCATCCACGAAGGATTTAATGTTCCGGTAGATGGTGGCGATGCCGATGCCGGGCACGCTGCGTTTGGCGGCTTCGAGGAGTTCGAGGGGGCTCATCGGCCCTTGGGCTTCTTCGAGCACGGCGAAGAGCACATCGCGCTGTTTGGTTTTCCGTTCCATAGGTCTTGACAATAAGTGAGAATCAAATATCAATTAGCACTATTCGCAATTTACTCACGAACCGAGGATGGAGTCAACGTTATGACCTTAAAGACGCTTCCGGTGACATTGCTTTCGGGTTTTCTGGGAGCGGGCAAGACGACGCTGTTGAATCATGTGTTGCGCAACCGCGAGGGGCTGCGGGTGGCGGTGATTGTGAACGACATGAGCGAGATCAACATCGATGCGCGGCTGGTGCAGGGGGGGGAGGCGGCGCTATCGCGGACGGAAGAGAAGCTGGTGGAGATGACGAATGGGTGCATCTGCTGCACGCTGCGGGAGGATTTGCTCCGGGAGGTGGCGGGGTTGGCCCGGGCGGGGCGGTTTGATTACCTGCTGATTGAGTCGACGGGGATTTCGGAGCCGATGCCGGTGGCGGAGACGTTTACGTTTGAGGATCCGGAGACGGGGGCGCGGCTGCAAGATCTGGCGCGGTTGGATACGCTGGTGACGGTGGTGGACGCGAAGAATTTTCCCCGGGATTTGACGACGCAGGAGACGTTGCAGGAGCGGGGGGAGGGAACGGATGCGGAGGATGATCGTCCGGTGTCGATGCTGTTGATGGACCAGATCGAGTTTGCGAACGTGATTGTGTTGAACAAGACGGATTTGGTGGAGGAGGTTGAGCTGGGGCAGATCGAGGGTTTTTTGGCCCGGGTGAATCCGGGGGCGACGGTGGTTCGGGCGTGTCGTTCGGTGGTGGATCCGGGGTTGGTTTTGGGTACGGGTCGGTTTGACCTGGATGCGGCGGAGGGGTCGCGGTTATGGAAATCGGAACCTCGGGATGCGCGTCAGCCGGAGACGGAGGAGTATGGGATTGGGAGTTTTGTGTACCGGGCGCGGCGTCCATTTCATCCCGGTCGATTGTGGGATTTTTTTGCCGGGAACAAGCTGGAGGGGGTGTTGCGTTCAAAGGGGGTGATGTGGTTGGCGAGTCGTCCGGAGATTGCGGGAGCGTGGTCGCAGGCGGGTCAGACGTGTCAGTTGGATCCGGGAGGCTTGTGGTGGGCGGCGTTGCCGGAGTCGGAGTGGCCGGAGGATGAGGAGATCCGGGCGGAGATTGCCGGGGTGTGGGAGCCGGGGGTGGGGGATCGACGTCAAGAGGTGGTGATGATTGGCATCGGGATGGACCGGGAGAGGTTGGTGGCGGGGTTGAATGAATGTCTTCTGACCAAGGATGAAATGCGGGAGGGGGATGTGGTGTGGGAGAGGTATGAGGATTTGTTCCCCCGGTGGGAGGTTGGGTAAGCGGATGGGAGGGGGGGGCGGGGTTCCAAGGTTTGGAAAGGGAAACGGGGTGGT
>DAOLCW010000248.1:0-1844 GCA_035327665.1 Kiritimatiellia bacterium
CCCCGCGGCCAAAAACCCCAAGGGCGCCAGCGCCCCCCCCGCCCCCCGCCCCGCCCTCGTCCAGCTCGAACCCCGGGGCCTTGTCCCCGCCAGCGTCCCCGAAGCCGCCCCCGCCAAACCCTCCAAAACCGCCAAAGCCCCCGCCAAAGCCGCCCCCATTGCCGGCGCCGCCCCCCCCAAAAATCCCTTCACCATCGAATTCAAACGCAAAAAAGCCATGACCCTCGGCGAGGTCCTCCTCTTCACCCGCGAACTACACGACCTCCTCGAATCCGGCATGACCCTCGGCAAGGCCCTCAACTCCCTCGCCCGCCGCAAAACCCACACCGCCCAGGACGCCATCGTCCTCGACCTCCGCGACCAAATCATCAAAGGCGCCAGCCTCTCCAACGCCCTCGCCGTCCACCGCGACTCCTTCTCCAACCTCTACGTCAGCATGATCCGCGCCGGAGAAGCCAGCGGCGAAACCCCCGAAGCCCTCGAACGCCTCGCCAAACACTACGAACGCGTCAAAGAAGCACGCGAAAAAGTCATCGGCGCCCTCACCTACCCCGCCATCGTCATCATCGTCGGCATCCTCACCATCATCTTCACCATGACCTACGTCGTCCCCAAATTCGCCGACGTCTTCGCCGACCTCGGACGCACCCTTCCCCTCCCCACCCGCATGCTCATGGCCTTCAGCTCCTTCCTCCTCAACTACGGCCTCTTCCTCCTCGCCGCCCTCATCGGCGGCTTCATCTTCTTCCGCCGCTACATCCGCACCCCCAAAGGACGCCTCTGGTGGCATGCCCGCATCCTTCGCTTCCCCGTCATCCACCGCGTCATCACCGCCAACGCCTACGCCCAATTCGCCCGCACCCTTAGCGCCCTCCTCAACAACGGCGTCCCCGTCCTCCAGGCCCTCACCATCGTCGAACAAACCATGGGCAACCAGGTCATCGCCAACGAAATCCGCGAAGCCCGCGACCGCGTCACCGACGGCTCCTCCATCTCCGGACCCCTCGCCGCCGGAAAAGTCTTCCCCTCCCTCCTCACCGACATGCTCGCCGTCGGCGAAGAATCCGGCGACATGAGCGGCGCCCTCGCCCACATCGCCAAACGCTACGACGACGACCTCGACCGCAGCGTCAAAGTTTTGACCACCATCCTCGAACCCATCATGATCCTTTTTATTGCCGTCGGTGTCGGCTTCGTCGCCGTCAGCATGCTCATGGCCGTATTTGAACTAACCAGTGGACTCAATGTCTAAACCCCGTTGAAGCCACCCCCCGTGGAGAACAACATGAAAACCAGCCCCCAAATCCAACGCACCCGCAACGCCGGCTTCACCCTCATCGAGGTCCTCCTCGTCGTCGTCATCATCGGCATGCTTGCCACCATCGCCGTCATCAACATCCCCAAATTCCTCGGCCAGGGCCGCGAAGCCAAAGCCGCCGCCGACGTCTCCTCCATCGCCACCGCCATCGAACTCTACAACATGAACGAAGGTCGTTATCCCGCCTCCCTCTCCGCCCTCACCGAAGGCAACGACCCCTACATGCGAACCATCCCCAAAGACCCCTGGCAACGCGACTACCAATACCGCACCCCCGGCTCCCGTCGCGGACTCCGCTTCGAAGTCTTCTCCCTTGGTGAAGACGGCGTCGAAAGCGCCGACGACATCGGAAACTGGGAGCAAGACCGACGCTAACTCCATCCCCTCCCTCCCGGCCCGATGAATGAACCCCTTAAAGGACACCCTCCAACCACCCTCCCCCGCACCCTGTAGGCCGCAACCCGTCCCGCACCCCCTCCCTCCCCCTCTTACTCTTAATCTTAATCTTACTCCCCCTCCCCCTCCT
>DAOLCW010000249.1:0-1825 GCA_035327665.1 Kiritimatiellia bacterium
GGGGGGGGGGGGTTCGGGTTTGGGTTTTTTGGGTGGGGGGTCGTAGGGGACGTGGAGGATGTCGATTTGTTTGGTGGTGCCGGGAGGGGTTTGGTGGTTTTCGAGGGTGAGGCAGTCGCGGGGGCAGGCGTCGGCGCAGGCGCCGCAGGTGATGCATTTCATGCGGTGGATGGTCCAGGATTTTCCGGGGCGATCGACGAGGATGGCACCGGTGGGGCATTTGACTTCACAGATTTTGCAGAGGGTGCATTTGGGGATGGTGAGAAGAACCTGTCCACGGGTGGCGGGGGGATAGGTGCGGGGCGTGGCGGGGTAGTCGAGGGTGGCGGGGGCGGTGAAGAGGTTTTTGAGGGTGATGAGGGTCATCTTCATGGGATGGCTCAACGTTCGGCGCAACTGATGCAGGGGTCGATGGTGAGGACGATGAGGGGGACGTCGGCAAGGTCGCAGCCTTGGAGAAGTTTGAGGAGGGGGGGGATGTTGGCGAAGGTGGGGGTACGGACGCGGAAGCGGTCGAGGTGTTTGGTGCCGTTGCCTTTGACGTAGTAGAGGACTTCGCCGCGAGGCTGTTCGAGGCGGGCGAAGTGCTCACCGAGGGGGTAGCCTTTGACTTTGAGGTCGGTTTCGCCGCCGGGGACGCGAGCGAGGAGTTGGCGGATGAGGTCGAAGGATTGGAAGATTTCGCGGATGCGGACGATGCAGCGGGCGTAGGAGTCGCCGTCGGTTTCGACGATGGGGTCGAAGGTGAGGGCATGGTAGGAGGCGTAGCCTTCGCGGCGGGCGTCCATGGGGTCGCCACTGCCGCGGAGGGTGGGGCCGACGGCGCCGAGCTGGTAGGCGTCGTCGCGGGAGATGATGCCGACCCCCCGCAACCTTTGTTGGACGGAGTAGTCTTGTTCGAAGACGTCGGTGATGGGGCGGAGGTCGGCTTCGATGGCATTGATGCGCTGGAGGATGCCGGGGAAGGCGTGGTCGGGGACGTCGCGGCGGGTGCCGCCGATTTTGGCGCCGCCGAAGATGACGCGTCCGCCTGCGGTTTCCTCGACGATGTCGAGGATGGCTTCGCGGATGCGCCAGCATTGCATGAAGAGGTTTTCGTAGCCGAAGGCGTCGGCGAGGAGTCCGAGCCACATGAGGTGGCTGTGGGCGCGGGAGAGTTCGGCCCAGAAGGTGCGGAGGGTTTTGGCGCGTTGGGGGATGTCGAGGCCCATGATGTGTTCGACGGCCTGGCAGTAGCCCATGCCATGGATGAAGCTGCAGATGCCGCAGACGCGTTCGGCGACGTAGGTGAATTCGTGGAAATCTTTTTTCTCGACGAGTTTTTCGAGGCCGCGGTGGACGAAGCCGAAGGAGGGGATGGCTTCGATGACGGTTTCATCTTCGACGACGAGGTCGAGGTGGATGGGTTCGGGGAGGACGGGATGTTGGGGCCCGAAGGGGATGATGGTGCGGTTGGTCACGAGGGGACTTTCTTGACGGGGATGGAACAGGGTTCGGCAAAGGGGGCGGCGCGGCTGATTTTGAAGAAGTTGCCGTGGTAGTCGACGCGGTTGCCGGTGATGGAGATGCCGAAGAGGTCGTGGATTTCGTTTTCGTAGGCGAAGGCGCCGAAGTAGAGGTCGGTGATGCTGGGGAGGGTGGGGTTTTGGCGGGGGATGTGAAGTCGGAGGTGGGTGATGAGGGCGGGGTTGGCGAAGGTGTAGGTGAGTTCGAAGTGTTCGAGGGTGGTGGCGCAGATTTGGACGAGGCGGTCGCCCGCGGCTTTGCGGGCGTGGACGGCGGCGAGGAGGTCGGAGGGGGGGATCTCCTGGATGGTTTGGGGGGT
>DAOLCW010000250.1:0-1590 GCA_035327665.1 Kiritimatiellia bacterium
GGAGTCTCAATAAGGAGGCGCTGGCGTGCCTTGAAATGGCTGTGGCCCCGACTCGTGTTGATACACACTCCCTTTTGTTTGAGATGCGCAAACATCGCGCCTCCCTACCCGGCAAACTTAATGACCAACTAATCCGGAATGCGCTAGAGGTAGGCCGCGCATGATCGTCGCGGACTCGAATTTAATCGCATACCTACTCATTCCTGGAGACAAGAGCGTCATCGCGGATGAAATATTCTTAAAAGACCCCGACTGGGCCGTTCCACTCATTTGCAGGTCAGAGATAAGAAATATACTTACGCTATATATGCGTCATGAAAAAATGACCTTGGTTCAGGCGCAAGCTACAATGGAGAAGGCAGAGCGCTTGTGGCGCGAGCATGAATATTCTGTCCCGTCGAATGACGTCCTAGCATTAACCCATAAACATAATGTAACGGCATATGATGGCGAATTTGTCGTGTTGGCTCAAGAACTTGGAGTCCCATTAATAACCTTCGATAAAGCTGTTAAGAGATTGTTTCCGAAGATCGCAATTGAACCGAAAGAATATTTAAAACTATGATGCGAACATGTGCCTCCAGTGCAGCCCCGAAGCGGGGCACACTGAGGCTTGTCGTTCGCCTGCGGAAAGAACGATTGATCGGCCAGAGCTGATGCAGTAGAGTATTCCCATGGTCACTACCGTACAGATTGAGCAGATGTCACGCGCCGAGAAGCTCCAGGTGATGGAAGCCCTCTGGGCGGATCTCTCCAAGACGGAAGCCGAGGTGGAATCGCCGTCCTGGCACGCGGAAGTTCTACGCGAGACCGAGGCGCGTGTCGCCGCCGGAGAGGAGCAGATAACGGACTGGGACACTGCGAAGCGGGAATTGAGGAAGCGGTTTGAATGAGGATCAGAGTCCTCTCCTCAGCCGTCGCCGATCTTCACGCCGGACGCCTGTTCTAAGAGGAGCAGACAGAAGGTGTCGGCGACTATTATTTCGATTCCCTCTTCTCCGACATCGATTCCCTTGCCCTGTATGCCGGAATCCATCCCGAGGTCTACGGCTACCACCGTATGCTATCCAAGCGATTTCCCTACGCCATCTATTACGTCGTGGAGGGGAACACGGGGATCGTATGGCGAGTGCTCGACCTGAGACAGAATCCTGACCGTATCCGCCGCGCGCTGAAGAATCGGCGAACAACACCCTGAACCGTATACCGGTGGCGGCCGCGCGGACGCGTCTGCCAGCGTCCCTTGAGGGCAATCGTTCGGCGTGGTCGGTTTTGTCCCGATAGGTTGGCGGCGGGACTACAATGCAGCGAGCAATGGTCGATGGGGCGAGAGAAGAGAGGGGGAGATTGGAGTGTAGGAGTATGTGTACGAGCAAGGGCAGGCGCCTTTGTCCCGCGGCTGCCGGACTACGGCCATTGGAGGGAGGGGATTAGGATTAAGAGTAAGAGTAAGATTAAGATCGGGAGGGCGAGCTTTGGCAGGGCTTTGGGCGTGGCATGGGGGAGGCGGTTGATGGTTTCCGGGATGATGTGTGTTTGACCCCCCGCAAGTTTGTTTCCAAACCTTGGAAATGGAGGGGGTTTTGGTTT
>DAOLCW010000251.1:0-1556 GCA_035327665.1 Kiritimatiellia bacterium
TGGGGTTAAAGTCCCCTTTCGGAGGATCAGCATGTAGAACGAATAGCCGAAGGCAAGGACGATTCCGTGAGGAATTGGCCGAAGGAAGCCGGAGCGCAAAACTGCGAAGCGAGGAATACGAACCGCATACAAGGCTCAGTTGCGGGGCGAGTCAGGGATTGTGGGGTCAGTCCGGGGGATTGTGGGGTCAGGGGATTGTGGGGTCAGTCCGCACATAGTTGCAACTCGGATTTTAATCGCGACCGAACTCGATCTCGGGGTGCCCGATACGCTTTGACCGCCCGGTGGATATTGCTGCGGCTGCCCATCTCCAGTTTCGCGCTCACCCACTCGTCGCTCACCACGCTTCGGCTTTTGACCCACCACGCCACCGCCTGCTTCACCGGGTCCGTCTGTCTCCGACTCCACAACTCGCTCACTGTTACCCCAAACCGTGATGCCGCCTCTCGCCGATCCCCACGACACATCACATGATAAACGGCCCCCGCGTATTCAATGCGTATGCTCCTTGGCATCCCCACACGATTGACAGGCCAACCCGCCTCGTCAATCACTTTCTGCAACTATGTGCGGACCGACCCCTTATGGCCTTTGATCCAGCGACAGGGAAAATGCGGCGTTTGTGCGGTGGAAGCTCAATCACTTATCCGGGGAGACCTGCGTCGCAACGTCTCGCGACAACCCCGACGGAAAACCGACGGACGGAGGGCGCAGCCGCCGTCGCTACGAAGCTATGGCGAGCCAAGGGAGTCAGCAGCGGTCGTAGTAGGCGAAGCACAGCCGCCGGGATTACATTCATCTCATGCCCCATGCTCAGCCACTCGCTCAACCGCGCATTTCCAACTATCGTTCTTCGGTAATGCATCCAACTCATCCTGCTTCAGATCGACCTGCTTGAGAGCCTCAATCATCCAGCGCTCTGTTATACCGCTGTGTGAATGTCCCCTGCAGCCATTTCATACCCGTCACCAGGTTGGCCTCCGGCGTCTCCAGCAAGAGGTGATCGTGATTCCCCATCAACACATAGGCATGAATCCGGAACCCCGTCCGCCCGCACATCTCGGCCAGCGTATCCAGAAATCAGGCAGAATCGCCTCCGTCGCGAAAGATCGCCTCTCGCCGATCCCCACGACACATCACATGATAAACGGCCCCCGCGTAGTCAATGCGTATGTTCCTTGGCAACCCCATACGATTGACGGGCCAACCCGCCTCGTCAATCACTTTCTGCAACTATGTGCGGACCGACCCCTTATCCGCCAAATCGCGACACGACGGAGCCATCCCCGTCAAGCTCGGCAATCGGTTTGAGGAAATCCTGATAGACAAGGCGTTGGGTGGTTGTTCCGTTTCGGTTGCGGGCGATGCGGCGACCGAGGGCATCGACGGAATAGGATATGACATTCGTGCCCGATCGGACCTCCAGCAGACTTCCCCGGGTGTCGTACACGTAGCCGGTGGTATTGGTCCCGTCCACCTTGTTGGTCATGGTCCCATGGTCGTTATACTGGTAGGTGGCAGAGCCATAGGACAACAACCGGTCCTGGTCATCCGCG
>DAOLCW010000252.1:0-1556 GCA_035327665.1 Kiritimatiellia bacterium
ACCTTCAACTGTCCCGCATCCCGTATCCCTCATCCCTTCTTCTCCCCCTCCCCCCCTCCCTTCAGCTTTCACCTTTCCGCCCTCATCCCTCTCTTCCCCCCTTGCCACCAAGCACGATCCACGCTGCCATCAAGGCAGGAAGGATAGATCATGGAAAGGCCGTGCGGTCCATTCCTCACTCAGCCGAGTCGGACTGGAGGGCAAAAGGCTCATCACCACGCCGTGCTTCCAATTCGGCTCGCGAAGCTTTCCCAGTGGCGTCAGATCCCGGGGATCGGGCAGGCCGGTCTTGACTTCCACCGGTTGGATCGTTCCGCCATGATCAACCAGAAAGTCGATCTCTTGACCATCCCGTGTCCGCCAGTAATACACGTCAACCTCCCGGGCTCGGTGACGGTAATAGCGATAGATTTGGCCAAAGGCATGGGTTTCTAGCAAGGCTCCGGCCATCGGGCCCAGCCTGGCTTGCTCCACGGTCCTCCAGCCGGAAAGCCACGCCGCGAGGCCGGCATCCAGAAAATACAACCGTGGGCTTTTCACCAAGCGCTTGTTCCGATTGGGAAACCATGGATGCACCAGCTTGACCAGAAAACTATCCTCCAGCAGCGATACCCAATCCTTGGCCGTCACCGCTGAGACCCCGGCATCGCGTCCCAGATCGGCATAGTTCAAGGTTTGTCCGGTTCGCAGGGCGCACATCTTCACGAACAGCTCAAACGGGCGACGCTTCTGAATCCCCACCAATTCGCGGACATCGCGCTCGATGTACGTTTGGAGGTAGCTGGAAATGTAAAGGTCCCGGCTCGCTCCCTCAAGCACCCCCCGCAACTTCGGGAATCCCGTTTCAAGGATGCGTTCAAACTGGTCAGAAGGCGTCCGCGCATCCGATTTTGCCTCTTCGTCTGAAATGCCAAAGAGATTCAACAAGGCCACCCGGCCAGCCAGTGATTCGCGGACCCCTTGCATCACCTCAAAATTCTGGGAACCCGTCAGCCAAAAGGTTCCCGCAGACGCTCCTTCATCGACTCTGCGCTTGATGACCTCCAAAAGCTGAGGCGCATACTGAATTTCGTCCACCAAAAGGGGCCCCTGAAAATCCCGAATGAAAAGGGCGGCATCTGCGGTCGCCCGTGATCGTGTCTCAAGGTCATCCAAATTAATGACCTGTCGATCCGGAGCCGACAGACGACGTAATAAAGAACTTTTGCCGACCTGGCGCGGACCGAGCAGCAGCCAGACCGGAAAAAGGCCCAACGGCGAAGCAGGATCGCGAATTAAGGATTCGTATGTCCTTTCTATCCACACAGTTGGCATATATATACATCACTTCATATTTGTCAAACGCAATCTCCCGGCCAGAGTCGGCTATTCCGTCTATTCGTTTCTCCGCCCTCCCTCCTCCTCCTAATCGAAATCGTAATCGACCTCCGCGCTATCCCCAACGCGGCGACCCGCCCCCTTCTCCCGTCTGCGGAATCAGCGGTAGACTCTCCCCTCCCTCCATGGCACGCCGTAGTTCGGCAACCGCCGGACGAAGGCGGCAGCTTTCAGCTTTC
>DAOLCW010000253.1:0-1548 GCA_035327665.1 Kiritimatiellia bacterium
GACGAAGCGGGGTGGTAAACAATCTTCCCCCTCTCCGTGTCCTCCGTGCTCTCCGTGGTAAACAATCTTCTACCACCCGCTTCGCTTCCCGTCCCCGATCACTGAAGCTCGAATCCCCCTTTGATCGCGTTTTCCGCATTGAGAACCCGGATACCATCCCTGATCTCAAATTCACGCTCGCCCAGATACAGGATGATCCCGGCAGAGATCACCCCATCGGAAAGAGCGCGACGGAGACCCCTCCCCGCATCCGGTTCGAGGGTCGTTGAGCATTTCACTTCAATCCCGGTGCGCGAGGTTCCCCGGTCCACGAGGAGATCCACCTCTTCACCGGTCTGGGTCCGGTAAAAATAGGCGCGGGCACCCGGAGCCGTTACCGTTAACCATGCTATGATTTGCTCAAGGACGAAACCTTCCCATGAGTGCCCTCGAACCATCGACCGGTTCAAGGTCGCCTCCGAATCCACTTGGAGAAGATGATGCACCATTCCGCTGTCCCGGATGTAGATCTTGGGCGACTTCACCAGTCGTTTCCCGACATTGGCATAGAAGGGAGGGAGCCGTCGAAGGATAAAATGGCCCTCGAACAAATCCAGCAAGCGCTCAATCACATGATAGCTGACGCCAAGGGCACGACCGATGGCGGATGCATTGAGAAGCCCTCCCTGCTGGCCCGCCAGCATGGCCAACAGACGATGCATCTGCTCCGGCGATTGATGACTCCCGAAACGGGCCAAATCGCGCTCCACGAAGGTCCGGACATAATTCAAATGCCATAGGTTCCATGCTTCGTTATCGGATGCGAGCAAGGCATCCGGAAAGCCACCACGATGCCAGAAGCGACCCAGCGGGATGCCATGAACTTCCCGGAAAAGAAGAGGCGTGAGTTCGGCTATGCCAATCCGGCCCGCCAGTGATTCCGAAACCTCTTTTTTCAGGGAGGGATCAACGGATCCCAGCAGGATAAATCGGCCCGTGCGACGACGTGACTCATCAATCAAGGCCCGAAGAACCGGAAAGATTTCCGGCAAACGCTGAGCTTCATCCAGAAGGATGGGTTCCGGGAAGCGACGCAAAGCCCCCTCCACATCCCCGGTAAGAACTTGAACATCGGATGGTTTTTCCAAATCGAAATAGCTGCCGGAAAACCCCGAACGAACCAAGGTCGTCTTCCCGCACTGACGAGGTCCAAGCAACATGACTGCCGGAAACTGCATCGACAGCTTCTCGATGTGCCGCATCAAGTAACGATCAAACATATCAAACACATTAGACGCCGCGCGTCTAAATTGCAAGAACACTTCCTCTCCGTAAATGCCTACTCCATAAACCTATAATCTATAAGAGTTTATAACGATCCTTGTAAAAGTACGAACCGCTCCGACACCTCTCGTATCCTTGCCAGCAGCCTATCGAAGGGGTTGGCACCTATGGTGCCTGGTGCTTCGTGCTTCGCCTGTCGAAGGGCCTGCCCTGCGATCAGTCCGGTATTGGCCGGACGAAGCGGGGTGGTAAACAATCTTCCCCCTCTCCGTGTCCTCCGTGCTC
>DAOLCW010000254.1:0-1525 GCA_035327665.1 Kiritimatiellia bacterium
GACGGACGATTTCGCCTTCGATCATGTAGATGACATCTTTGGAGATGTTGGTGGCGTGGTCGGCGATGCGCTCGAGGTTGCGGGAGACGTTGAGGAGGCTCAAGAGGGCGCTGAGATGTTCGGGATGTTTGCGGATTTGCTCTTCGACGAGGTCGTAGTTGCGGGCGCACATGGCGTCGACTTCGTCGTCTGAGAACCAGTTGTCGCGGGCGAGGTTGGCGTCGCGGTTGATGAGGGCGTCGAGGCTGCGGGCGACCATTTGGACGGTTTTTTCGGCCATGCTGCTGATTTCGAATTCGACGTTGGGCTCGGGGAGGGAGCAGAGGGCGACGGCGCGCTTGGCGATGGTGACGGCGAGGTCGCTGATGCGCTCGAGGTCGTGGTTGATCTTGAGCATGGCGACGATGTAGCGCAAATCGTGGGCGACGGGTTGGTGGAGGGCGAGGATTTTGAGGCATTCCTCCTCGACGTCGACTTCGGCGGTGTCGATGAGGTGGTCTTCCTGGATGACGCGTTTGGCGAGGGCTTCGTCGCGTTCGAGGACGGCTTTGACGGCGTTGCGCATGTTTTCCTCGACGTGGGCGCCGAGGGAGAGGATTTGCTTTTTGAGTTTGTCGACTTCGCGGAGGAGATGGATGGGCATGGGTGGACTCCTAAGTTGCGGGGGGTCAGCCGAAGCGTCCGGAAACGTAGGCTTCGGTTTGGGGGTTGGAGGGGGACATGAAGATTTTTTCGGTGAGATCGTACTCGATGAGTTTGCCCATGTACAGGAAGGCGGTGCGGTCGGAGACGCGGGCGGCTTGCTGCATGTTGTGGGTGACGATGATGATGGTGAATTCTTTTTTGAGTTCGTGGATGAGATCTTCGATTTTGCCGGTGGCGATGGGGTCGAGGGCGGAGCAGGGTTCGTCCATGAGGAGGATTTCGGGGCGGTTGGCGATGGCGCGGGCGATGCAGAGGCGCTGCATCTGGCCGCCGGAGAGGCCGAAGGCGCTTTCCTGGAGGCGGTCTTTGACTTCGTCCCAGAGGGCGGCGCCGCGGAGGGAGCGTTCGACGACGTGGTCGAGTTCGGATTTTTTGTTCCGTCCGGCGACGCGGAGGCTGTAGACGATGTTTTCGTAGATGGATTTGGGGAAGGGGTTGGATTTTTGGAAGACCATGCCGATGCGTTTGCGGAGGGAGATGACTTCGAGGAGGGGGTCGTAGATGCTGTGGCCGCTGATGAGGATGTCGCCGGTGTGGCGGATGCCGTCGATGAGGTCGTTCATGCGATTGAGGTTGCGGAGGAGGGTGGATTTTCCGCAGCCGGAGGGACCGATGAGGGCGGTGA
Organism: Kiritimatiellia bacterium; assembly: GCA_035327665.1. Lineage (GTDB taxonomy): Bacteria > Verrucomicrobiota > Kiritimatiellia > CAIVKH01 > CAIVKH01 > DAOLCW01. The sequence continues at coordinate 1,331 of DAOLCW010000254.1, forward strand.
CCTGGCGTTCGGGGAAGTCCATGGTGATGTCGTGGAGGGTCTGGGCGCGTCCGTAGAAGAAGTTGTAGTTGATGACCTGGATCTGGTGGGGGTTGCCGCCGTGGGCGTGGGAGGTGTCGCGGGCGGCGACGTCCATGCGGGGAGGGGCGGGGGGGGGCGGGGGTACCCCGCCGCTGCCATCGCCCCTGCTGGAAT
>DAOLCW010000255.1:0-1521 GCA_035327665.1 Kiritimatiellia bacterium
GGATGTGTCAAATTGCGTGTGTAAATGAAATGCATTTCCTCATCCATCAATCTCCCCACCATCCCAGCGGGCGACCAGCTGGTCAACGAAGCGAGTCGGTGCGTGGCGTGTCGTCGTCGCCGCTGGGGCCGGAGGAAGTGGGGGCAACGGGGCAGTATCCGTTGTCCCCACTTTCCTGGCCCGCCTGGGCGCCGGCTAGAGCGGAAAGCGCTCCTCAAATCTGATGGCCAATTGGTTGCGGATTTTGGCCCAGTTGGCAACCGGCATCGTCCACTTCTTGGTAATGTCGCGGTTGGCCAAGAAGAGAAGCTTGCGCACGGCCTCAGGCGTTGGCAACGACCCCTTGTTCTTGAGCACTTTGCGGACTTGGCGATGATAGCCCTCCACGGTATTGGTGGTATAGATCAGCCGCCGGATCTCGGCGGGGAAATCAAAGTAGACGGACAACTCGGTCCAGTTCTGTTCCCAGGAGCGAATGGCAGCAGGATACTTGCTGCTCCACTTCTCGCCCAGGTGGAGCAGGTTGGTCTCTGCCTCTTCCCGAGTGGCGGCCTGGTAGACGGTGCGCAGGTCTTTCATAAAGGCCTTCTGGTCGCTCCAGGTGACATAGCTCAGGCTGTGGCGAATCTGATGAATCACACAGCGCTGCACCTGGCTGGCAGGAAAGACTGCCTCAATCGCTTCACTGAACCCCTTCAGCCCATCCACACAAGCGATGAAGAGGTCGACCACGCCCCGGTTCTGGAGGTCCGTCAGCACGCTCAGCCAGAAGTTGGCCCCTTCTGCGCCATTGCCCACCCAATGACCCAATACCTCCTTGTGGCCCTCCAGGTTGACCCCCAGCACGTCATAGACGGCGATGTTCTCCACCTTGCCTTCCCGTCTCAGCTTGACATAAAATGCGTCCAGGTAGACAATCGCATAAATCTCAGCCAGCGCCCGGTTCTGCCACTGCTCCACCAACGGCCACACCTTATCCGTGATGGCGCTGATGGTCGGCGCCGTCACCTCCACTCCATAGAGCTCCGCCAGCGTCGTCTGGATGTCACGGGTCGAGGTGCCTTTGGCATACAACGAGATCACCTTCTCCTCCAACTCGTTGCTGCGCTGTCCCGAAAGCAGGGGCGAGGCAAACTCTCCGTTGCGGTCCCGCGGCACCGTGATCGTCTGCTCCCCTGCCGAACTCTGCACCTGCTTCGTCCGCTTGCCGTTGCGACTGTTGCCGCTGTTGCGGCCTTTGGCCTCATATTTCTCGTAGCCCAGCTGCGTACTCAGTTCTGCCTCCAGCATCTCCTCCAGCGTGCGGGCGAACAGGCGGGCAAAGATCCCCTCTTTGCCGAAAAAATCGTCAATCGTTTCCGCCTGGCTCAGTTCCCGTTGGATCTCCTCCACCTGCGGTTTGTAAATCGCTCGCTTCTCCACCCTTTTTTCTGTCATGGTGTGACCCCTTTCTATCTGCCTTTCCCCATTTCTGCCATTCTACCGGAGTCACTCCATTTACACACGTTACTTTACACTCTC
>DAOLCW010000256.1:0-1519 GCA_035327665.1 Kiritimatiellia bacterium
CCCGAAAACCGAAGTTAAGAAATAGTCGCTCTGTTCCTAGAGCTTGAAGTTAAATGAGTTCGACCAAAAACCATTGCTTCAAGAAAGGAACAGAACGATGTCGACAGTTTTACGCCCGCTTTTTGCCAAAACCAAACTCAAATTGACCGAGACTTTGCGCGCGGTGACGCCGTTTGGCGGATTGGCAAGTTTCATCCAATTTCTTGATAAGGCTGGCTTCACCTCTCAGGTGAGTGCCCACATGCCCTGGACGCTGAACAGTCCCAATGCGATTGCCTTGGAACATACGTTGACCAGCTTCATGATGGGGGTGGTGATCGGAGCCCGCCGCTTTGCCCAGACGGAGGTGGCGCGTGCGGATCGGGCGTTTCACGTTCTGCTGGGCTTGAAGCGGTGGCCGGGAACCGACACCGTGCGCAACTTTTTCCATCGTTTTACGGCCGCGACGATTCAGTCCTTTTGGCGTCCATTGTGGTCCTGGTTGCTCACGATGATTGTCAGCCCGGCATCTGGATTTTCGTTGGATCTGGACTCGACGGTGTTTCAACGTTCCGGTCATCAACAGGGAGCGGCCAAGGGGTATAATCCGCGGCGTCCCGGTCGTAAGAGTCACCACCCGTTGTTGGCCGTGCTGGCGGAGGCTTCGTTTGTCTTGCATGCATGGTTGCGCAGCGGCAATACCGGGGCGGCCACCGGGGTGAAGGAGTTTTTGGTCGAGACGCTGGCCCTGCTTCCCGCGCACATCAAGATTCGTTGTGTTCGAGCCGACAGTGGCTTTTTCGACCAGAAATTGCTGGCATTTTTCGAAGAGCGGCAGTTGGCCTATATCGTAGTCGCCCGCATGACCCAGACGCTCAAGCGCCGGGCGGCGGCGGTCAAAGACTGGATCGCCATCGACGAAAACTATGCCGTGGGCGTATTCGATTTCCAACTGCCCGGATGGTCGAGCTCCCGGCGCTTTGTGGCCGTTCGTGAGCGTATCCGCGAAGGCAAGGATGCGGTTGGGCGCAAGTTGATTGAGGTGCCGGGTTATACCTTCCGCGTATGGGTGACCAATCGAAACGAATCGCCCTTGGAGTTGTGGCGCGATTACAACGGGCGAGCCACCGTTGAGCAACGCATCGAAGAACTGAAAAACGATTTGGGCGCAGATGACTTTTGCACCCAGAACTTCTGGGCCACCGAATCGGCGTTCCTAGCCGTGGTGTTTACCTTCAACCTGTTGAGCCTTTATCAGCAGAGCATCGCTCCGCATGCGCCCCTGAAGCGGCCTGCCACCCTGCGTGTCGCGACGTTCATCTGCGGGGCCATTCTGGGGCGACAAGGACACCACCACGTCCTTCATCTCTCCTCCTCGTGGGGGGGACTCAAAAAACATAACGCATTACTGGACGCCATCTTGAAGTGGCAAATCCCAACTTCGCCGAAGTTGAACGAGGCCCCTTCTCCCGCCACCTCGTAAACAAAATGAATGCCAGAAAATCAACCCCCGATCCCCTTCAACTTCGGTTTTCGGGTT
>DAOLCW010000257.1:0-1457 GCA_035327665.1 Kiritimatiellia bacterium
GGCGTGCCATGGCCGCCTTCGCAAGGCCTACGGCGTGCCATGGCCGCCTTCGCAAAGCCTACGGCGGGCCATGGCCGCCTTCGCAAGGCCTACGGCGGGCCATGGCCGCCTTCGCAAAGCCTACGGCGGGCCATGGAGGGGTTTTGTGTTCAGAAGAGTGAAAGCTGAGGGGGAGGGAGGACATCAGCTTGTTGATGCGAGGGGTGGCGTCTTGTTCGGAGTCTTTCCCCTCGTGGACGGCGTTGGCCAACAACGCGATCTTGATCTTGATGCTGCATGATTCAGCCGCAACGAAGTTAAGAACCCCCAGCGCGGCGATAAAGCCGCAATTACTGGTGTATTCCTTCGTTACGAGATCCAAGGTATAGCCAATAAATGACACAATCAGAAGGACATACGCGATCACCTCGCTCCTTTTTCGGATGGTCCTCCACCGCGCAATCGCTTTCTCGCGATCGGCATCGTTGGTTATCTGTTGAACATATAATTCGTCTTCCGAGGTCATGATCGCTTCCTTCCTTTTCGGTGCCCGTTTCGACTGGAAATGAAGGTAGCAGGATGGTTTGAGTTGATAAAGGGTTGAGACGGCGGCGCGCCTTGGCCGATGGGCAATGGACGATGGGCGATCAGGGGAGGGGATTATGTTTTGGATTGAGGAGGGGGATTTTGACCACAGAGATCACGGAGTTCACAGAGGGGGAGGGCTGGTTAGAGGAAAGTTGCGGGGGGTGAAGGCTGGTATGTTGTCGGCGGTTAAGGGCCAGTTTCCAAGGTTTGGAAACGCGGGGAGGATGGTTTTCCAAGGTTTGGAAATGCAGGTGTGAAGGATGAATGAGGAAGGCGGCCTGAACACTGACCACTTTTAATGCAAAGGCGCAAAGGGTGCGAAGGACGCGAAGGGGGGAGGAACAGAGGGGGGGATTCTTTGTCGTAAACTTTATCGATCTTTCTTTGTCGAACCAGGAGGTGGATTGGAATCCGGATTCGACGAAGTTTGCGACAAGGTTAACGACAAAGGAGGGGAGCTGGCGACACGTACTCGCCACCCTTCACCGGATACCCTTATGTCGACCCGCTTTCCCCCTCCTCCGGTTGGCCATTAAACAAGGCCCCTCGGGCCGACAATCTCCCTTGACCTTACGTGGTGGCCACGGTGAAACGCGGCATGATGCCGATTTGGTTACGTTCCTCCACAAAATAATCCGAATCGATTTTTTTCAGCTCGTAGGTCGCGATGGTGGAGACGCCTATGTTGTGGGCGATCATCAACTGGGCGAGCGATTCGCCGTCGATCAAAACCTCCTTCATATCCACGCGGGCAGATCTTGGAGGCACCTTTAACCCCTGCTTATCCCGGTACAGCTTTGAGTTTCAATCCAACGGAGTCGAAGACCCTGAGAATGGTTGAAAGCTCGGGATTACCATCCTTTGACAGGGCCTTGTATAGACTCTCCCGG
>DAOLCW010000258.1:0-1451 GCA_035327665.1 Kiritimatiellia bacterium
GCACGTCCTTGGTAAGGACGAGGTCAGCGGTTCAATCCCGCTCGTGGGCTCCAGAGAGAGTTTGAAGAAAACGTAAACGAAGAGAGTCGAGGAGACAGACATGGCAAAAGAGAAATTCGAGCGAACGAAACCGCACGTGAACGTTGGGACCATTGGACACGTCGACCATGGTAAAACGACGTTGACGGCGGCCATCACCCACGTGCAAGCCTTGAAGGGCATGGCGAACGACATCAGCTACGATCAGGTTGCGAAGGCCTCGGAATCCCAGGGCCGCCGCGATCCGACCAAGATTCTGACCATCGCGATTTCCCACGTGGAATACGAGTCCGACAAGCGTCACTACGCGCACGTCGATTGTCCCGGTCACGCGGATTATGTGAAGAACATGATCACCGGAGCGGCCCAGATGGACGGCGCGATTTTGGTGGTGAGCGCAGCGGACGGGCCGATGCCCCAGACCCGGGAGCACATCCTGCTTGCCCGCCAAGTGGGCGTGCCGGCGATTGTGGTGTTCCTGAACAAGGTGGACATCGTGGACGATCCGGAACTTCTGGATCTCGTGGACCTCGAAATCCGCGAATTGTTGAACAAGTACGAGTTCCCCGGCGATGACGCGACGATCGTTCGCGGTTCGGCGTTGGGCGCATTGAAGTCGGCCTCGGGCGACGATCCGGGTGCCAAGTGCATTCAGGATCTGATGGAAGCGATCGATGCTCACGTGCCGGAGCCGGCGCGTCCGATCGACCAGCCGTTCCTCCTTCCGGTGGAAGACGTGTTCTCGATCGAAGGTCGCGGAACGGTGGTGACCGGTCGTATTGAGCGTGGTGTGATCAAGGTGGGTGAAGAAATCGAGATCATCGGTCTTCGCGACACCCAAAAGACCACGATCACCGGGGTGGAAATGTTCCGCAAGCTTCTGGATCAAGGCCAGGCCGGCGACAACGTGGGTTGCTTGCTTCGTGGTTTGAAGAAAGAGGACGTGGAGCGCGGTCAGGTTCTGGCCAAGCCGGGTTCGATCAAACCTCATACCGAGTTCAAGGCGGAAGTGTACGTGCTGAGCAAGGACGAAGGCGGGCGCCACACGCCGTTCTTCAAGGGGTATCGTCCCCAGTTCTACTTCCGTACCACCGACGTGACCGGTGACATCACCTTGCCCGAAGGGGTGGAAATGGTGATGCCGGGCGACAATGTCAGTTTTGACGTGTGCCTGATTACGCCGATCGCCATGGAGCAACACATGCGATTTGCGATTCGCGAAGGTGGCCGCACCGTGGGTGCCGGCCGGGTCACGGCAATCACGAAATAATTAACGAGACGTCAGGCGGCTTGCCGCCACGGGAAGCCGGTCCTTCGGGACCGGTGACCGCGACAGCAGGCCGCTCCGCCAACAGGCCAGTAGCTCAATTGGCAGAGCACCGGTCTCCAAAACCGGGTGTTGGGGGTTCAAG
>DAOLCW010000259.1:0-1375 GCA_035327665.1 Kiritimatiellia bacterium
TGATGCGTACCCCATTTAGTGGACACTTTTCAAACCCATAACCCTGTGTTTTGAAACAAGATAATTCCTGTATTCAACTGGAGTCATTTTGTTTCGGTTCCACTGCTTTCTTTCGTAATTGTAGTATCTCATGTATTCATCAATCCTCAAACGAAGTTCTGTGAATGTTTTGCATGATTTGTAATCAAGTTCATCTTTCATGTGACCAAAGAATGATTCGATTGGTGCATTGTCGATACATTTTCCTTTGGCTGACATCGATTGAATCATGTTTAAGTTTTTCACTGATTTGATATATGATGGATTAGTGTAATGAAATCCTTGATCACTGTGGATAATCGCTCCATCACAATTTAATTGTTCCATGTTTGTCATTGTATTGAGTATAAATTGCATATCGAGATTGTGTGATAAATTCCAAGAAACCATTTCACCAGTTGCAATATCTTTAACTGCCGACAGATACACAAATTTTGATTCAAAAGGTATGTAGGTGATATCTGTACAAAATACTTGAGAAGGAACAGGTTGATCAAATTTTCTCTGAAGTATATTTGGAAACACTCGATGTTCTAAACTTTTTTTCATCATTTGTTTGTATGGATTCTTTTTTCGTACTTTTGTCTTTAAATCGTATTTCCGCATAATCCGTTGTATTTTCTTGTGATTCATTGATTCGAGCCTCATTTTTATACTTCTCCAGCCATAATTACCTTTTCCATCATCAAAGACTTCCTTGATTTTTAAATAATCATCAAGATCTTTGTCTGATTCGTCTGAAGTCTTTAACCATTTGTAGTATCCACTACGAGATACTTTTGATAATCGACAAAGAATGCTCACATCAGAATTTAATTCTTTGATAATTTGGTATTTTTGATTAGGCCAGAGTTTGATTCCGCTCTTTTGGCCCGGAGTTTTGCTAAAAAATCATTTTCTTTTTCTAAATATTTAACCTGAAGTTCCAACCTCTTTAACTTGTCATTGTCTGTATTAGTGGGACCTCTGTCATATTGAATACCGTCGATTTTTAACAAACCTTTTGTTCCGTTCTTTTTAATAATCTTTTTCCAATCATTGACGGTTTCATAGAAATAATTACTTCTCCATATACTAATATCAAATCCTGATCTTTTCCATATTTCCTTTGGTGAAATTCCACCTTCTTGCAATTCGACAGCTCTTATTTTGAATTCGTATGTATAATTTATTAATCTTTCTGAACAATTAAAAACACATGGATTGTTTTTGAATTCATCCATTTGTTCCTTTGTATATTTTATTCTCATGTTTCTTTTGTTTATTATCTAATAATCTTAACAAAAGAAAGCAGTATTTATACTCTATCTGTGTCCACTTTATAGGGTACGTATCA
>DAOLCW010000260.1:0-1365 GCA_035327665.1 Kiritimatiellia bacterium
ACGGTGACATCGCTGGTGATGGCGAGCTGCGTGCCATTGAGGGTGTTGGTGCGCGCGGTGCCGTCGTGGAAGTTCACCGCGCCGTTCGCATCGGTATCCGAAAAGGTGATGATCTGCGGGCCGGTCAGCGTCGCGGCATAGGCGAGGGCCTCGCGCAGGCTGGTGTGGCCGTCGAACGCGTCCACGACATCGTTGGTCGTGGTGACGACGAGGCTGGGGTTTTCCAGGGTTGTAAGGACCACATCGTTACCGTCACCGCCTTGATACGTTATGGTGAGCCGTGTGCCATTTGCCTCAAACAGCGCGCCTTCCGGTAGGCCGTTGAACTGGCCGTTGACGGCACTAACTCCCCCCTGCTGGATAATCATAAACGAAGCGCCGGGGGTGGGTGTGAAGTTGAATATCACGTTCAGCGTCGCGCCGCCGAGAGAGACCGCTTCGGCCACGACCAGACCGTCATGTCCGCCGACCAGACCGGGCCCGGCGGTGCCGTCGATTTCCACGTCAAAGAACGTACCCGCATTCCATTGCACCGCGCCAACGGACAAAATGCCGGGCGATGCGCCGGGGGCCAGCCGCGCGGTGTCTTCCACGATCACGGTTCCGGCGATGCTGCCGGTGCCGCCCAGCGTCGCGCTGTTTCGCACGGTCACCGGTTGGTTTGCGGACAATTCGCCGTGGACCAGAAGGGTGCCTGCTTCGACGAAGGTTCCGCCTGTATAGTTGTTGATGCCGGACAGGATCAAGGCGCCGGCGCCGGTCTTGGTGAAGCCGCCCGTGATTTGGGCGTCCACGCCGCCGCCGATCGTGTCGGTGATGTCCACCACATTGGTGCCCGTGACTTCGTAGGTGGCGGAACCGGCCAGGAACAGGGCTGATCCGATGCTTTGGCCGTCTTGACCGGCGCCGCCAGAGGTTCCAGCCTCTCCACCCGGGCCTCCTGCCACCGTGTTCAGGACCATATTCCCATCGACAAGGACGACGCTTGCTCCCTGCCTCACGAAAATCGCGCCTCCACCGCCCAGGCCTCCACCGCCCCCCGCTGCCACTCCCGTTCCAACCCCGCCGCCCCCGAATCCTGGCATCCCTCCGCCCTCGACCAGCCTGTTGCCCGCAGCGCCACCTCCGAACCCGGCATTACCGGGCAATACCCAACCATTGCCACCCCCGCCTCCGAAGCCTCCATCTCCCCCAATGTCTGGAGGTCCATAGGATCCGCCGCCACCCCCTCCAAAACCGCCGGTAAGGAGCGCACCGCCCACACCGCCACCCCCTGAGTTACCCGAAGATGGAAAGGAGCCCCCCCCCCCCCCCCCCCCCCGACACCCACACGCACCCCGCGCCCGGCGCCACCCCCCCCCCCCC
>DAOLCW010000261.1:0-1336 GCA_035327665.1 Kiritimatiellia bacterium
CCTCTTCCTCTACGGCGGCAACGACGCCAACAACACCCTCGTCCCCCGCGACCTCACCGCCTACAACGCCTACGCCCGCGACCGCGGCATACTCGCGCTTCCCCGCGAATCGCTGCTCCCCATCGGCATTCCCAACGACGACGGCCGCGAATTCGGGCTTCATCCCGCCATGGCCCCCCTGCAATCGCTCTTCAACGACGGCCGCATGGCCATCGTCTGCAACGTCGGCACCCTCGTCGCCCCCATCACCAAAGCCGAATACCTCTCCGGCGGCGCCGCCATTCCGCCCCACCTCTTCTCCCACAACGACCAACAAGTCCAGTGGCAGACCTCCGTCCCCGACTCGCCGCGCAAAGTAGGGTGGGGCGGGCGCATGGCCGACCTCCTCCAGTCCCTCAACGCCGGTTCCAACATCTCCATGAACATATCCATCGCCGGTTCCAACTTCTTCCAGGTCGGCGAGGAAGTCATCCAGTACCACGTCACCCCCCAGGGCAGCATCGGCCTCAACCAGGTCGACGCCACCTGGTCCCCGGTGCGTGAAGGCTACCAGGCCATGAGCAACATGCTGGGCCGCAGCTACGGTCACATCTTCGAGCAGGAATACGCCAACATCATCAACCGCGCCGTCGCCAACGACACCCTGCTCAAAACCTCCCTCGCCGCCGTGCCCGACTACACCGACAAATTTGCCAACAGCCTCCTGCCCGGCGGCGGACTCAGCCCCACCGCCGCCCAACTGCGCATGATCCTCCGCCTCATCTCCGCCCGGCAAACCCTCGGCATGCAGCGGCAAATATTCTTCGCCGCCCTCGGCGGGTTCGACACCCACGACGAACAACTCGACGACCACAACGCCCTCCTCGCCCAGCTCAGCAACGCCATCGCCGACTTCTACCACGCCACCCGGGACCTCGGCATCGCCGACAAAGTCACCCTCTTCACCGCCTCCGACTTCAACCGCACCTACAACAGCAACGGCAAAGGCTCCGACCACGCCTGGGGCGGACACCACGTCGTCGTCGGCGATGCCGTCAACGGCGGCCGGCTCTACGGCGAAATGCCCGCCCTGGAAATTCAAGGCCCCCAGGACACCGGCACCCGGGGCAGTTGGATCCCCACCATCAGCACCGACGAAATGTCCGCCACCCTTGCCCGCTGGTTCGGCATCGCCGAATCCGACCTGCCCCTCGTCCTGCCCAACATTAGCCGCTTCGCCCGCCCCAACCTCGGCTTCATGCACCTCTGAAAAAAGTTCCAAGGTTCGGAAAATCAACCGCGAAAAAGTTCCCCGCCTGCTCCCTCCCGCATGTCGGGAGGGCGGGCAGGCAAACCT
>DAOLCW010000262.1:0-1301 GCA_035327665.1 Kiritimatiellia bacterium
AGGGACTGCCCGGAAATTAATGTTACAAATTGGATGATTTTGGCAGGATGGCGTAGTTCCAATTCCCATGAAAGGGATCGGGCTCCAAGCGGATCGACGTGAAGTCTTCCTCGGTGACCTTAACCCCTTTGGGATACTTTGCCGGATCCAGCTCCGCGCGCACCAGTAAGCCGCTTCGGGTGCGGGTATTCGCAATGAGGTTGATCATCACCTCGTGACTGACCAGGGGCTGACCACGCCAATTCATGCTGATGAAGGAAAACAGGCGGTGCTCGATCTTGTTCCATTTGCTGGTTCCCGGTGGGAAGTGACAGACGCGAAGGGTCAAGCCCATTTCGTCGGCCAGCCGCTGTAACTCGACCTTCCAGAGGCGAACACGACTCCCATTGCTGCCCCCGCCGTCGGCCGTGATCATCAGGTCGGTGGCCTCCGGGTACGCCGCTTGGCCGACCGCCTGCCACCACCGCCGAATGGTTTGCACGGCAAAAGCCGCCGTATCATGGTCCGTCCCCACGCTCACCCAGCCCTCGTCGGTCGCCAAGTCATAGACGCCGTAAGGGTTGGCTCGCCCCAAAGCCGGGTCGATAAAATCGTGGACCCGGACCGCTTCCGGTTGGCCCTTGGGGCGCCAGGTTCTGCCGGGGTTCTTGAAGGAACCGATCAGTTCTTTTTTCTTGGTGTCGACCGAAATGACCGGTTTCCCCTGGACCAGACGGGCCTGGACCGCGCGATTGATATGGTCGAACTGCGCGTTGCGATCCGGATGGTCGCCCCCTTCCAGGGTCTTGGCATTCGCTTGCAGGCTGTAGCCCATTGCCGCCAGGAGTTCCCCCACCACAGTCCGGCTGACGCGATGCCCTTGAGCCGTCAATTCCTCCGCCAACCGACGCACGCTCTTGCAGGTCCAACGCAACGGCGTTTCTGGATCGCCGCGGGTCAGCGGCTCCACCAAGCGCTCCAAGTCGGTACGCAGGGTGTCATCCCGTTCCACCAGTTTTTTGCGACCCGCGCCGGGTCGGCGGATGCGGCCAGCGGCCAGCAGCGTTGCTTCCGGCCTTTCGGCCAGTTCCTTGAGACCGGCGTGGATGGCCCGCCGCGATACCCCAGTGGCCGTCGCCACAGCGGTCACTCCGCCCCGGCCGAGGACCCGCGCCTCCGCAGCGGCCAGCAGCCGTCTCAGACGCTCGTCCAGTGCCCATCCAATCAGGTCAAACCGTTTTCTAGCAGGCTCAGCGGCATCCATACTCCCACTCTACCAAACCTCAATCTTTTGTAACATTAATTTTCGGGCAGTCCCTTAG
>DAOLCW010000263.1:0-1228 GCA_035327665.1 Kiritimatiellia bacterium
GGGGCGGGGCGGGGGGGGGGGGGGGAGCTGGTGGCGGGGGGGGTCGTCCGGGGGGGCGGGGGGGCCGTCGGGGCGGGTGTCGGCGTGGGTTCCATGACGGGTTCCGGGGCGGGTGCCGCGTCCGGCACGGGTGGCTCCGGGATGGGTGTGGGAGGCGCGGCGGCGGGCGATGTGCTGGTTGCAGTAGACGGCGAGGTCGTCGCGGGCTTGGGGAGAGATGAAGGTGGAGACGGTGGAGTCGGTGGTTTCGAGGCGGAGGAGGGATTTGGCGGAGGTGGCGAAGTAGTAGCCGGTGGCGCTCATGGAGACGGAATTGATTTTGGAGATGGCATTGATGGAGTCGAAGGACATGGGCATGAGGTAGGTCCAGCCTTCGATGAGGATGCCACGATTGCAGGCGCGGTAGAGGCGGGGGGTGTAGAGGAGGGGGCGCCATTGGGCGAGGATTTTTGTGAAGGTGCCGTCGTAGACGGTGGGGGTGACAATTTCCCAGGCTTCGTCGCGGAATCTCAACATGTAGCGGGCCATGCGGACGCGGGCGGCGATAAGGGTGACGAGGAAGACGAGGAGTAGAAGCAGGGCGAGGTTGACGGGGTTGCCGTCGATGAAGGGCATTTCGACGGCGTTTTCGGCGGCGGCATGGGAGATTTGGTAGAAGGCGATGACGGTGAGGAGGAGGGGGGTGACGATGTGGGTCATCGGGGTGGTGAGCTTGTTGTAGTTCATGCCGCCGAGGACGAGGTGGATGATGTAGAGGGAGACGATGCCGAAGGACCACATGAAGCTCATCTGCTCGGAGAGGGGGTTGCTTCGGGAGCTGGCTGCTTGGCCGGTGGCTTCCTGGATAAGGGTGGTGCGGGCGATGGCTTCATTGCCGGAATCGAAGAGGACCATGGGGACGAAGAGGGCAGCAAGGAGGATGAGGAACGCGATGGCTTCGAGTTCCCAAGGCCAGCCGGGAGGGTTCCAAGGTTGGTTCCGTTGTGGTTCGTTGAGGTTCATGGGACTCCTTGTTTGTAGAATTGGTTATAGTGATTGGGAGGGTGGGGTGGCAAGGGGAAATGGGGGCAAGGAGCCGGATAGCGTCTTCCAAGGCGAGATATTACTTAAAAACCGCGCAGGTTGATAGGCGGGTACGAGTTATACCATTACCTATGACTTTTCGGTATGAAACTTGGCCGATAGAGACTTCGGTCTCGCGGAGCTTCCGCCAGAGGCGGACAGGCAG
>DAOLCW010000264.1:0-1219 GCA_035327665.1 Kiritimatiellia bacterium
GCTCCCTGTCTCAGTGGATTTCGGCCTTCCAGAGAAGTCCGGGTCGGCTCTCTAGCCGTTTGTGGCAGCCTGCGGCTGGAGGTTGGCCATCCTCACGAGGTTGTATGCGGCGGCGATGAAGGCAAACCAGAGTTCGTTCCGTGGGGCACCGCGGTAGCGGAGTTTCCTCGTGCAGGCGACGGTTTTCATCCAGCCGAAGACTTCTTCGACGACTTTGCGGCGGCGCTGGCTGAGCTGGTAGCCACGGTCGTGGGCAAGCGCTTCGGGAAGGGACCGCTTTCTCAGGCCGTCGTTCCAGGCGAGGTGAGGGATGACCCCTCGCTCCGTCAGTTGTCGTTCGAGGTCGTAGGTGTGATAGCCCTTGTCGCCCGCCAGGGTGATGCCTCGGCCTTGGCCTGGGAGACGGTCACAGAAGGTGATGGCAGCCTCCCGTTCGGCCCGGCTGGTGGCCTGGCTGACGAGGACGTCCACGACGAGGCCGTTGCGGTTTTCAACGAGGGCATGGCCGATGTAGGCGAGCCGTGCTGCTTCGGAGAGCGCTTTCTTGTAGAGCAGAGCGTCGGGGTCCGTCCGAGAGACGTGGGTATCCCGAGAGCGGCGTTCTCCCTTGAAATCGACATCGGGGTTCCGGCCACCCGACGGCCGACCTCCATCTTCGTCCCGCGGCCGGTAGCTCTTGTGCGAGGCCCAGGCGTCAAGCAGGGTGCCATCGACGCTGAAGTGGTCCTCGGAGACAAGCCGCCGGTGCTTCGCTTCCCGCACGACTTCACCGAGAAACGCGTGGGCAATGTCCTGCGACAGCAAGCGGTCGCGGTTCTTCGTGAAGGTGGTCGGGGCAAAGCCAGGGTCCGCGATGTTGAGGTCCAGGAACCACTTGAAGAGCAAGTCGTAGCGCAGGCGGTCGCAGAACTGGCGTTCGCTCCGTACCGAGTAGAGCGCCATGAGGAGACTCGCCTTGAGCAGGTGCTCTGGCGGGATGGAAGGACGACCAATCTTCGCGTACATCGTGTCGAATTGCGGCGACAGCTCCTTCAGCACTGCGTCGACAATCGACCGGATACGTCGGATCGGATGATCGTTGGGTACCAGGGCGTCTGCCGTCACGCCCAGGAGCATCGCCCCTTGCTGTTCTTTCGCTCCGCGCATCATGACCCTCCTCCGCCTGAGTCCCATGATCCTTCACTCTTCGCTTCCAGCCGACCCCTTTTTCAGCACCCTG
>DAOLCW010000265.1:0-1215 GCA_035327665.1 Kiritimatiellia bacterium
GGTATCTTTGGTTGCCACCGTATCACACGACCTATAGCATCTAACGCTATAGGTCAGAAAAAAGATGAAAAAAATTACCCGTCCGCGTTTGGTGCGATATCGCCATATTCTGGAGAGAATCCGGCAGGGCCTGCCCGGGGGTCGGTTGCCGAGCGCGGGTATCCTGGCCCGGGAGCTGGGGGTTTCGTGGCATACCATTCATCGTGATTTGATTGCCCTGCGCGATGACGAGGGAGCGCCGATTCTTTATGATCCTTCGCGAAAGGGCTATGTGTTGGCGGACACAGGCTGGACGTTGAGGCCGGTGTTGCTGAATCAGCGGGAGGTGTTTGCGTTTTCGGTGGCATCACGGATGCTTCAACCATTTCGGGGTACGCCCCTGGAGATGGATTTATCATCCCTTTTTGAGAAAATTGAGCGGTCCCTGGAGGGCACGGTAACACTGTCGGCGGAGGCGCTGACCGATCAGGTAAGCATGATCCCGGATGATTATGTGCCCTTGGATCCGGAACGCTGGGCGAGCATGGCGGGGCATGTGGAGCGGCGGTCGGCGATTCTGATCCGCTACCAACGGTTTACCGGTGAGGAGAAGTCCTATGCGTTAGCGCCGGTTCACTTGGCGGCTTATCATGGCAATTGGTATGTCCTTGCCTGCCGGGAGGGGGTTGAGGAGGTGTCGACCTTTGCCTTGTCCCGCATCCGATCGGTCAAGGTGTTGCCCCGGCCAGGCTGGGGCCCGGTTGAGTTTGATGCAGCGCATCATCTTCGTGAAGCCTTCGGGATTACCGGGGGTGAGCAGGAATACCGGGTGCATGTCCGGGCGTCGCCGAAGATTGCCACCTACCTTGGAGAGCGGATTTGGCATCCCACACAACGGCTGGTTCATCGAAAGGATGGGCGGTTGGATCTCTTTATGGTCACGCGGGGGTGGAAGGAAATGGTGCGCTGGGTGTTATCCTGGCAACCGGATCTGGAGGTCCTTGCCCCGCGATCCCTTCGAGAGCGGGTACGGGAGAAAATGAGAGAGGGTGTGAAGGTGAATGGACGAGGATGATCGTGTAGACGTGCGGGTAGGATTTGTGTTCTTCCTCGGTCTCCCGGAAATCCACCCCCCGCAACTTGGTTTGCCACGGTCCTGGCTTGGAGGGGGGATGGAAGCAGGTCGGTGAAGGGTATTCGAGTAAGGGTGGCGGTTACGTGTGTTTGTTATTGGGC
>DAOLCW010000266.1:0-1207 GCA_035327665.1 Kiritimatiellia bacterium
AACCCGTCAGCTTGATAGGGACCACATTGTCGAGATGGTGGCAGCCCTTTTGTTTGGCCAACTCGTCTAAGCGCTCACGCGTCGAGGAGAAATGACTGCCGTTTAGCTTCGTCGCGCTCATCAACTTCTTCAGCCGATAATCCCACACCTCGGAACTCGTCTGCAATCGCTCAAAAATCCCCGTCAGCGATTTAGACACACTGCACTTCCCCTCACGCCACAACCGACTCGTGTAGTCCACCAACAACAGATAACTCCCCAGCGAAAAGCCCTCCAGCATCCCTTCCCGAACCGAACCCTTCCGCTGCCCGTCATCCAATGGACACAGCCAATGCGCATCCTCAAAGCGTCCCAACGCCTTACTGCCAGCCACCGAACTCTTCGCAGCCTCTTTTGCCTCGGTGAGCTTACCCTTCGATTTCGCGTGCTGAATCCGCTGACGCAGGCTCGTAAACAGGCTCGATTCGGGCGTCTCAGCCAACCCGGCCGCCACCGGGTTCAAGTCAATATAGACACTCGTCGCCAACAAGGACTCTTCATCCAACACCGCAATCGACTTGTAACGACTATCCCAGAAAGCGCCCCGACAATTGTCCTCTTTATTGGCCATCCGAGCCAACGGTTCTTTCAAGGCCTTCATAAACCAGCCCAGACTCTGCAGCCTTTCTCGCCACACTTCGACCCGCTTCTTGTCTTTGGCCTGGTGTTTCACCCACTTCTCGACCACCGCGTCGTCTTCTACATCCAACGACTTGGGCGGATAGACAGCCACCCAGCGGCGGACAACATCTTCGTCCGACCACTCAAGACTCAGCGCCGGATCCAACCGCACCAGCACATGCAGGTGGTTATCCATAATGGAGAACCCCCCGACCGCCAGGGCAAACTGGCCTGCCAGGAGTTCCAGCCGTTTTTCGATCCAGGTTTTTCGATGTTCGAAGCCTTTTCCACAGAGATGAGCCTGTCTGACGCATCTTGAGACACAGTGGTACCAACGCGTCACGTGCACATCCACCAGCAATTTACGTGGGATAGTCATAACCCATCGCTCCTAAACCCCTGAGAAACCTAGTTCTTTCCCCCAAATCCCAACACCACCTGCCGGAGGCCCCCAGCCCCCTCGTCCACCCCCTCATTTCCCTGCGGACCCCCGGAATATACCAGACCCCACCAACCCTGTCAACAGGATAATGCCTGTCCTTATTGG
>DAOLCW010000267.1:0-1187 GCA_035327665.1 Kiritimatiellia bacterium
CCCGGATGAAGGTGATTTGGGCCAGATCGAAGCCGCGTACCTGATAAATGCCCGGCACGACCTCGTACAAACCATAGTTCTGATTCAGCTTGGCGATCCGATGCAGGGAAGCATGGACACTGTCAAATTGCTCCTGGTCATCGATGAATTTGAACTGGTCCATGTCCCACGCGTTATGGCCTGCCGCCGCCTGGATCTGCCTTTGTTTCATCGGCGCGATAAAGCCGCGGTTGAATTCATCGAAGTCCCGGGTGTCATGCAACGGTAAGGCGGCGCGAGCTTTCTCCAACGCTTCGATCGTAAATTTAGAGGGCGCCTTTCCTTTGGGGTCAAAATGCCCCTCGTGTGGTTCGGCGGAGATGATCTTCGGTTCGTCGGCATGGGCATTGTTTTCGAGTAAAAAAGACCCGCCAATGGCGAAAGCGCCCGCAGTAATAGGGACCGTCTTGATGAAATCACGTCGTGTTTGCATAAATCTCTCCTTAATTTGTGTTTTCCTCGTTCTGACGACAAAGAGGAAGGGCGTACTAACCGCCCGGCCCACCGCTGCCAAAGGCATTGATGACCCGCGCGATTCGGAACTCCGCTTCACGATGGAAGAGTAGACCAACCCCATGGGCCTGAATAATGCGAAGTCATCAACTCATTGATAACCATAACGCATGGATCCTTCCCGATGAAACCAACGATCCATATCGAGGCAAGAAGCCCTCGCATTCACTCCGGGCCGTGGCGGACCATCGCCATCCCCGGCAGGGTCTGCCACTCGCTTTACTCGCGGTTCGCATCGACCATGATCGCGGCGTCGCGGAGCTCCGCCCTCCAATATGATTTGACAGGGCTTGTCGAGAACCCGCACCGACGGCTCGCACGAGGGGAGCGTCCGTTCCGTTCCAATTACGGAGTGGAGTGCTGCTTCGTTGCAATGATGCAGAATCGGGTATACCTTCAGCGCATGAGTATCGACGTTCGGGAAATACGGCAGGTGGCCACCGTCGCCAGCGAGGGGGGCTTTGCCAAGGCCGCGAAGGTGCTTCACATCAGCCAGCCCGCGCTTTCGCGCAGCATCCAGGAGGTCGAGCGAAAGGCCGGTTTCCGGATCTTTGAGCGCGGCAGGGAGGGGGCTTTGCTCACCGATGCCGGGCGATCGTTCTTGCGGCAGGCGGGTGACATCCTGGCCCTGGCCG
>DAOLCW010000268.1:0-1176 GCA_035327665.1 Kiritimatiellia bacterium
AAATAGGGACATACCATTAGTTGTTGACAGCGGTAGGACGGCAGGGTATGAGGAGGGCATGAAGCAGGGTTGTGGTCTGGGTGGGCTTGTGGAGTGGGGCGGTGGTGATGGGGGGGCGGTTTTGCTAATGATATGGAGCAGGTGAGATGAGAACAGCACGAATCAAGGGTGAAGACGGGGCGTTTTATCATTGTATGAGCCGGGTGCTGGAGCGCCGGTTTTTGTTGGGTGACGTGGAAAAGAAAGCCTTTCACAAGCTGATGCGTGCTTGTGAGGGTTTTTGCGGCGTGCGCATCGTTACCTTTGCCTTGATGAGCAATCATTTTCACCTCTTGGTTCACGTTCCCGGCCGGGGCGAGATTAGCGATGAGGTTTTGCTGGAGCGATTGGCGTTTTTGTATTCAAAAGTCCGGGTGAAAGACATCGCCCTCCAGTTGAAGTCGTTGCGTGATGACGGCGATCAGGAGGGCGCGGAGCGCTTGAAGGCATCGTTTACGTACCGCATGGGCGATGTTTCCGAGTTTATCAAGACGCTCAAGCAACGCTTTACCCAATGGTTCAACAAGCGCCAAGGCCGGAGAGGGACTTTGTGGGAGGAGCGGTTCAAAAGTGTTTTGGTGGAAGGGCGCGGCCATGTGTTGGCGACGATGGCGGCGTATATCGATTTGAATGCGGTGCGGGCGGGCATGGTGAAGGATCCAAAGGACTACCGGTTTTGCGGTTATGGCGAGGCGGTGGCTGGAGGCCGGGCGGCGCGAGAGGGGTTGTCGCTGGTGGCGGCTAGTTTGGGACAACCGGGGGATTGGCGATCAGCCGGCGCGGCCTATCGGGTTTACGTGTATGTTCGCGGCGGACGCCCGGGACAGGCTTCGGGTTTTGCACCGGAGCAGGTGAAGCAGGTCTTGGCGGAGGGAGGGCGGTTGTCGCAGGCGGAGGCGCTGCGTTGCCGGGTGCGGTATTTCAGCGACGGGGTGGTGTTGGGCAGCCGGGAGTTTGTCGAGCAGGTATTCAAGGAGCACCGAGGGTTCTTCGGCCCTAAACGCAAAACCGGGGCGCGGCCGCTGCGGTCGGCAGCGTTGGGTGATGTTTTTACCGCGCGCGACTTGCGCCTGGAACCGATTACGGTTCCGGTATAGGGCGGGTAGCAGGACTCGCAGGCGCGCGAACGACCCATCA
>DAOLCW010000269.1:0-1175 GCA_035327665.1 Kiritimatiellia bacterium
ACCCGGATTCATAAAGTAAACGCAACGAGATGGAGAAAAGAGAGGGCGATCTGCGTACAGTGCCGGATTCCAGAAACCTACCAGAGTCAAAGGAGCCACAGTGAGCCATAAGCAGATCACCCAGGAGGAACGATACCTCATTTCGGCGTATCGGATACAAGGGTTAAATCAGAGGGAAATAGCGACGCGGCTGGGGAGGCATCCGTCGAGCATCAGTCGGGAAGTGCGAAGGAATCAGCATATGCCGGGGACGTATCACGCGCCGCGCGCCCAGGAACATGCCAACGGACGGCGTAGCCGGTCGCGGAAGGTGGATCAGTTTACCGAGCAGGAGTGGACGGTGGTGTATCAACACCTGCGGGAGGACTGGTCGCCGGAGCAGATTGCCTTGAAGTTGAAGGAGTGGACGATCCTGGAGATCAGCCACGAGACGATCTACCGGCGGATATGGGCGGACAAACGGGCTGGCGGTACGCTCTATATGCACCTGCGCCAGAGCCAGAAGCGGCGGAGGAAGCGATACAACGCTCGCGATAGCAGGGGGATACTACGAGGGAAGGCCGGGATATCGGAACGGCCCGAGGCCGCGAGCAATCGCAGCGAAACGGGGCACGCGGAGGCAGATCTGGTGCATGGGGCCGGAACGCGCGACTGCATCCTGACGGTTGTGGACCGGAAGAGCCGGTTACTGACGATCGTAAAATTGGAGGACAAATCGATGAAGGAGGTCAACCGGGCTCTCATTCGGGTGATTCGCCGGCGCGGGATCCGGACCGTAACGCTCGATAACGGGTCGGAGTACCACGACTACAGGCGGATCGAACGACTGACGGGTGCGAGATTCTATTTTGCGGCGCCGTATCACTCGTGGGAGCGCGGGACGTCCGAGAATGCCAACGGTTTGATACGGCAATATCTGCCCAAGAAAGAGTCCATGGCCGGGGTCAGCCAGTGGCAGTGTAACGCCATCGCCCGGAAACTGAATCGGAGGCCTCGAAAGGTTCTTGGGCTTAGAACTCCCGAAGAGGCACACCTCGACGGCCCGAAAGCAAAATCATGAACCTGCTATTACAATGTGGACTGCACCCGGCGGAGCTTCGGGCCGACTCCGGTCGCCCTCCGGGCTCCCTCCATCGGCCCGAAGCTCCACCCTTCGACGCACGGCGTGTTTCTAA
>DAOLCW010000270.1:0-1171 GCA_035327665.1 Kiritimatiellia bacterium
TCAAGGTGTCGCCCCGTGAAAAAGGTGTGGAAAAACGCTCTTCTGGTTTCCTTAAGGATTAGGAGGCAGGTTGCCTCGGATAAGGAAACCGACCATGAGAAGAAGCCGCATCAAGATCGACAGCCAGCCCACCTGGTACCATTGCTACAACCGGATTGCCGGAACCTCTGCCGACCTGCCGTTCGGTCCGGTCGAGAAAGAAAAGTTTGTCCGTCTGCTGCATCGGGTAAGCCGACTCTACACCGTACGAATTGTCGCCTACCAGATCATGTCCAATCACTTTCACCTGCTCGTTTATGCGCCCAGCGAAGAACCTTCAGCCGAAGAGGCCTGCCGCCGGTATCAGGCCTTTCACCATGGCAAACGGACCTTGCAGCCGGATTCCGCCACCTGCCGGGAATGGCAGGCCCGTTGCCGGGACGTCAGTTGGCTGTTGCGTCATGTCCAGCAGCTCTTCACGGTATGGTACAACCGGACCCGGCCGCTACGCCGTCGGGGATCGCTTTGGGCCGACCGGTTCAAACACACCATTCTCGAAAGCGGACAGGCGGTATGGTCCTGCTGGAGCTATCTCGAAAACAATCCGGTGCGCGCCGGTATGGTTGAGGATGCGGCCGACTACCGGTTCTGTAGTCATGGTGCGTGGCACCAGTCCGGTCGACACCCCTTTGAGGAGAACATGACCGATTGCATGCTGCCGATGCTCAAGGACCTTTTCGGTCCTTGCAGCTTGAGCGAGGTCCGCGACCGGATGGATCAGGCACTTGCGGCAAAGGCGGAACGAGACGCGGAAAAAGCGGGGTTTACGCTGTCCGTCCGGCGGCGGGTCCGGTATTGGACAAGCGGACTGGTCATCGGTTCGGAAACGTTCCTGCGCGAGGTTATGGCCAGTCACCAACCCAACCCCGAGCGTCGCCACCGCGTGGCCCGGGCAACCGACGGCTCGACTCGCCTCTGCGCCTGGCGGCGTGTCGTGGAAGCCGGCTGAGTTGCCCGATCGACGTACTGCCTCTGTATTTTGCTGATCCTAACCGGATCCGCGCAGCGGTCTGCCTCGGCAGTATGAAAGTCATCGAATCCGTCCGTTGCCACGGGCCTTTTTGGGGTTTTTGCCTTTTGATCCGAGTGTTTTACCTGGATGGCCTTGCTGTTCGGTCCTTTTCTTAGCTGA
>DAOLCW010000271.1:0-1152 GCA_035327665.1 Kiritimatiellia bacterium
TCCGCGACCAAAGCAACCACCCAATCCTCGAACCCCTGATCACCCTCCATACCGAACCCGAAATTCTGGCTGCTCCCATCTTTCCTTTGGTCGAAAAAGCTGCCCCACGTTTCGCCGACCGGCTACGCCAACAACTCAAAATTCGGAAAAGGGGTCAGTCCGCACATATTAACATTTGGTTCTTGCGGGCCTTGTGCTTTTGTTGCTAACCTCGCTGCATGGCGCGCAAACCACGCATCGAATACGCCGGGGCCGTCTATCATGTGATGGCGCGTGGCAACCGTCGGCAAAATGTCTTCGAGAAGGAAGAAGACTTCCGCGCCTTTTTACGTTGCCTGGGGGAGGCGTGCGAACGCGCGGGCTGGCTCGTGCATGCTTACGTTCTCATGAGCAACCATTATCACCTACTGCTGGAGACACCCGAGGCCAACCTGGTGACGGGTATGAAATGGATGCAGGGGACATTCACACAGCGATATAACAGAGCGCATCGGATGTCCGGACATCTGTTTCAGGGAAGATACAAGGCGCTGATCGTTGATCCAGAGCAGCCCGACTACTTCCGCCGGTTGAGCGCCTACATCCATCTTAATCCGGCGAGGGCCCGGATCGTAGACGTTTGTCAAGGCGCGAGACTGTCGAGCTATCCATGGAGCAGCTACCCGGCCTACCTCAAACCGGCAAAGCGGTCCTCCTGGCTGGAGGTCGCCCGAGTTCTTGAGAGTCTTGGTTATTCAGATGGAGTGAAGGGCAGGAGGGCCTATGCGTACGAACTCGAAAAGCAGGCCAGGGACGTGGTTGATCCGAAGCGGAACCAGGCGCTTGAGGAGGACGCACGGGGGATTCGTCGCGGGTGGTGTCTTGGGGATTCCACCTTTCGGGAGCAGATGGAAGCCCTAATCGATGGTGTGATGGCGCCGAGGAAACGTACCTCTTACTACGGTCCGGAACGGCGGACCCACGACGAGCGGTCCGCAGAGCGCTGGATGCTTGAGGCTCTCAAGCTGGTCGGTCTGAAGCAGGATGAGTTGGATGCATTACCGAAGAACGATGCACGAAAGGTTGCGGTTGCGGGTTGGTTAAAAAAGCGGACGGTGGTTGGAAATGCGCGGTTGAGCGAGTGGCTGAGCATGGGGCATGAGATGAATGTAA
>DAOLCW010000272.1:0-1141 GCA_035327665.1 Kiritimatiellia bacterium
CCCCTTTGCGACCTTCGCGAACCTTCGCGCCTTTGCGTTAAAAGCTCCCCGTCCTTCGCACCCTCTTCGACAAACTCGGCGGCCTCAACGCCCTCGGCCATTCACCTTTACACCCTCTCTCATTTTCTCCCGTACCCGCTCTCGAAGGGAACGCGGAGCAAGAACCTCCAGATCCGGCTGCCACGACAACACCCAACGCACCAACTCCTTCCACCCCCGAGTCTCAAAAAACACATCCAGACTCCCATCCCTTCGTCTCACCATCCGCTGTGAAGCATGCCACACCCTTTCTCCAAGATAGGTGGCAATCTTCGCCGACGCTCGAACGTGAACACGGAAGACCTCTCCTCCCCGATTGATCCCGAACGCATCTTCCAAATGCCCTGCCGCATCAAACTCCCTCGGACCCCATCCCGGACGCGACAACACCCGCACCCTGCCGAACCGCGACAGCGCAAACGTTCGCACCTCATCCCGGCCCTCCGGGAATGCCAGCACATACCAATTCCCGTGATACGCCGCCAAGTGCACCGGAGAAAGACGGTAACGCTTCCGCTCTCCTGAAAACGTCTGGTAAATCACCGAAATCGCCTCCCTCCGCTCCACATGCTCCGCCATCGCCGTCCAGCGCTCCGGGTCCAACCCCACGTAATCATCCGGAATCATGCTCACATGATCCGTCAGCGCCTCCGCCGAAAGCGTCACCACACCCTCCAGCGAACGCTCAATCTTCTCAAACAACGTCGACAACCCCAACTCCAAAGGCGTCCCCCGGAACGGTTGAAGCATCCGCGCCGCCACCGAAAACGCAAACACCTCCCGCTGATTCAACAACACCGGCCTCAACGTCCAGCCTGTGTCCGCCAAGACATAGCCCTTCCGCGAAGGATCATAAAGAATCGGCGCTCCCTCATCATCGCGCAGGGCATTCAAATCGCGGTGAATGGTATGCCACGAAACCCCCAGCTCCCTGGCCAGGATTCCCGCACTTGGCAACCGACCCTCCGGCAGACCCTGCCGGATTCTCTCCAGGAGATGGCGATATCGCACCAAACGCGGACGGGTAATTTTTTTCATCTTTTTTCAGACCTATAGCGTTAGATGCTATAGGTCGTGTGATACGGTGGCAACCAAAGATACC
>DAOLCW010000273.1:0-1130 GCA_035327665.1 Kiritimatiellia bacterium
ATTCTTCTCGATGGGATGTCAAAGGTCGAATCGAGGGGGAAGCAATGCCGAAACGGATCGGTCTGCGCGCAGTAAGCGCAGAAGAGAAAGCAGAAATTGAACGACTGGCCAAGTCACGAACGGCGGCAGCCCGGCTGGTACAGCGGGCGCGCATCATCTGGAGCCTGATCCAGGAGCCGACGTTATCGAGTACC
Source organism: Kiritimatiellia bacterium (assembly GCA_035327665.1). GTDB lineage: Bacteria > Verrucomicrobiota > Kiritimatiellia > CAIVKH01 > CAIVKH01 > DAOLCW01. The sequence continues at coordinate 195 of DAOLCW010000273.1, forward strand.
GATGCGGGGTTGCGAGCCGGTGTGAGCAAGGCCATCGGCCCGAAGTGGGTGAAGCGCTTCAATGAACAGGGCGTAGCTGGGCTGGCAGACGAAGCTCGATCAGGCCGACCCGTCAGCCATGATGAGCGCGTGCGCAGCAAACTGATCAACCTGGCGTTGCAGAAACCGCGCACGTTGGGCCACACCTTCAACCTGTGGACCCTGGCGCGACTGCAAGCGGCCTTTGCCGAACAAGAAGGCATCCACCTGTCGGATTCCACCATCTGGGAATGGGTGGAACACGAGGGTTTGCGCTGGAAGCGGCAACAAAGTTGGTTTCGAGATCCGGCGCAACACGACCCCGACTTCGTGGAAAAAAGGGGGCCATCCTCCGGGCCTACGTCGACCCACCCGCGAACGTACGGGTGATCTGCATCGATGAACTGGGACCGCTGGCGGTCAAGACCTATCCGGGGCACGAGTGGCATGACGGCCCGACCCGAGCCACCTTCGAGCCCGACTACGGACGGCGAGGCAAGGTGTGGGTCCAGGGCGCGTTTGAGCCTGCTACCGGCGAAGCCACCCTCGTCGTCACCCCGAGACGAGACAGTGCCGGTCATATCCAGTTGCTCGAACAGATGATGGCTGTCTTCCCGGCCGAACGGTGGCTGATTATTGAGGACAACTTGAGCATCCACAGCGGTCGTCAGACTCGTCTGGCGCTGGCTGCCTGGCCGGAAATCCAGGTGCAGTTCATTCCCAAGTATGCCTGTTGGCTCAACCTGATTGAACCCTGGTGGAAGCAACTGCGCTCGCTCGCCCTCAAAGGGCGTCGTTTTGAGACGGTTGATGAACTCACTCAGGCCTTGTATGATGCACTTGCCTACTGGAATCAACATCGCCATCCTTATCAGTGGAAGAAGCTTCCACAAGAACAAGCTTTCTTGTCACCCGTCG
>DAOLCW010000274.1:0-1098 GCA_035327665.1 Kiritimatiellia bacterium
AGCTTGCATCAAAGAGCGCCTTATACACCTGGCGGGGTGCATGCAGGGCCAGCGGACATAGCTCCTGTGGCAGGGTAAATACCACATGAAAGTAGGGTACCGGCAGTAACTCCCTGATGCGCGCCTGCATCCACTGGTGGCGTTTGTGCCCCTGGCACTTAGGGCAGTGCCGGTTGCGGCAGCTATTGTAGCTGATATGTACCGCCTGGCAATCGTTGCACTTATCCAGGTGTCCCCCTAGTGCCGCCGTGCGGCAATCCCGTATGGCCCGCAAGTGGCGCAGCTGGTAGGTACTAAGGCCCAAGGCTTCTATACCGGCCCCCAGCGTCCGCAGTACATGGGCTACTTCGTTTTGGGTGCGCATTGGGCAAACAGGGTATCCAGCGGGCTGAAAACATTTACTTTATCTAAGCGAGCTATATGCAGATACACCATGGTGGTTTCAATGTTCTCATGCCCCAGCAGGTCGCGAACACTGATGATATCAAGGCCATCCTCCAGCAGATGGGTAGCGTAGCTGTGCCGCAGGGTATGCACACTCACCTCTTTCAGAATGCCGGCCCTTTTGGCCGCTTCTTTTACGGCCCACTGTACCCCGCGCTGGCTGTAGCGGCTATCAAAGTCGCCCCCGCCGCGCCCTTGGGGCTGCCCATTAAATAAGTAGTCGCTGGGGCGTTCCGCATCTATATAGGCCCGTAGGCCACGCAGCAAATGTTCACTCAAAGGCACTATACGGTCTTTGTTGCCCTTGGATTGTACCACATGCAGCACCCTGCGGTAAAAACATAGATGCCCCAGGCGGATATTGCGTACTTCCATGCAGCGCAAGCCACAACCATACAGCAGGCCAATGAGCACTTTATGCTTTAGTAACGGGGCATGCATTAGCAACTGCCACACTTCCTGTTTGCTCAGTACCACGGGCAGCTTATTGCTTTTCTGAATTTCGGGCAAATGCAGGTAATCGTACGGTAAACCCAGGCTTTTAAGTAAAAAACGGAGGCCGTAAACGGTATGCTTAAAATAGGTTTGTGAAGGAGTTTTGCTGCGCTGCTGAAGCCCGTACAGATAATCCTTTACCTGCTCGGGGTCCAACTC
>DAOLCW010000275.1:0-1079 GCA_035327665.1 Kiritimatiellia bacterium
GCGAACGACAAGCCTCAGTGCGCCCCGCTTCGGGGCTGCACTGGAGGCACATGTTGGATGATTATTACTCAGCCTCAGCTATTTCCATGAACCAATCTTGTAATTCGGTTAACGATTCGGTCCTAAAGGGGCCCAAGAATTCTGATGGGATTCCATATATTGATGCTGCAATTTTGTATTGTTCAGTTCGTCTGGGCCAAAGTGCGATTGTACTTTGCCAGAATTCAGATAGAATCATCTCGTGAGCGAATGGAACGTACTCGCGCCAACAATCAGACAGCGATTTGTAGTCTTTGACATCAATTATTTCAACGTGACTGATATCACGTAATGGTGTTTGAGACCAACCTTCTAGTAGCAATTGACGTGCTTTGTAGTCAGTATCTGGTCCCGAATATCCAAATATCGTCAAATGAAATGCTTGTTTTAAAGCATCAGTTACATATGTCCATTCGCGATAAATGAACCGGTTTTGCGCATAATCTTTTTCGCCATCTGGAAAAAACATTTTCGGCTTTGATAGTAGGCAATTACAGTGTGGGCATTTTTCCTGATAAGTACCTAGAACATCATGCTCCGCGCAGGTTGTGAAATTAACGCTGCCATGTAAGAATCTAATTTCAGGAAGCTTCTTTATTTTTCGATTTCTGATGTGCGACAAAAGCAAAAAGGGGTCCCAATTGAATGTCGCAATTACGTCCTTCGGCCGTAATCCCATAACGAGGTAGTCATATATAGTCGGATGATCTGGTAGATCAAGGTCTGTAAAGTAATCTTCAATCAGCGACTCAATTGCGGCTAATTCTTGTTGAAACGCATTTTGTTTGATGAGCCATGAATACTGTTTTTCAAAATTACCCACCGGTGCTTTTGAATATTCAATAAGATCATACCATTCATCACCTAGAATTTGTGGGATGTCATTTAAGAGGGGAACTAGTTTCCCATTTTTGTCACCGCCGGGAAACGCGGCTCGACTAGCTCCGGCACCAAGGAGTACCACATGGGGGAGGTTTCTGCCTTTCGGCTTAGCTCGCAATTTATCAACCGTCAGCATCGTTCTTCTTCCATCCAACGAC
>DAOLCW010000276.1:0-1069 GCA_035327665.1 Kiritimatiellia bacterium
AATTTAACGTTGTTTAGTATTATTCCGTAGGGCTTATTGGCCAACTTTCTATTGGCATAAGCTTTCAATTCTGTATTCCACATAATAGCTGATTTTGCCGCCTGGTTAAGCTCCTGTTTCAACTCTTTATTCGCTAATTTGCTTACCCTTCTTTTGCCCCTTATACTGGTTCCGCTACTATAGTCAAAAGGTATTACACCCACATACACTGCATAGCTTCGTGCATTCAGAAAACTGGTAAAGTTTTCAGTATAAGCAATTGTCATCCAGGCATTTACTTTACCAATCCCTTTAATAGAGGTAATGAGGGCATAATTGGTCATTAAAGCTTCATCAGCTACAAATAGTTCTTCAATGCCTGCTTCAATCAAAGGCAGGATATCCTCATTCATTTTCAACTTTTTCTCCAACATTCTGATAATTACATCGGCTTTGCCTACTTCATACATATGAATTCTCTCTTGTATGGATGCCTTATAGCCTGCATTTTCCCGTACTAGTCTTTTCCTGAAGGTGATTAGTTCTTTTAACTTTAGAATGCTTGTATTCAAAGGCTTTTCAGGCTCCAGTTGCTTATATTTCTCATCGCCATAACAAGCTATTCTTGCAGCATCAATTCTGTCATTTTTGCCGCGTGTAATACCTAATGACCTTTTTATGGCGAGGCCTGGAATGCGTACGTATGGAATGTGCTTTGTGTTGCAGAACTGGATCCACTTATACTCATAGCCACCAGTATATTCCAGCACTACTAAGCTATCCATTAAGTCAACAGCATGCTCTTTGCAAAACTTTAAAAACACTTTAAAGCCAACACTATCATTGCTAATTTTTAAGTGTTCATTTACCTCCAGGCAATGAATATCCAAGGTGGTTTTAGAGACGTCAACTCCAATGGTGTAAGCGGGCTTCTTCATAATAGAACATTAATCCGTGAACAAAAAAATACTCCTGTCGAAAACCTTTGTTGCGTAAAAGCTATAATTCTAGTTAGACCTGGGAGTATTAAAACAATTAGAGGGACTAATACGCCAAATGGTTCTGAAAAACTATGGAAGTGGCGAAAGTT
>DAOLCW010000277.1:0-1058 GCA_035327665.1 Kiritimatiellia bacterium
CTCCAAATTGCGGAAAGAAACGTTTCTTTATACCATAAAGTAGTAGGGATTGGTAAAATTCCCGATAACCGCTCCGACAACACAACGATCACATTGGCGACGATGGCAAGGTGCGCAATGGCGCGGGATCAGGTGGTTTGGAGGATGTGGGTAAGGCGGGAGCGGATGCGTTGGCCAATGACGGTTGGGGAGTAGTTGGTTTGGATGTCGGCTTGGGCGCGCCGGGCGCGGGCGGCGGCTTCTTGAGGGTGGTTGACGATGTCGGCGAGGAGGGTGGCGGCGTGATGGAGGTCGGGTTCGGCCCAGACCTGGCCTTTTTTGTAGGGGCCGTAGTCGCGGTCGAGTTCGGTGAGGGTGTAGTCGACGAGGTAGGAGTTGCGGGGGGTCATGAAGTCGAGGGTGGAGGACCAGGCGGTGCCGAGGACGGGTTTGGCGAGGGCCATGGATTCGGCGAGGGTGAGGCCAAAGCCTTCGGAACGATGGAGGGAGGCGTAGGCGTCGACGACGTTGAAGAGGCCGTTGAGCTGGGGGCGGGTGAGGTAGCGGTCGATGAGGAGGATGTTGGGGTGGGTGGCGGCGGCTTGGCGGACGGCGCGAAGGGTGGGGGTGTCTTTGTCGGCGTTGATCATTTTGAGGACGAGGGTGGCGGGGCGGTTGAAGGCGGGGGCGGCTTCGAGGAAGGCGTGGATGAGGCCGAGGGGGTTTTTGCGTTCGGGGACGGAGAGGACGTCGAACATGAAGAGGAAGAGGAAGGGGTCGGGGGGGAGATTTAAGGTGTGGCGGGTGATGGCGGGGTCGGGGTGGATGTCGATGGCGTAGGGCATTCGGACGACGGGGAGGTGGAGGCGTTGGCTGAAGGCTTCGTGGCAGAAGGCGGAGGGGGCCCAGATTTCGTTGAGGTAGCGGGTGGAGTCGAGCCAGGTTTCGGGGAGGTGGGGGAGTTCCCAGTTCCAGACGGCGATGTTGTAGCGGGATTGAAAGTAGGAGGGGTCGAATTCGGCGATGGCGTAGGGGATTTGTTCGGCGTTGAGGGCGATGAGGTTGATGGGGTGGTCGGG
>DAOLCW010000278.1:0-1057 GCA_035327665.1 Kiritimatiellia bacterium
GGGTTCATCCCGCCGGGGGCAAAATTCAGCGCTCCCCCCGCCTGCGCCCATCCCATCCCAGCCTCCCGGCGGGTTTACCCCGCCGGTGGCAAAATTCAGCGCTCCCCCCGCCTGCGCCCACCCCACCACGCCCCCTGCCGGTTCACCCGGCAGGAGCGGAAGTTCAGCCTCCGCCACTCCGTCCAAACATCCCTCTCACCGCATGAAGCGAATATTCCGAAAACGTTCCGGCATACATCCGGTCGCTGTAGACCACGCCCTGCATATGACGATGCAGGGCGCTCCAGAGCGTCTCGGCGATCAGGCTCGGGCTATTCTCGATGTTCCCTCGAATCGCGAAGTGCAGGTGGTCGGGCATGACCGCCAGCGAACGCAACTGATGCCCATGGACCCGGGCCCAGACTTGCATTGCCCCGGACATCCCGCCGATCAATCCGGGATGGCTCAGCCGATACCGCCCGATGGTCGTGGCCACGAGATGAAGGTTGTACCAGTAGCGGCCACTGTTGGTTTCCCGGGGCAGGGAAAGGTCCAAGGCCTCGTTCTCATAGGCCGCCGCCGCGAGGCGTTGCTCGTAACGAAGATCGACAAACGACTCCTTTTCCAATTGATCCCGCAAATAGTTCTCGACCACGGTCGTATCGTTCTTGCCGAGGGAGCGCATGGCGACCTTGCGGCTGAAGGCTACGGGGGTTCCCATGGCCCGAAGGGCATGTTGAAGCCTCCCTTTGACCCGGGCTGTAAAAAAGACCGGCGACGTGTCGGGATCGACGGAAAATGTCAGTTGGACTGAATCCTCCTTCCACACCTTGGCCATCAGCTTGATCTTGTCGGGCTGATAGGCGGTCTGGAGATCATTCCACCACTCGGCATCGGGCTCGGGCGGGAACTTCGCGCCTTCGGTTGGCCAGCCTGACCAACTGTAGTAAAGGTGAGGAATGATGACCATGCTCATAGTCGGAGAGTACGAAAAGTGGTCGTGATAGGCAATTCGAACGATGAACTCCTTCACCCGCCGGTCAAGCCGGCGGGGGTCGAGGATGAGGAGGGACCGGCC
>DAOLCW010000279.1:0-1046 GCA_035327665.1 Kiritimatiellia bacterium
TTAAAGCTGTCCGAGAACGGCAGGATGACCGGAACGGTGGTCACCGCAACAAAGTTGGTGGACAGCGTCCAGATGTCGTTGGTGTCGCAGGCAAACACCCAGTAGTAATAGGTCGCACCGATGGACAGGCCGGTGTCGACGAAGCTGGTGGTTGCCTCGTTGGTCACCACCCCGACCACGATGTCGTTGCCGTTATTGGGATTGGTGTCCGGTGAACGCCACACCCGGTAGGCCTGGAACGCGTCGCCGAGCGAACTTGGGCTCCAAGTGATCTGCGCCGACTTCAGCGCGGGAACCGGCGGCAACACCCCCACCCCGCTTGGGGCCTCGGCGATGGTCAGCTTGTCGATGTAGACATCGGCATCGGCAAAGTAGCCGTAATACGAATTGAACTGCCAGCGCACCCGGAAGTTGGAGGACTTGTAGGCGCTCAGCGGCACCTGGATCCGCTGCCAGTCGTTGCTGAAATTCCCGCCCTCGGTGCTTCGCGCCCACACCTCCGTCCAATCCGATCCCCCGTTGGCCGATACATGCAACGCGATCCGCGAATAGTGCCCGAGGAACCCCTTTACCCACGCGGTCATGACCGGATTGGTTATCGCGCTCAGGTTGAAGTCGGCATTGAGGTTCAGCATCGAATACGTTTCCGGGGTGATCCGCTCCAGCGTATCCCGGGCATTGCCATCCACGGCCGCCCAACGCGAGGTCTCCACCCAGCGGCTCATGTCCGCAAAGTCCTCCACGAACGGCAAGGGCAGCAAAGGCGAACCCTCATCCGTCACCACCACATCGTCGATCTTCCAGCCTTCGTCCACGCCACTGCCATCGGTGGTCAGCCGGAAGGTAATCTGGACGTTGGCGCTGCCTTTGTAATGGGATAAGTCGATGACCTGCTCCTGCCAGTTGGTCCGCGCACCGAATACGCCGTGCAGGCGATGCGTGGTGCGCCCCGGCGCGGATAGTTCCACGTACCCGTAATCGTTCACCGCCAACCGGTGTTGATCCCGGAAACGAAGCACCGGGCGCACCGCGCCGGAGAGGTTCAC
>DAOLCW010000280.1:0-1013 GCA_035327665.1 Kiritimatiellia bacterium
GTTGCGTAATCAGTTCATAAAGAGCATGATATACAGCCGGTTATCACGCAAGCCACCAATTTACAGGAGTTTTATATGAAACAGATACCAGCCGTGCTTTTGCCCGCTTTTTCAGAATCTCTGGTGAGGGCGGCTGTTCCTCCTGCCGCGCATGTGCATTATCGGAAATGGCTGATGTATTATCTGGATTTTTGTTTGAAATACCGTCATCCACCCAGAGATCCCGATTCATTACAGGATTTTCTTCAAAAGCTGGCTTCAAAAAATCAATCAGGTGCCCAGCAGGAACAAGCGGTGCACAGCATTTCAATTTATTATGAAACAGTATAAAACTGGCCAGCCAATCAGGGGCCGGGATCACACGCGACTTTTTCAGAGCAGGCATGGATCTCCATTTATAAACAACTGAAGGAAGAGATCCGAATCCGGCAGTATTCCCCTAAAACACTGGCCGCCTATCGTATCTGGACCGAACAGTTTCAGGCGTTTTTGAAAAGTAAACCCCCCGATTCAATCGGGGCTGATGATGCCCGGCGTTTTTTGACCCATCTCGCGACGTGTCAAAAAGTGGTCGCATCCACTCAAAACCAGGCATTTAATGCCCTGTTGTTTGTATATCGCCATATACTGAAGGTGGATTATAACCTTGAAGACAATGTCGTGAGGGCGCGTCGCACACGCTATATTCCGGTTGTACTTTCAAGAGAGGAGGTGGACCGTGTCATTCAGGCTCTGCCTTACCCTCACGATCTGGTGACCAGCCTCCTGTATGGCTGTGGGTTGCGCTTGTTTGAGGCTCTTAACCTTCGGGTCGGATGTATCAATTTTGACGCTTCAATCCTCACCGTGCACGATGGTAAAGGAAGGAAAGACCGCACATTGCCGCTACCAGAAAAACTGATTCCCGATTTGCACAAACATATTAACAAGGTTTGCAATTTGCACCGGATGGATGTGGAAGCGGGGTTTGACGGAGTGTTCATGCCCGGCGCCCTGGATCGCAAATGGAAAAA
>DAOLCW010000281.1:0-1004 GCA_035327665.1 Kiritimatiellia bacterium
AACGCCGGACGTATTCTTTGGGAATCAACCGCTGAATCGGCGGCGTGAGGTTGTAACGCTCGCAATCCTCGAGGTAGGCCATAAGCCGGAAGAATGACGAATAGCGGCCGTGGTGGGCGAAGGAAAAGCCGGCGATGACCGGGCGAGGCGTTTTGGGGGTCATGAAATCGTCTCCGCCGAGGAGCGCAACAGCCCATTGATTGAGCCAAGAAAAGCCTGGGATTTTGCGCGCAAGCCATGGAGCGCGGTGTCCACGCCGGGCCAGTCAATGGAGTCAAGCGGCTGCGCCGAGGAGGCCTGGTCCTCATCCATGAACCGGTTGGATAACCCGACCAGGGCCAACAACTCGGCGACCCGGCTGTTCATGGTCGCGGCTTCCCCTTTTACCGCGAGGGCAATAAACGGGGTATGAAACAGCAGGCAGAAAATAATCCCGTGAAAAGAGTTGGTAACGACCAGGTCGGCCTGGCGAATCCAGCCGAGCCATTGCCCGGGGGAAGGCGTCAGGTTGCCCGGGCTCCACTGCGCGGGATGAAGCCGGCAGCCATGAACCGCGAGGCCTAGGGCTTTAGCCCGGGCCCATCCGGATGGCCACGCGGCCTCCTCCTGCCCGTGCAAGGCAAATACAAAAACAAACGGCCGCGCGGCCCGAGGCGGTTGAGCCAAGGCATCGTAGCGATCCGCGGAGAGCAAGAGCGTCGGGTCGCCAACCGGAACGGCATCCTCGCGCCCGCACAGCGCATGAACCAACCCGACGCCCGAAGGTTCCCGGACACTGATCGCCTCGAATGCCGGCAAGCGCTCCCGAAAAATTTTACGCCAGGCCGTCGGAATGGTTTCCGGGGAACGATGGCCGAAGCTGGCCGCATAGGCAATCCGGCGGGTGTGATCGCCGGCAAAAGCCAGCGGATAAAACAGGTCGCTCCCGGCAAGCGGTTCGAGCCAGGTTGGATTCCAGACCTGATCGCTTCCGGCAATCACCATGTCGTAGCGATCCCGGAGGT